>CAYMKJ010000023.1:0-22572 GCA_964391025.1 uncultured Chromatiaceae bacterium
AGTGTGGTATTGGCGATGACCTGCTGCGCTTCCTTGCAGATGCGGTTGACCGCGGCCGTCGAGTACAGGTGCCCGCGTGCCAGCCCGGCGCTGGCGGTGCCGGACACCATAACCAGAGCGGTTGACAGGACAGTGAGGATAGTCTTTCTCATTTGTTGGGTGCTCCCTCGGTAGATTTGTTGTTGATGGTAAGTTCGCATGGACGCGCTGGATTGGTTGCGCTTTTCTTTTAGACAGTAGTGGCAACCGTGGCCGTTAGTCAATCACGATACTGGCGGCGATGTCCGCGTTACATTAGGCCTAGCGGAAGCAATGCGGCGTGGTCTGGACGTAATCCGTCGGGAAATCCGGGCTTTGGCGTCATGACGTAACGTTGTCTCATGAAATTCCGGGCGAGTAGCCATCACTGACCCGCTACCGCAGGCAGGGGTCCAGCGAGATCGTGGCTGTTTGCCGGTGGTCACCATCGGACGCCTGAGTCTGGTCCGCCTTCGACGCCCGTTAACAGGTAGACTGATAAACGATCGCAAGGATCCTTTACGGAACAGACTAGAGATCCGTGTACTTCTTGCTGGAACCCCTCGCCTTTTCGACGGGGTACCTGGCGGAGTTGCGGACGATCTTGTCACTGGCTGCAGCTACCAGGTCGATATGCAACTTGTCAGCAAGGCGAATCAGGTAGAGCAGAACATCGGCCATTTCTTCGCGAACGGCTTCCGACTGCTCCGCAGTAAGGTGACAGCTCTGCTCCTCGGTCAGCCACTGAAAGGGCTCAAGGAGCTCCGCAGCCTCAACTGACAGGGCAGAAGCTAGATTCTTTGGAGAGTGGAACCGATCCCAATCGCGGTCTGCGGCGAAGCGCCGCAGCTCGTCACGAAGCAGGATGAGTGCATCTACGGGATCGCTGCGTTCAATTTTGTCCATTCTGGTCTACCTGTTACCCGCTGGCTTCTTCGTCAACAAGCAGGTCAAGAAAGCTCGCGTTCACGAACAACTTCTCGCGACCAATCTTCTCCTCCCGCAGCAGTTTGGCCGCGGCCAGAGCCTTCAGATAGCGTGACGCCGTCTCCCGCTTGGCGATCCCAGCCTCGACCAGGTTCCCGATCCGGCAGTAGGGCTGGTTGAACAACACGTCGACCAGCTCCTGGCTGTAGATCTTCGGGGCCTTCAACCGCACTTTGTCAGCTGTCACCTGCATCAGCTCCTTGATGGCGGCGATCCGGGCCTGGGTCCACTGGGCCGTATCGAGCACTGCAGCCAGCATGTAGAGAATCCAGGGTTCCCAAGCATTGCTGAGAGTCACGTCAAGCAGGAGGCGATAGTAGGCGGCCCGGTTCTCGATGATGTACCTGGAGAGATAGAGGATGGGCTCATCGAGCGGGCCCCGCTCCACCAGCATCAGGAGGTTAAGGATGCGTCCGGTGCGCCCGTTCCCGTCCGTGAACGGATGTATGGCCTCAAACTGGTAGTGAGCGACGGCCATCCGCACCAGGGGATCCAGGTTGTCCTCCCCGTGCACGAACCTTTTCAAGTTGGCCAGCTTGTCGCGCAGCAGGGCCTCGCCGACGGGGGGCGTGTAGATGACTTTTCCCGTCTTGTTGTTGGCTAGCGCCGTGCCGGGTATCCGTCTGAATTCCAAGGGAATGTAGATATATTTCCGCCCTGGCGCCCAGATTTGATCGAAATTGATAGATCCGGGGTCAACAGGGATCCAAATGTTCAGGTTTGTCGTTTGTTCGCGGAACGTGTACAGTTCCGTTTCCTGAACAGACCCTCTGACCCCTCCCTCGTTACCCCAATGCAAAACCAGCCCAAAACCGCAGCCCACACGGAACCCGACCTACTCGGCCGTGCACTGGAGGCCTTGGCGAGACAGACGGGCCTTCAGGCCGGAGTCACTGCACGCGAGCACGCCGTGGAGATCCGATGGGAGGGACGCCAGTACGAATACCTGATCGAAGCGAAGGCAATTGCCGACCGTGCAACCACCCTCGCCAATGCGAAGCGTCAGCTTCAGGACTACGGCGAACGCGGCCTTCTGGTAACCGAGTACATGACACCGGCGCTGGCCACGCGCTGCCGCGAGGAACTGGAGCTGCAGTTCATCGACACAGCTGGTAACGCCTATCTGCGCCGTCCAGGCCTCTACGTCTTCATCAAGGGTGAGCGACCGACCGAAATTGGCGCCATGCCCGGTACCCGGGGTGCAGGCACGATGACTGCGCTGCGGGTCACGTTCGCACTCCTCTGCAATCCAGACCTGCTCAACGCCCCGTACAGGGACATCGTCGACGCGGCTGGCGTCGCCCTGGGAACCGTTGGCTGGGTGTTCCTCGATCTTGAACGTCGCGGCCTGGTCATTGGGGAGAAAGGCGGTCGGCGACTAGTCGACCGCGAACGCCTGATTGACGAATGGGCGACCACCTATGCCATGAAGCTGCGTCCGAAGCTTAATCCCCGGCGATTCAGGACTGAGACGGCAGGCTGGTGGCAAACCCTGAACCTTCGCGATGTGCGGGCGAAATGGGGCGGGGAGGTCGCGGCAGACCGCTTGATCAACAATCTCACGCCCAAGGCATACACCATCTATGCCGATCGCGAGTACCGGGCAGAGCTTCTTCAAGACCTTGTTGGACGTCTCCAAATCCGTTTACGGGCCGACCCCAAAGGCGACATCGAAATCCTTGATCGCTTCTGGAACTTGCCGGAAGCGACAGAGAATCCCGACTGTGCGCCGCCCCTATTGGTGTATGCGGACCTGATGGCGACACTGGAGCCCAGGAATATTGAAGTAGCCCAGACCATCCGGCAGAAGTTGCTCCGCAATGCTGAAGATTGATCCCGAACGACCTCTCGATCCCCTGACGGCGGCCATTCTTCGGGCTATATCCGCGGAAGCAAGCCGCCAGACCATCCCCTATTTCGTTTGCGGTGCCATGGCGCGGGACATCTTGGCCTGGCATGTTCACAGTATCGCTGTGCCAAGGGCAACACGCGATGTGGACCTGGCTTTCGCTCTCCCGGATTGGAATGCCTTCACCCAGTTGAAATCGGCTTTAACCCGGAACTCGGGCTTCGTCGCTACTCCTGAAAATCCCGGCCGACTCCGGTTCTCAGGTTCCGAGAATAGTCCTGGTTACCCGGTTGATCTGATCCCATTTGGCGGCATCGCCACTGAGAACGCGCAGCTGGCCTGGCCACCTGACTACGCGGTCATCATGAATGTGGTTGGCTACGACGACGCTTTGGGCTCAGCCTGTACCGTCGTAGTCGAGCCTGACTTTGCTGTTCCGGTCGTATCGCTTCCGATGCTCGCCGTCCTGAAAATTCTGGCGTGGGGAGATCGGCGACTGCATACCGTGAAGGATGCGCGGGACTTCGAATTCCTGCTGACAACCTATCAGCGAATCGTTTCCTCCCGGCTGTATGAGGATGAAATAGTTACGCTAACGGCTGTGGATTTCGACATCGACCTGGCGGGATCACGCCTGTTGGGCAAGGATGCAGCCGGGGCCGTGAGTCCGGTTACGCGAAGAGCTGTAAACGCGTGCTTGAGCCAGGGAGTAGCACGTAGGTCATTGATAACAGAGATTTCCATATCGCTAGCCAGTCGTCCGGACCCCATCGGACACGCCGAGTCTCTCCTGAGGCAATTCGAAGCAGGATTTTCCGAACTTCCCAAGTAGGGCCTACGCCACCCTGGCAGTCGCAATCCCCACCACATCCGCCCCCCGCCTCAACCCATCCAGATAATCCGCCCACGCCCGCATCATCTTCCGGCGCTCCGGCAGGTAATCCGCATAGTTGCCCCCACAATTGGGGCCATTCGGGGCATCAGGAGGACCGCGTCGAACCCGCGCCCAACCCCTTCGCCCCGGTACCGGTGTAAACCATGTGTCCGGTATGGACCAACTGGTAAATGGTGGCCAGGGGTGGAATTGAACCACCGACACGCGGATTTTCAGTCCGCTGCTCTACCAACTGAGCTACCTGGCCATGCTTTTAGAAGAGGTCGCGCCGGTCGGCGCTCCTGCGGGAACGACCCGAAGGCCGGGTATTTTACGCAGTTCGGCGTCTACCCGGTCAAGCGGGGCCCCGCCAGGGCTAATCTCCCTGAGGAATGCGAGGCGCACGAGACATAGTCCCCGCTGTATCCTTCCGCCCATGAAAACTACGGTGCGCCTGCGCAGCGAACTGCTCAAGAGAGCCCGGGAAAGGGCGGCCGCCGACGGCCGGACCCTGACGTCCCTTATTAAGGTCAAGCTCCCTGTTTCCCGCGCACGCGGGGGTCTCCTGCCCGGCGTGGATTTCACTCACTCGGGCGATCTTGAAGACCTCATGAACTCGAAGTGATCCTCGCCGTAGCGAAGAATCGTCGCGCCTGAAGGCGCTCCTACAGCCGGTCCGAGGGCGCCTAGCCCTTGAAGTCCGGCGGCTTCTCCGACCCGCCGCCAAAAAAGAATTTCTCCATCTCGGTCTCGAGGTACTTCCTGGCCTTGGGCTCGATGGGGCTCAGCCGGTACTCATTAATAAGCATCGTCTGGTGACCCAGCCACTGCTGCCAGGCCTGTTTCGACACGTTGTCGTAGATGCGCTTGCCGAGGTCGCCCGGGTAGGGCTGGTAGTCCAGGCCATCGGCCGGGATGCGAAGGAGGACGCAGGTGACGGTGCGGGTCATTGGTGAGATGTCGCGCGTGAACGCGCTCCTACAGGGATGAGAGCAGTTTGGCGATTGGGGCCGCCAGGCCCACGCGGGCCGGTGCATCGGTTTTATACCAGAGCCAACGGTCGCCCTCCATCACCCGCAACGGTGCCGACTCCACGCGCAGTTCGACCGGGGTCATATCCAGGTCGAAGTGGCTGAAGCCGTGCTGGAGCACGGGTCGCACGCGCTGGCTCAAGGGCGCGGTACCGAGGACCGTGGCGCACCAGCCGGCCGCTGCTTCTATGGAGGGGGTCTCGGGCAGGCCCCAGAGGCCGCCCCAGATGCCGGCGTTGGGGCGGCGCTCCAGCAGCACGGCGCCGTCCCGGCGGACACAGATCAGTATCACGGTGGCCTTTCGGGGCCGGGCCTTCCGCGGCTTGCGTGCCGGCAATTCTGCGGCCACGCCGTCTGAGTGAGCGACGCAACCGTCCGCCAGCGGGCACTGCGGACAGGCCGGCTTGCGTCTCGCGCAGAGCGAGGCGCCGAGATCCATGATGGCCTGGGTGTAGTTGGCGACCCGCTCCGCCGGCGTGCACTGCCCGGCGAGGGTCCAGAGCTGCTTCGCCACCGCGGTCTCCCCCGGGTAGCCCTCGACGCGAAAGACCCGCGCGAGCACGCGTTTCACGTTGCCGTCCAGGATCGGGTGCCGCTGGTGGTCCGCGAGGGAGAGGATCGCGCCGGCGGTGGAGCGGCCGATGCCGGGCAGCCGGGACAACGCCTCGAAGTCCGTCGGCACCTTGCCCCCGTGCTCGTCCCGCACCACTCGTGCCGCCCGGTGCAGGTGCCGGGCCCGGGCGTAGTAGCCGAGCCCGGACCAGCGGTGCAGCACCGCGTCCGGTTCCGCGTCGGCCAGGGTGATGACGTCCGGGAACGCAGCGAGGAAGGCGTCGTAGTAGCGCAGTACCGTCGCCACCTGAGTCTGCTGCAGCATGATTTCCGAGACCCACACCCGGTAGCGCCCCGGGTTGCCAGGCGGGTTCTGCTGCCAGGGCAAGTCCTTGCGGCCGTGCTGGTCCCACCAGGTGAGAAGTGCCGGGGCGACGTGGGGGGCGAAGGTGGCGGGCATGTCGGCTAGGGTACCGTTTCGCTTGCCGACTGACTGCAGGCAGGCGCAGAATGCGCGCGCCGTGGCGACAGGTCGCGGCTGAAGCCGCTCCTACAGCAGATCTCATACCCCGGCATGTCCAGTTCCAGACTCAGGGCGTCGACAGTGATCGGCGCCATCGGTGTCGTCTATGGCGACATTGGCACCAGCCCGCTGTACGCGTTCGGCGCCGCCGTCAAGGCGGCCGATAGCGCACCCCTCGCCCTCGGGATATTTGGTTCGCTCTCGCTAATATTCTGGAGCCTGGTCTTCGTCGTCAGTCTCAAGTATCTGGTCGTCATCCTGCGCGCGGACAACGAAGGCGAAGGCGGCATCCTCGCGTTGCTGGCGCGCCTCGAACAGCACTTCTACATGATGGGGCGCTGGTCACGAAACCTGCTGCTGGCCGGCGCGCTCGGCGCCGCCCTCTTCTACTGCGATGCCGCCATGACGCCGGCGATTTCCGTGCTCAGCGCCGTCGAGGGCCTCGGGGTGCTCAACCGGCAGTTCGAGCGATTCGTGCTGCCGCTCACCTGCGGCATCCTGATCGGACTGTTCCTGATCCAGCGCTCGGGGACCGCCAGTGTGAGCCGCTACTTCGGCCCGGTGATGCTGGTCTGGTTCGGAGTACTCGGCGTGCTCGGCATCCACTCCATCGCCCAGACACCCGCCATCCTCCAGGCCCTCAACCCGTTCTATGCCCTGGGCCTGGTCCTGCATGAACCGGGGCTCGCCCTGTTTATCGTCGGCGCGGTCTTTCTGGCGGTCACGGGCGGCGAAGCCCTCTACGCCGACATGGGTCACTTCGGCAAGCCTGCCATTCGAACCGCCTGGTTCGGCTTCGTGTGGCCCGCACTGGTGCTGAATTACCTCGGGCAGGGCGCCCTCGCCCTGCGCGACCCGACGAGCCTCGACAGCCCCTTCTTCCGCCTGGTGCCCGAACCTTTCCTCGCTGCGATGATCGTGCTCGCCACCGCCGCTACCATCATTGCGTCCCAGGCCACGATCTCCGGCGCGTTCTCGATAACGCGGCAAGCCGTACAGCTTGACCTGATGCCCCGGGTCAAGATCATCCAGACCTCGGCGCGTGAGCATGGGCAGATCTATGTGCCGGTCACGAACTGGGTGATGCTGGTCCTGGTCATGATCATGGCCGTCGGCTTCGGCTCGTCGGAGGCACTCTCGGTTGCCTACGGCTCGGCCGTCGCCGGCACGATGTGGATCGACACGCTGCTTGCAGCGGTGCTGGCCCGTCTCGGGTGGAAGTGGTCCTGGCCCGTGATACTCATGGTGTTCGGCACTTTTTTCCTCGTCGACACCGTCTTCATCTTCGGCAACCTGACCAAGTTTGCGGGCGGCGCATGGGTACCGCTTGCCATGGCCTCCGCCATCTTCCTGGTGTTCACCGTCTGGCACGATGGCCGCGAGCAGCTTGGCGCCCAGCTGGAGTCTACTGCCGTGAAACTGAAGGAGCTGCCAAAGCTGCTAACCGGCACCAAGGAGGTGAGCGGCACCGCCATCTTCCTCGCCAGCCGGCCAGACTCGGTGCCGAGCGCCTTTCTGCGCAATCTGGAGCACAACCGGGTGGTGCACGAGAGCGTCGTGTTCCTGCACATCGACTTCCGGCGGGTGCCGAAGGTGCTACAGAGCGCACGGCTGGAAATCGACACCATTCAACCATCCATTTACTCCGTGCGGGCCCACTACGGGTTCATGGAGGACCCGGACGTGATGCAAATCATCCAGCAGTGCAATCTGCAGGGCCTGCGGATCTTCACGCGAAACTACACGCTGTTCCTGGGCCAGCACGTGGTAGTGCCCCTGGAGCAGCGGCGCCACCACCGGTGGCAGCGGGAACTCTTCGCCTGGCTGCAGCGCCGCTCCGTGGGCGCCGCCGAGTTCTTCGGCATGCCGCTGCGGCGCGTGGTGATCCTGAGCACCGTCGTCGAGATTTAGCCGCTCCTACGGCCGGAACAGGCGGTCGAGGGCCTTTTTCAGCGGGTCTTCCTTCTTCTTCTCCACCGGTGCTGCCGGCTCGCCTTCAGCGGGCGGCGCCTCCTCAGCGGTCTTGCCAAGTCCCAGCTGCTCCCGCAGCTTGTCCTGGAGAGTTTCGCGCAGCGTCTCCTTCAGCGCGCCCTTGACCATCTTGCTGAGGTCAACCCGCACCTTCGGGCTGGCGACGGGCCCGCTCACGGTCAGCGGGATTCTCACGTTTACGAGGTCTTCCAGCGTGTTGTCGTCCGGAAAGACGGGCTTCTCGAAGACCAGCGCCGTGAGGTTGCTGTCCAGCCTGCTTTCTGGGAAGTCCACCGTCGCGGCGCCCGATACGCGCAGGAAGGGAATCTCGGCGTTGAAGCGGTCGGTGCGCAGCTCGCCATTACTGAGCTTGCCGGTCAGATCGAGAATCCTGATGGGCGTTTCCTCGGGGCCGCTCCGGGCCGGGGGGGCCGTGCGCCGGAGCAGCGCATGGGCCCGCCGGATCTCGTACCAGACATCCACACCTGTATAGACGCCGTCCGCAAGCGAAAAGGCAAGGTTGCCTCCCAGGTTCTCCAGCAGCTCGTCGTCGGTGGCGCCGATGGCGGTGCCGTCGAGCTTGAGGTTCATGGTGCCGGTGATGTTCTTCACATCGGCAAAATCCGAGAGAAGGACGCCGAGGTTCACGCTGGTGAGGGTCTGATCCAGGGTCACGCGCGTCTTCGCCCCTGTGGCATCGAGGCGGATGCCACCACGGAAGGCGCCGCCGTAGAGTTTCGCCGCGAGCGGGTCCAGCCGCACAAGGCCAGCATCCGCGCTGGTCGTCACGTCCACGTCCGCCAGCTGCAGCTTGTTCAGGGTGAGCCGGCCGATCCGGGCGCGGCCCTCCAGGTTCAGGGTGCGGAGTGTTGCGGCAGGGATCTCTGTGGGTGGCTCCCGCTGCTTACCATCGCCGCTCTTCGGCGCGGGTGCCGGGTCCGGGACCAGATACCGGTCCGCGTTGAGCGCGTCAATTGTCAGGTCGAAGCTCGTGCGGGGCGTGGCCTTGCTGCCGACCGGGAGCAGTTGCTGCGAGAGCGATCCTGAGACGTTCGTGTCGTCCAGAACCAGGGCAAGTTTCTCCAGGCCCGCCACCTTGTCCCGCAGAAACCAGTTGGCGGAGCCGGAGAGTCGCCTGAGGACATCCGGGTCAGCTGTGTCCGGTATCTTTTGCTCCAGCTTCGGCAGAACTTCCCGGGGTGAGAACGCGGGAAAGCGCAGCGTCCCGCGCAAGTCATTGCTCGTGCCAAAGGTGCCCACGCCTTCCACATCGAGCGCGACACCGGCGAGGGTCGTCTTCGCGGCCAGGGCGGAAACTGTGCCGATGCCCGCGTCCACTTCGTAGCGCAGGTCCGTCACCGTCGCCGCGAGCGGCGCGCTGCCACCCGGCAGATCTGCCCCCTTCAGCTCCAGATCGGCCGTCAGCTCCGGCACATTCAATAGCGTGTCTTGGGCGAGACGAACTTCGACAGCCGGAGCCTGGAGGCGACCGGTCAGCGTATCAAGTCCGGCGAGGCCAATGGTATCCAGTTCGGCGTCCAGGCGCGTGAGACTTATGGTTGTGACGTCGCCCGCCAGCAGCACACGGGTCTGCGCCTTGAGCCGCGCAGATACACCGGAGTTGTCCGCCAGATCGGTGAGACGGAAAGAGGCACCGAGATCGAAAGGCTTGCCATCGCGCACCCCCCCGGTCGTCAGCTGGATCTGCTCGACCCGGTACCGGCTGCCGTCCGCCTCGTCGCTGTAGTTGAGACTGGCGTCGCGAATGCTGATGCCGGCCAGGTTGAAGCTGGCGACACGGCCCGTATCACCTTTCGCATCGCCTGCCACCGTGTCTTTCGATAACCGGGTGAAGCTCCAGTTGTTGCTGCCATCTTTGCGCCCAAGGAGATTCGCCCGCAGGCCGTCGATGCTCACGGTGCCAATCTCAACCTCCCGCCGCGTGAGCAACGGCCAGAGGCGGATAGCCAGCCGGGCCGACTTGATGCTCAGGAAGGGCTCGGCAGGAAAGCCGGGCGGATTGCCGAGCGCCACCTGCTCCAGTTCGATGGCGCAGCAGGGCAGGAGTTTCAGTCCCACGTCCCCGCCAAGGGCAAGCGCTCGTCCCGTCGATTGCTGGACTGCATCCACGACGGCCGTACGGTACCGGGCGGGATCCACCAGTGTGACCACCGCGATGAGCACCGCGACGCCAAGCACCAGCAACGCGGCGAGCCCGAGCAGGAACCATTTGATAAGCGGCTTCATCTGCCGCATTTAAGCAGAAAATGGGGACATGCCTCATTTCCCCCCGGGGAAATGAGGCATGTCCCCATTCTTCTCAGCAGCCACTGGTCTGGGGACTGATGGCCGGATTCTGCCCCGCTGCGGCGGGCGGCTGGTAGGAGAGGCCGCAGGATCTGTCGGCGCTCAGGTTGGCATGGCGCCAGACGCCGCCTTCGTAGATGAAGGTGCTGGTCTCGGCGTCCGCGAGCATCAGCGGCAGGGTCGCCACGGAGGGATAGCCGTAGGTGATCGCCACCACGCCCCGCGCGCCCTCGATCGTTGGCGGCTGGCTCGCGGCGAGCCAGCGCGAATGGGCGAGCTGAACCGCAGTCTTCGCGCCGCGCGTGAGCGCGGTGACTTCCGCCAGTCGCGTGTCCGTAGCTATTTGTACGTGACGGGGCACGGCCACGACGGCGCCTGCACCGAGGCACGCAATAACGACCGCGACATCCAGTCGGCTGATCATTTGCATAATGTCGGGGAAACTACAGGGCAACGTCTGTGATGGACTTCGCAGAGTGCCGTGACGGAAGCCGCGCGTTCGAACGGCGCAGCCGTGGCCCCTGGGTTTCGCCCCGAAGTGTGCGCGACCGCAATACTGCCGGCACACCGAGTGTGAGCGCGTTCTCAACGACTTCACATAGTCCCGCCGTAAATTACCCGCCATACCCCTCTCCGGAGAGGTGTCTGCGGCCGGTTGCTTCAGCGGGCCGGCCAGCGTGGCTCTCTCGTAGGTTTCGGCATCGATGAAACTGCTACTGGTCGAAGACAATCCTGCCGACGCGGACTTTCTCGCCGCGTCGCTGCGGCGGCAGCGCGCGGGTGATATCGAACTCATTAACGTAACTTCCCTGGCCGAGGCCAGCGCGCAGCTCGGTCTCGAGAAGTTTGACGTGGTGCTCCTCGACCTGCACCTGCCGGACGGCTCCGGCCTGCAGTGTCTTGATGCCATTCAGGCGGTGGACAACGAGATCCCGATCGTCGTGCTGAGCGGCCAGGACGACGAGGAGTTCGCAGTCAGCATCCTTAACAAGGGTGCCCAGGACTACCTCGTGAAGTGGGAGGGCCAGGGTCGTACGATCCTGCGCTCGATCCGCTACGCCATCGAGCGCAAGAAATCGGACCTGCGACTTAACTACCTGGCCCAGTACGATGCTCTCACCGGGATTCCGAACCGCCAGTTCTTCAACGACCAGCTCACTCGTGCCACTGCCCGCGCCCGCCGCGACGGGCGGAAGGTGACGCTACTGTTCCTGGATCTCGACGAGTTCAAGGACGTCAACGACACGCTCGGCCACGATACGGGTGACCGGCTGCTGAAGGAGGTGGCGGACCGTATCCGGCGCTCCGTGCGCACGGGTGACGTCGTGGCACGGCTCGGTGGCGACGAATTCGCCGTCTTGCTGGAAGGCCTTTCCAGCCCACGAGAGGTGGAGGCGGTGGCGACAGGGCTGCTCGAGCTCGTCTCCAGGCCCTACCACATTGCTGAACGGCAGCTGACGATCACGACGAGCATCGGCATCACCATGTATCCGAACGACAACGCGGATACACAGATGCTTCTGAAGAACGCCGACATCGCCATGTACCAGGCCAAGGAAAACGGCAAGAACAACTTTAAGTTCTTTCATGAGCAGATGCACGCCAACCTCATGAAGTACCACCAGCTCGAGCACGACATCCGCGAGGCGCTGCAGCTCGGGCAGTTCTATCTGGCTTACCAGCCGAAGGTCAACGTACACATAAATCGTCTGCAGGGGCTTGAAGCCCTCCTGCGCTGGACCAGCCCGACCCGCGGCGAGGTCGGCCCAAAAGAATTCATTCCGGTGGCGGAGGAAAGCGGGCACATCATTCCGCTGGGCCACTGGGTCCTGAACGAGGTGTGCCTGACCATCAAGTCCTGGCAGGAAAAGGGCCTTGCGGTGGTGCCGGTGTCCGTGAACGTATCGGCCCGGCAGTTCCAGCAGCCCGACTTCCACAAGCGGGTAGCGGAAATACTGAGCAAGCACGGCACAGATCCCAGCCTGATCGAGATCGAGATCACCGAGGGCCTCGTGATGGCGGATAAGGAGGCCGCGCAGCGGGAGCTTTCTCAGCTGAAGGAGATTGGCCTGCGGATATCCATCGATGACTTCGGCACTGGCTACTCGTGCCTCAGCTACCTGCGACACTTCCCCATCGACGTACTGAAGATCGACCGCTCCTTCGTGCAGGAGATCGGCAGCAGCCCCGATGGCGAACGCATCATCGACGCCATCATCTCGCTGGCGAAGAGCCTCCGGCTGGAAACAGTTGCCGAGGGCGTCGAGACGCCCGCCCAGCTCAACTATCTTCTGGACCACGGCTGTCATGTGGCCCAGGGCTTCCTGCTTGGCAAGCCGATGGAAGTGCGCCTGATCGAGCCGTTGCTGGCGGCGCTTGGCAAGGGCGACACGCATTCCACGGCGGTACGGCGTGTCCTGCAAGGCCTCGGATGACCATCCACGCGCAGGCCTACGCCGAACTCAGCCCGGAACTGCAGCGCACTCTGGAGGCCAGCGGGGTCGGGGTCTATTCCTTCGACGCCGCGACCGGCCGGTTCGTGATCGACGCCACCTGCCGGCGGCTGTTCGACATCGATCCCGAGATGCCGCTGTCGCCGGACACCATGGCAACCCGCATTCACCCGGACGACCTGCAGCGCTACTGGGCTGCCGCCGCCGACAGCATGATGACCGGCGCCTTCGCCTGCGACTACCGCGTGGTGCACCAGAACGGCGATGTGCGTTTCGTCAGTGGCCGCGCCCACCTGCAGCCCGGTCCGCCGGGTGCACCGCCCCGGTTGCAAGGGGTGTGCATCGACGTGACGACCCAAAGGGGCCTGGAGATTCAGCTGCTGGCCACTCAGTCGCGGATGCAGGAACTCGCCGACGGCGTGCCCGGCCTCTTTGCCTACCTTGACCGCGGTCTGACCATCCGCTTCCTGAGCTCCCAGTACGACCTTTGGTACGGATACTCGCGCACCCGTCACCTGGATCAGCACATCACCACCGTGGTAACCCCGGAAATCTGGGCTCACCGGCAGCCGTTGTACGAGCGCTGCCTGGCCGGCGACGTGGTCCACTACGAAGAATCGCGGACCATGGCGAACGGCGAGCAGCGCTTCTACACCGTCACCTACCAGCCCCACCGGGCCGCCAACGGTGAGGTGCTCGGGGTCCTGTCGCTGGCCATGGACGTCACAGAGCAGCGGGTGATTCAGCAGGCGCTGGAGAGAAACTCCGAGGAACTGGCGCGCTCCAACCAGGAGTTGGAGCAATTCGCCTACGTAGCCTCCCACGATCTCAAGGCACCCCTGCGGGCCATCGACATCCTGGTGGACTGGCTGCGGGAAGACCTCAACGGCCACACCGGGGACGAAGTGCAGCAGAACCTGGACCTGCTCAAGCAACGCACTGCCCGGCTGCACCGACTGCTCGATGACCTGCTGGCCTACTCCCGTGCAGGCCGCAAACCCGGCGAGATCGTGCACGTGGACTCGAAAGTGCTGGTGGAGGATCTCTTCGTGCTGCTCGCCCCGCCCAAGACGATGCAGCTGACGGCTGATATTTCACTGCCGGTGGTCAACACCCACCACGCGCCGCTCGAGCAGGTGCTGCGCAACCTGATCAACAACGCAATCAAGCATCACCCCACCAGACAGGGCTCTATCAAGGTCTATGCCCAGGACAAGGGCGACGAAGTGTTGTTCGCCGTGGAGGATGACGGCACCGGCATTCCACGGGAATTCGCTGAAAAAGTATTCCAGATGTTCCAGACACTGAAGCCCCGGGACGAGATCGAGGGCAGCGGCATGGGACTCGCCATCGTGAAACGCATCGTAGAGTGGCAGGGCGGCCGCATCTGGTTCCATGGCGGACCGGGCGGCTGCGGCATCGTATTCAAGTTTACTTGGAAGAGAGTGCCCCGCGACGGGGCCAACGTGACCGGGGACGAGGTGGCCCATGAGCGACATGCACAAAACCGTACATATCTTGCTGGCTGAGGACGACCAGATCGACGAGAAAGCCTTCCTTCGCGCAATCGAGAAGCTTCGCATCACTAACCCGGTGACGGTCGCGCGCGATGGCGTGGAAGCCTGGGACATCCTGAAGGGGAATAATGGCAAGCCACCCTTCCCCCGGCCGAACCTGCTCGTGCTCGACATCAACATGCCACGCATGAACGGGCTCGAGTTGCTGGAACGAATCCGGGACGATGCCGACTTGCACAACTCGATCGTCTTTATGCTGACCACGTCGAACGACGAGGAGGACAAGATCGAGGCCTTCAACCTGAACGTCGCCGGCTACATGCTGAAGTCGGACGTGGGCAACAGCTTCGTGAAGGCCGTGGAACTGGTGGAAAACTACTGGCGGGTCGTGGAATTCCCGCGAGCTGCCGGCAGAAGGGCTGGAGTCAACGCCGACGACCGCCGCCAGTATGTGCGGCACCCGGATTCGCGCGGGGTCCTGTAGGAGCGCGGGGAAATGGGGACATGCCTAATTTCCAAAGGGAAATTAGGCATGTCCCCATTTCCCCGCGCTCCTACTTCACACAGGCGTCTTCGGACTCGATCACCAGGGCACTGATCTCCGACGAGAGCGCGTCCTGACGCTTTTCGGACGGCTTGCTCTTGTCCAGGGCTGCGTCGGCCTTCTTCGCGGTCTCCGCGTCGTCGGAGCTTGACGCCGTCAGCAGCATTGCGAGCTTGAGGTCGCTGGCAGACAGCTTGCCGGACACGAACGTCCAGGCGCAGTCGCACTGGGCGGGTGTCAGGCCGTCGACCTTGCAGATCTCCGCATCGAAGGTGGCGCGGGATGAACCGCCTTCAGCAGCATCCGGCTCCTGGGCGACGGCTAGTCCGCCGCCGAGCATCAAGGCCAGACTAAGAGTCAGGGCAGGTATCTGTTGCATGGTTCCGTCTCCCGGCTAAACGTCCCCCCTGATCTTCCCCTATCCGCCGACCCCCGTCACCTGCGCCGTCCAGGCCCAGATGCGCTGGCGGATTGTGGGGTCCCGGGCCAGGGGCGAGGGCTGCGCTTCCTTGCAGTAGGCAAAGTACTTGCCGCTGACGCCCTCGATGTCCGGCGACGACGCCACATAAATATGGGTCCGGGCGCCCTTCTCCGGCGTGTTGAGGCGCAACAGGGCACCGATGCCGAAGACGACGAAGGAACCCCACTTGAAGATGCCGGTGAGGTTCCGGTAGATGGTGGTGTTCACAAAGTAGCCCGGGGACACGGCATTGATGGTGACGCCGGTGCCCTTCAGCCGTTCCGCCAGCTCGAGCGTGAAGTAGACGTTGCAGAGCTTGGCCCGGTGGTAGGCGGCAAAGGACGCACCGTTGGAGAACTCGCCGCCCTTCCAGATCTTCTCGTTGTTGAGATCGTCGAAGTCGAGCCCCGGACCGGCCTTGTGGGCGTCGGAGGAGATAGACACGATCCGCGCCGGCGCGCTCTTCTTCAGCAGGTCCAGCAGCAGGTGGGTCAGCAGGAAGTGTGCCAGGTGGCAGGTGGCCAGGTGCAGCTCCCAGCCATCCACGCTGATCCGGCGCACGGGGTCGGTGATGCCCGCGTTGCACATCAGGATGTGTAACGCGGGGTAGCGGGCCTGCACGTCGGCCGCCAGCGCCCGAACGGCGTCGAGCGAGGACAGGTCGCAATAGACGAATTCCGCCGCCTTCCGCCCTGTCAGTCGATTGATGTAGTCCCGGGTGCGGGTGCCAGCCTCCCCCTCCCAGTCCACGATGATCACCTCAGCGCCCATCCTCGCGAGCTCGATGGCCGACACGCGACCCATGCCACGGGCGCCGCCCGTTATCAGTGCCGTCTTGCCAATAACTAACATAACTAAGGTCCGGTACCTTTTTGAGTAAGTAGGCCGCGGCGCTGCAGCCAGGCCCGGGCCTCGTCCGCGTCATCCACGAACCAGCGCCGGGTGGATCCGAGGCGAAAGCTGTAGCCCCAGGCGTCCATGTCGGCAAACAACCGCTCGCGGCTCCAGCCGGTTGCGGTGAGTTGGGCGCCGAGCAAGATCTGCAGGTAACAGACTGCGTCCTCTTCCGCCACGTCACCGCCTGCGTCCCGGTGCAGGCCGGCCCGGCGCTCGGGCGGCATGCAGAGAAAGTGGGCCGCTTCGTGCAGAACCGAGTGCACCGGCGTGTCCGGCCGCACAAAAAGCTGATCGCCCGAGAGGCCGGCCTCGGGTGCACCCCAGTAGGTGCCCGGGATGTCGGCGCCGGCGGGGAGCAGCGCCAGCCGCAGCCCGAATCCGGCAAGCAGGTCGGCGACCGCGACGATATCCATGTCCTCCAGAGTCATCACCCCGGCCATCGCTTTGCCCCTGCGTGGACTACAGCCTGAATGAGACAGATAGCTACTACCTGTCTCATTATGAGCAGCCCGCCTTTTGGTGCATTGCGAAACCTTGCCCGGACCCTGGTTATGAGATAGGTTCCCACAAAATATCTGGGGGCGCCTCGCGGTTGCCGCATCTGCGTTTAATACCGCGAAGAATTTTTCAGGGCTCAATAGAACGGACGGCCGGTTGGCTCGCCCGCAACAGCCCGCATCCGAAGGGGATCAGTGAATGATTAGCATGGGACGTTCGGGGACACTCCTCGGCCTGGTCGTGGCCATCGTCGTAGTCGTGGGCCTGGCCGGCGCTTTACCCGTCCTGGCGGTCACCACGACCACGCAGGTCACCGGCAGCATGGGCCCCACGCAGGAAGGGTGCCCTCAGCAGGTGGCAACCACGGTCGTCGCCGGCGAAAACTGCATGTATGACGGCGGCCCGAGCAGCGTCGCGGCTGCGACACCTTTCGGCGAGGTGACGGGTTCGTACCTCCAGATTACTTACTACGATTCAGTCGCTACCCCGGCGTCATTCCAGTCGACCGATGTCGGCCTGGCACGGGTGCTCTATGCGCCCACAGTCGGCGATGGAAAGATTTTCCAGAAGATTACGGGTTCTGTGACCATTGACGATGGCGATGACGGCTTTGGTGCGGGCGACCTCATCGGCTTCACGCTGACGCTGACCTCCCCGGGCACCGGGGCCATCGTCCGTAACTACTTAAGCTCCACTAACAGCGTGGTGGACAAGTACGACAGCATGACCCAGGTGCTGGCGCCGACGGCGGCGACCAGCGCGACGCCCAACGCCGACGGCGGCTTCGACTACGTCATCGGTTCCGAGGGTTTTCCGACACTGCGGACCTACAGCCAGGCAGGCCCCTGCCTGGGGAAGACCCTGGGCTTCGTGGAATGCAATCACACGCTCACCGCGGCAGAGGAGCCGGATTTCTGGAATGGCACGAGCGCAGCGGGTCTCGGCAGCCTGGAGAGCAACTTCGGCGCCAGGACCACCGGTACCGTGACCAACCTGCAGTGCATCGATGCCCGGCTGAGGGACGGCACAGAGTCAGACGACTGCCATGACAGCGCCGTGTCCTATGCGCCCTGGGTGAACGGCCCCTGTGCGACCAAGGGCGGTTGCACTGGTAATGAGAGCACACCGGGCTCCGTCCGCGGCGCGGCCGAGGACGTGGGTTGGGACCAGCTGCTGTTTGCCGTATCCACGGACGCCAGCGGCAACGTGATTTCCTTCGCCGGCTTCAACGTGGATGACTACAACGCCTTCGGCACCGTCCGCTGCGGCGATAACACGACGGGTACGCCTACCGGCCCTCAAGGGTACAACCCCAACTGTAACTCCTGGACCAGCGGTTACTTCAGCTCCGCGACCGGCGGTGAGACGGACAGTGCCACCGTGATATCGACCATCGGCGTCGCCCCGCTGGGCTTGAAGGGCACGTTCACGGTGCCGGGGGGCGTTCTTGTTCCACCTTTAACAGTAACCATCAGCGCGCAGGGCACGCGAGGCACGGCGGTGCCGGTGGGTAACGTTATTACCTACACCGTAACGGACGCCGAATTCTTCTTCGGCGAGGACAGTTATACCTACACCGTCACGGACGCCGATGGCGAGACCGTTTCCGATATCGTCACAGTGACGATCCCCGAAGTTGCAACGGTATTCAAAGACACCTTTATCGTCGTGGGCCAGGGCAGGACCTCCAAGGCCCTCGCCCCGGATTTCTCGGCACCGGACCCCACGGACACCGCGAACCCCCCGGCAATTAAGACGTACTTCTTCAATGGCTCGCCCGAGCAGCAAACGCTCGTCGTCAGCGGGCAGGGCACCGAGGGTGTCTGCGCAGTCGGCCCCGAAGACGACGCAACCGGCAAGGTGACCTACACCCCCAACGACAGCACGTTCGTCGGTAGCGACAGCTGCCAGCTCACCCTCACCGATGCGGGCGGCAACATCATCACTCGCCCGGTCAGTATCACGATCACCGAAAAGGAGAAAGTCGGCGGAGCCGGCTCGCTCGACTCGCTGAGCCTCCTGCTGCTCAGCTTCGCGCCGCTGCTGCGCCGCCGGCCGAGGCGTGCGGGCCGCAAGCTGTACTTACGGGTTGCGGGCACCGCCGTGGCAGTCCTGGCCTTCCTGGCGGGCGGCCTGACCGCCTCCGGACAGGATACGGGGGATGCGCAGAGCGAGAGTGTCGCTGCGCCCCCTGCGCCAGGGCCTGCCGTGGAGGATAAGAACACCGGGAGAAGCGCCGCTGCCATCGACGAAATCGTGGTCACCTCCCGAAAAGTGGAGGAGAAACTGCTGGAGGTGCCGCTCGCGATCACCGCCTTCGACTCCAACGCGATCGAGGCGCTCGGCATCAGAAACCTGGCCGACGTGGCCTCCCTGACGCCAGGGCTGTCGTTCTTCAACCCCACCGGTGAGAGCCTGCCCGTACCCATCATCCGCGGCGTAGTGCCCACTGACATTTTCGGGGAGAACAACGCCGCGATCTTCGTTGACGGCGTGTATATCTCCGGCCGCGAAGGCCTGAACTTCAGCCAGCTCGACGTGGAGCGCATCGAGGTGGTCAAGGGCCCGCAGAGCGCTCTCTACGGCCGTAACGCGTTCAGCGGCGCCATCAACTACGTCACCAAGAAGCCCAGCGAGGAGTTCGAAGCCAAGACGAACCTCACATTGGGTAACCGCGACCAGGTCGTCGGCTCCGCCACGGTGAGCGGACCGATCTTCGGCGAGAAGCTGCGCGGCCGCATCGCCGCCCTGTACGACGACTGGGACGGCTCCTACAACAACGCTTTCCCCGGCGGCAACGATATCGGCGGCCACAGATACAGGAGCATCCAGAGCAGTCTCCTCTGGCTCCCGGCCGAGGCCTGGACGATCGACCTGAACTACTATCATTCAAATGACAAGATCGACGATGCGGCAATCGTGTCGTTGCCGGCCAACTGCCAGGACCAGGTCGGCGACAACAACGCCACCGTGCGGTATCAGAACTTCTGCGGTTCGATACCAGGTCTCGCGGACATCCCGGGCCAGAATTACTCCGAATCAATCGCCAAGGTGCCGGGGGCCACCGGCGAGAACCGGGATCTGGACCGGGGCAACCTCAAGGTCGAATGGGATCTCTACGAGCACGGCACCATCGCGTCGCTGACCGGCTATTCACACACCAAACAGGACTCCGTAATCGACTTCACCCGCAACCTCGGCGAGAACCAGGTCTTCCTGTATTGCGCGGACGCCCTAGTCATAACGCCGGGGGCCCCCAACGCCTGCCGCACGAATCCGGCCGATCTGCGCTTCACCACCGGCATCATTGACGACGAGCCCGGCGCCACGACGGACGAAACCAGCCAGGAGCTGCGCTACACCAGTTCCCAGGACCAGCGCTGGCGCTATACGGCCGGCGGGTACTGGTTCAGCACCAACCGGACCTCATCGGCGGCCAACAGTCGCGGTTATACGATTGCCACCCAGCCGTTGCCAGCCGGCACGGTCGGCCTGCCGCCCTTCGACGGGAAGAACCCAAATTCGGACCTCGCCATCGGCTCGGCAATTTTTTACACCACCTTCACGGCCGATGGCGGCCGCGACCCGCTGGACCGGGACAAAGTCGACAACGATGAGGAGGGCTGGGCCATCTTCAGCGGGACCGATTTCGATATCAACGACCAGCTGACCGCCCGCGCCGAGTTGCGCCTGTCCCAGAATAAGGTGACCGTCAGGGACATCGCTTACGCAGCCTGTGCCGACAAGACAGACCCGGCTTGCGGCGACGACGTGTTTGACCTGCGGGTCACGGGGCATCAGCCCTACCTGAACGCGGATGGCGAGTGCGTCATCGATGGCCAACCGGCGCTGACCGTGGCCTGCAGCAAGAAGGGCTCGGACCGGTTCAAGTCCGTGACTGGCCGTATCGGGCTCGACTGGCAGTTCACGGACGAATGGATGGTGTACAGCTCGATTGCCTACGGCGAGAAGCCGGGCGGCGTGCAACTTGCAACGGCGCGAGTTGTGACCGCGGACGGTTTGGAAACCCGGCTCATCACCAACAGCTTCGAACAGGAGGAATTGACGGCCTACGAGCTGGGCCTGAAGGGCACCACCTGGGATGGCCGCCTCGTGATCAGCACCTCCGTGTTCTACAACGACTGGAAGGAGATTGTCCTGCCTCAGCTTCTGATCAATGATCCGGGCAGCGGCCTGCCTTTCGAGCAGCCACTTCGTGTCAACGTCAATGATGCCGACGCGGGCGTGCTGGGTTTCGAGATCGAGACCAGCGTAGGCTTCACCGAGAACTTGAGCGGCCGGTTCACGCTGGGCTGGACGGACGCCGAGCTCAAGAACGCGACGCAGGACACTTTCGCCCTGTACCCGGACTACGCAGCTGAGGGCTTTGCCACCGATGGCGGCGACGTCTCGGGCAATACGCTGCTGCGCCAGCCAGAATGGTTATTGAGCGGTTCTTTGGCCTACCAGCATCAGCTCGTCGGCGAGTGGGACTGGTATGTCAGCGGCGACGCCAACTACCAGAGTGGAATCTATGTCGGCAACGACAATCAGTCCTGGATACCGTCGCACACCTACGTGAACACCAAGGTGGGCGTTGAGTCCGGCGTGTATTCGATCGAGGCCTGGACCCGGAACCTGTTCGACCAGGGCCAGGCGGTTGCAGCGTACCGGGACATCTACTTTGCCAATACGGACAACCAGTACCCGCCGGTAGTGGACCAGGGGCCCCGCCCCAACTTCGACGACTTCGTGCCCTGGCGCTACACCGTGAGTTACCCGAATGAGCGCACCTTCGGCGTCACTTTCCGGATGCGCTTTGGTGCGGCCGTCGAGTAGGCGGCGTTCACTGGCTGGCGGCCTGGCCAGCCTGAGCAATTCAAGATGACGAAGGGCCCCGCGGGGCCCTTTAGGTCTTTGCAATCACGTGGAGCGGGTGATGGGAATCGAACCCACGTTAGCAGCTTGGGAAGCCTCAGCTTGCCGCTAACCACGATAGGTGGCAACTCGTCCCAACAGTACTTTCAGTCAGTTCGGCTGTTCGACGTTTCCCCTCGTGTCGCCGTCAGTTGCCAAGGATTGTGGGTGAGTGTCCCACCTGTGTCCCAGGACGAGGGCACGGACCCGAAGGAGATGGGCCATACCTCACCGAACACGGTTCGCGTTTGAATTGCAGCCGTTCACGTCCCCACGGTAGGGCCAGGGCGGCACAGGGGCCAGCGGAGAAACTGGGGATTTCGGGTGGGAAATTCGCAATGCAGTGCGGGAGTGGTGTAAAGTGTACCGACATCACCCGGCTGGGTGATTGATGGCCACCTTGAATGGGCGGACCACTAACTGTCGATCCCACCGACCGGATGGGTTTCCTACGAAGCCTCGAACTTGAGGCCGGTTTCTTTGCCCTCATTCGCAGGGCGTTGCGACACTCCAGTACGAATGCAGGGATTGCGTTAGCACGGCTGGCGTTTCTGCGTGGCGCGGTGAGGTAGAAGGAGTCAACACGCCGGGCGGGCTTGTCCCAGTCAGACCAGAACACCACTCCGAGGGGAAGCAAATGCAGAAGGTATTAGCAGTTGCGGCGCTGGTGGGCGTGGCCGGTTCGGCCACCGTCGCCAATGCGGCGCCAGTCGCTGCCACCCTGATCAGCGTGAGCAGCTACAGCGCCAACGGTTCAACGGCCTGGAACGGCACGCTGGACACCTCGACTTGGGTCTTTGACGCGGCGTCCGGCACGGCGGTGCAGATCGGCGGCACCTACTCCCGCCTGTCCAAGGCGGGCGCCACCCCGCTGATGCGCCACACCATGACCGGTGTGACGCTGGGTAATTTCGCCCCAACGGGCGCCACCTGGAAGTGCATCGAAGGCACCTTCGGCGGCGGCGGCACCAACACCAGTGGTGTGGGCGCGTCGATCTGCGGCAACTACAACTTTGGCGCCAACCTGACCAACCAGAGCACCTACGTGCCGTCGGTTACCGGCGCCTCGGTGGGCATCGGTGGTGATGACGGTGCCATCGGGCCAGCCCAGTCGCTGGTCAATTCCTACAGCAGCATGGTGGCCACGGCCATTGGTGGCGCTCCGGGTGGTTTC
>CAYMKJ010000024.1:0-15227 GCA_964391025.1 uncultured Chromatiaceae bacterium
ACCAGCTGCCGGTACGCCAGCAGCTCGAAGGACAGGACTTCCACCTTTTCCTTGGACTTCTTGCCTTCCCGGATCACGTTGCGGGAGTACTGGTGGGCAAAGCTCGGCTCGATGCCGTTGCTGGCGTTGTTGGCCAGCGACAGGGAGATGGTGCCGGTCGGGGCAATGGAGCTGTGATGGGTGAAACGCGCACCGACCCGCTCCAGCTCTTTGACCAGTTCAGGCGCCACCTCGGCCACCCGCTGCATGTAGCGGCTGTAGCGTGCGTGCAGAACACGACCCGGAATCCGGTCCCCGATTTTCCAACCGTCCCGGGTCATCTCCGGTCGCTTGCGCAGCATCTCACCGGTGACAGCAAAGTCTTCCAGGAGAATCGGTGCGGGACCCTTCTCGCGCGCCAGATCCAGGGCTGTCTCCCAGCCCGCCAGCGCCATCTCCCGGGAAACATCGTCCGTGAACTTCACAGACTCCTTCGAGCCGTAGCGCATCCGGAGCATGGTGAGCGTGGAGCCGAGACCGAGGAAACCCATGCCGTGCCGTCGTTTGCGCTGGATTTCCTCCCGCTGCCGCTGCAGGGGCAGGCCATTCACCTCGACCACGTTGTCGAGCATCCGGGTGAAGACCTTAACCACCCGGTGGAACTCATCCCAGTCGAAACGGGCCGTATCGGCGAAGGGCTCCTGCACGAATTTGGTCAGGTTGATCGAGCCCAGCAGGCAGGAACCGTAAGGCGGCAGCGGCTGCTCGCCGCAGGGGTTGGTGGCCCGGATATTCTCCTCGAACCAGTTGTTGTTCATCTCGTTGACCCGGTCGACGAGCACGAAGCCCGGCTCGGCGAAATCGTAGGTCGACGCCATGATCATGTCCCACAGGCGCCGGGCCGGCAGCTTCTTGTAGACGCGGCAGGCGACCTGCCCTTTGTCGTTGGTGACGTAGCCCGCAGTAGTCGGCCACTCACGCCACAGGACCTGGTCCCGATCGGTGAGATCCAGCCCGAGCTGCCGGACCTCGCGCTCATCCAGGGGAAAGGCCAGCACCCAGTCCCGGTTGTGCTTGACGGCCTGCATGAACTCGTCGGTCACCAGCAGGGACAGGTTGAACTGGCGGAGGCGACCGTCCTCCCGCTTGGCCCGGATAAAGTCGAGCACATCGGGATGGCCCACGTCGAAGGTGCCCATCTGGGCGCCACGACGGCCACCAGCAGACGACACGGTGAAGCACATCTTGTCGTAGATATCCATGAAGGACATTGGACCGGAGGTGTGCGCCCCGGCCCCGGACACATAGGCTCCCTTGGGCCGCAACGTCGAGAATTCGTAGCCGATGCCACAGCCGGCCTTCAGCGTCAGCCCGGCCTCGTGCACTTTCGTGAGGATGTCCTGCATGGAGTCACCAATGGTGCCGGACACCGTGCAGTTGATCGTGGACGTGGCCGGCTTGTGCTCACGGGCCCCGGCGTTGGAAATGATGCGGCCGGCCGGAATGGCGCCGCGCCGGAGCGCCCAGAGAAACTGCTCAAACCAGCGGTCCCGGTCGCCCTCTGCCTCTACGTCCGCCAGCGCCCGGGCGACGCGCTGGTAGGTGTCGTCCATGGTCTCGTCGACCACATCCCCCGTCTTCGACTTCAACCGGTACTTCTTGTCCCAGATATCGATGGAGGCTTCCTGGAAGCCGATAGTGACTCCCCGGGTGATTTCCAATTGCACTGCCGATTTCATGATGGACTCTGCCCCCTGCGCCAATCCCTGGCACCGGTCGTCTCGACCGGTCACCCCGAATGCCCTGCCCGAATGCCAAGCCTGAATGCCAAGCCTGAATGCCAGGTTAGGCCCGCCGCTTTGACGAAAACGCCAGCACAAGATGTTGTGCCGGCGTTGGTCGTACATTAGGCATCGTGCTGGACGGTGTCAAGAATTTTATGACTCCGGATTGATCAATAATTATCCATATAAATCATGCGTTTGTTCAAAACTTAGCCAACCTCGTCAAGGGGCACTGAACGCCCCTGCCGGGCCGTCTGCGGATCCTGTTGCCACACAAGATGTTGGGTTCTGCCATCCCCAGCCCCTGCACCGGTTTTCCACAGCTTCCGCACCGCGTCTGCCCGCCTTCTGACAAGGGGGAAACCCGCTATGATTCCGCGTCCTCGCACCACGTTCCGGAAGGCTTTCGCGCATGACAGGAGTCCCCGCCCGGGCGACCGTTGCCCTGATTCTGGTTGCCATTCTCGCGTTCACCACGCCCAGCGGCCCAGCCCGGGCGCAACTCCCTGCCCGGGTCGCCGGGCAGGACATTCCCACGCTTGCCCCGCTCGTCAAGCAGGTCGAACCCGCCGTGGTGAGCATCGCCACCAAGGGTACGGTCAGCGCGCCCGCCAATCCCCTGATGGAGGACCCCTTCTTCCGCCGCTTCTTCGGCTTTCCCGATCAGCAGCAACAGCAACAGCGGCGCCGCCAGGTCCAGAGCGCGGGATCCGGCGTGATAGTGGATGCGGCCAAGGGGTACATCCTCACCAATCACCACGTGGTCGAAAACGCGGAGGAGATCGAGGTCGTCCTGACCGACAACCGCAACCTCAAGGCCAAGGTGGTCGGTTCCGATCCCGGCACCGACATTGCCCTGCTGCAGGTGGAGAACGGCAAGGGCCTGGTCCAGATGAAGCTCGGCAATTCCGACCAGATCCAGGTCGGAGACTTCGTGCTGGCCATCGGCAATCCCTTCGGTCTCCAGCACACCGTCACGTCCGGCATCGTCAGCGCTCTGGGCCGCAGTGGCATCAACCCGGACGGCTACGAGGACTTCATCCAGACCGACGCCTCGATCAACCCTGGCAATTCCGGCGGGGCCCTTGTCAACCTGAAGGGCGAGCTGGTCGGCATCAATTCCGCCATTTTCAGCAACAGCGGCGGCAATATCGGTATCGGCTTTGCGATTCCCGTGAACATCGCGAAATCCATCATGAACCAGATCCTGCAGTTCGGCGAAGTGAAGCGCGGCCTGCTCGGCGTCAGCATCTCCGACTTCAACGCGGAAAGCGCCAAAGCCTACGGCGTCGAAGGCACTGCAGAGGGCGCTCTGGTCCAGGAAGTGGCCGACGGCTCCGCGGCAGAGAAGGCCGGAATCGAGGTCGGTGACGTCATCGTCTCGGTGGATGGGCAGAGCATCAAGAGCGCGTCCGACCTGCGCAACACCGTGGGGCTAAAGCGCAGTGGCGACAGCGTGCGCGTTGACGTCATTCGCGAAGGCAAGCGGCGCCAGATCACGGCTCTGCTCAGTGAGGTCAGCAACACGGCACGGATCAGCGGCGAAGACATCCATCCCGGACTCGCCGGTGCAGAGCTCGGCAATCACGAGGGCAAGGCAGAGCAGTTCGCCGGCCCCGGCGTACGGATTGAGTCTGTCGAACCAGATAGTCCGGCCGCCCTGACGGGCCTCCTGGCGAACGACATCATCGTGTCGGTGAACCGGATCCGGGTGCGCAACGTGCGGGAATTGCAGCAGGCGGCAGGTCAACAAAGCCTGCTCATCCTCAGTATCCGCCGGGGCAACCGGAATCTCCTGCTGCAGATCCGCTGAGTGAATCAGGAGAAGAACGGCGCAGGACCGGACCAGCGGTAAGCGACCATGGTGTCCTGCTGCGTTCTTGGTGGTAGCGGCTTTATCGGCTCGCGG
Organism: uncultured Chromatiaceae bacterium; assembly: GCA_964391025.1. Lineage (GTDB taxonomy): Bacteria > Pseudomonadota > Gammaproteobacteria > Steroidobacterales > SHZI01. The sequence goes on from CAYMKJ010000024.1 coordinate 3,673, forward strand.
CTGGTGGCCCGACTCGCGAATGCGGGCTATCAGGTCACGGTGCCAACGCGGGATCCGGAGCGTTGCCGGCACCTGCGCGTCCTGCCCACGGTTCGCGTGATCCACGGGGACATCCACGCCCCTGCGACTCTCAAATCGGTACTGAGCGGTGCCGACGTTGCGATCAACCTGGTCGGAATTCTCAATGAGGTGGGCCGGGACGGCACGGGCTTCCGCCGCGCCCATGTCGAACTCGCCGGGACGCTGATCGCTGCCTGCAGCGTCAACCGGGTTCTGCGGCTCGTCCAGATCAGCGCGCTGAATGCCTCCAACCCGGAAATGCCGCACGACACCACGAGCTACTACCTGCGCTCCAAGGGCGAAGCGGAGGCACTGCTCCGGGCTTCGCCACTGCGCTGGACCATCCTGCAGCCTTCAGTGATCTTCGGCGCCGGAGACTCGTTCCTGAACCGCTTTGCAGGTTTGCTGCGCGCCGTGCCGCTGGCATTACCCCTGGCAATGCCGCAAGCCCGCTTTGCGCCCGTGCACGTGGACGACGTGGTAGAAGCCATCGTCCGGGTACTGCGCGAGCCAGCCGCTGCCGGCCGGACCTACCAGCTCTGCGGTCCCGACATTTACACCTTGCGGGAACTGGTGCAGATGGTGGCCGGGACGCTCGGACTGCGGCGTCGGGTGATCGGGCTGCCCCGCTCCATCTCGCGGCTGCAGGCGGCGATCATGGATTTCGTGCCGGGCAAGCCCTTTTCCACCGACAATTTCCGCTCGCTACTGACCGATAGCGTGGGTAGCGCCGATGGGCTCAGGGAGCTGGGCATCACGCCACGCCCGCTGCGCCCAAATCTCGCCGAGGCGCTGGGTGGGTCGGGTTTGACCAGCATCAGGGACAATTACCGGAAGCGGGCGGGACGCTGACACTCGCCGCGGGCTGCAGGCTTAGCTCCTGGAGGGCCAGCTCCCGGTCCTCCGGTTGCCGCTCGCCCAGCGCCTCCACGCTCTTGTAGAAGCGGGCCAGGTCGCCACCGTCCCGGATCAGGAGCGCCCGAAATGCGGGCACATAGTCCTCGTAGGACCAAAGGGCAGCGAGGCGGGCGTTGTTCAGTCCCGGTTCGAACCACTTGTCAAACCAGGGGGACTGCGTCCAGCCGGCACGGAGTCGGGCATAGCTCGACAGCGCCTGGTCGAAAGCTGCCGCCCGCTGCTGCCGGCGCAGCTCGACCGGGGCATCAGAAGCGTACACGACGGCAAGCAGGCTCCGCAGTTCACCGATGATACGGAGCACCGCCGTTCGCCGGGACTGCCGCAGCTCCAAACTGCACAGGCCCGTCTCGTCACTGCGCGATGCGAGCCAGCGTCGCGTGCCCTCCTCCTCGACAAGGGTGGCGAATCCCTCGTTGAACAGTGTGTCGCCCGGCACGTAGACCCGCTGGTGGGCCAATTCGTGGAAAAGGAGGCCGGCCAGGCCCGCGTCGTTCTCATCCAGCATGGTGTTCAGTACCGGATCGGCGAACCATCCGAGCGTCGAGTACGCGGCAACGCCTCCGACGAAGACGTCATCGCCCCGGGCCAGGAGCCGGTTGGCCGAGGCCCGGGCCCGCTCTTCACTGAACCACCCGCGATAGGTCGTGCAGCCGGCAATCGGGTAGCACCACTGCCGGGGCTCCAGTGAGAACTCCGGTGCCGAAAAGACGTTCCAGACCACGTAGGGCCGGCCCAGATCCGCGTAGTGGCGGTAGCTCTTGGTGGGGGGCAAGCTCAGTTCAAGGCGCGCAAACAGCAGTGCGGCGTCCACCAGAAGGAGTTGTCGCCGCAAGTTCGCCGGTGTGACCGGATCCGCCAGCACCTGTTTCATCGGTACGCGCGCGCGCATGAGCGAGGCCTGGCCCGCGGCAGCCTGCAAGTAGTAGCCGGCGCAGCCTGCGAGCAACACCAACGTCAACAACAGCACGACGCCGATGCGCAGCGCGCTTGCAACGTTCGACAGTGAGCGGGGTCCGGGCACGGCCTGCTGAGGATAGCGGCTACAATTCCGGCATGCAGATCTACCTCGTCGGCGGTGCCGTGCGCGACCAGCTTCTCGGGCTGCCCGTGCGGGAGCGGGACTGGGTGGTGGTGGGCGCAACACCGGACGAACTTGAGGCCCTGGGCTACCGGCGCGTGGGCCGGGATTTCCCCGTCTACCTGCACCCTGACACCAATGAGGAATACGCCCTGGCTCGCACCGAGCGCAAGACAGGCCCGGGCTACCGCGGGTTCGAAGTGCATGCCGATCCGTCCGTCACGCTGGAAGAGGACCTGCAGCGCCGGGACCTGACCATCAACGCGATCGCGCAGACAGCCGACGGCGAAGTGCTGGACCCGGCCGGTGGCCAGGCGCATCTGAAGGCGCGGCTTCTCCACCATATTTCCGACGCCTTTCGGGAGGACCCGGTCCGCATTCTCCGGGTGGCTCGTTTTGCTTCGCGGTTCCATGAACTCGGCTTCCGCGTCGCGCCCGCCACTCTCGACCTCATGCGCGCGATGGTGCAAGCCGACGAGGTGGCCGCACTCGTGCCCGAAAGGGTGTGGCAGGAAACGGCCGCCGCGCTGGCCGAGCCCCGGCCGGATGTTTATCTCCAGGTGTTGCGCGACTGCGGCGCGCTGAAGGCAATTTTTCCGGAAATCGATGCCCTGTTCGGCGTCCCGCAACCTCCCCGGTGGCACCCGGAGATCGACACGGGCGTGCATGTGCTGCTCTGTTTGCGGGAGGCCGCGAGGCGATCGTTCAGCACCGAGGTACGCTTTGCCGTACTCGTTCACGACCTCGGCAAGGCCACCACCCCCGCAGCGGAGCTGCCTCGCCACGTGGGACACGAGCAGCGCAGTGTCGAACTCGTGCTGGAGTTGTGTCAGCGCCTGGCAGTACCCAACCGCTTTCGCGACCTGGCAGTTGCCGTGGCCCGCAACCACGGACTGTGTCATCGGGCCCTGGAACTTCGGCCCGTGACTATCCTGAACCTGCTGGAGGGTCTCGACGCCTTCCGGCGCGGCCATCGAGTGCCGGAGTTTCTCGACGCCTGTGAGGCGGACGCTCGCGGACGCACCGGGCTCGAGGAGCGGACCTATCCGCAGCGGGACCTGGTGTTCTCTGCCTGGCAGGCCGCCCTCGCGGTCGATACCAGAGCGGTTGCCGGGCCCGGTGGTGCCGGCGAGGGCCTCCGTGGTGAAGCACTCGGCGAGGCGATCCGACAGGCCCGGCTCACGGCGGTGACTAACGCACGGGAGCAATTCAGTCCCAGGTGAGCGTGCACCGTCTAGAGGCGATCCCGGAGGTCGCGCAGGGTCAAAGGGAAATCAGGCATGAAGTCGCGCGTCAGCGCCAGCACCTTGAAGCGCTCGCCCATCTCGCCCGGCAACAGCAGGCGCTGGATCTGCTGCAGCTCGCGCAACCGGGCAGGATCGCCCGCAGGTGCATTGCTCTGCCAGGCCTCCAGTACACCGGTCGCCAGCAGCGTGTGGGCCTGAGTGGCGTAGGCCGCCACCTCGACGCCCGCGTCCGCCGCTACGTCCGCTGCTGCGGAAAAGTCGACCCAGGCCGTCAGGTCCTGAAGCCCGGGGAGAAAGAATGGGTCCGTGTGCTGCCGATGGCGGTAGTGGCACACCAGGGTCCCGTCGCAGCGCCTGGCGTGGTAGATCTCGCGACGGGTGCCGCCGTAATCGATACAGAGGGCGAGACCCCGCCCCAGAGCCGCAAGCAGCGAGCGGAGCCACGCCGCGTGCCGCAAACCAATTTCCGTGGTGTAACCGTCCGGCAGCGACTGGCCGAGCTCCCCTTGCAGGTCTGCCACGGCGGCGGCGAGTGGCCCGGTGGCAGGCTGCTCGGCCCAGGCGAATTGGCCACCAGCCACCTGGACACCCAGCTGCGACGGACGGCCATGGCGCATTCGGAACCGCTCCACGGGCAAGGCGTCCAGCACTTCGTTGGCGAGCACTACGCCGTTCAGTGGCTCCACCGGCAGGGCGTCGAGCCAGGTGACCCGATGCAGCAGTTCCGGGACGCGGGCCGCGAGGGTCCGGCGCTGCCGCTCGCGCAGGTCGCCACTGACGTCGAGCAGCAGGTACCGGTCGGGCGGCTCGTCGCGGAGCGCCAGTAGCAGATCAGCGGCAAGTGCGCCGGAGCCGCCGCCAACTTCGAGGATTACCCCGCCGCCGAGCTGTCGGAGCGCCGGGCCGGCGAGGCGCGCGAGGCAGCTTGCGAAGACCGGCCCGAGCTCTGGCGCAGTGACGAAGTCGCCCGCAGCTCCGAACTTTTGCGCGCCGGCGCTGTAGTAGCCGAGACCGGGCGCGTAGAGCACTGCGTCCATGTAATCGGCAAAACTAAGGAATCCGCCGTTGTCAGCGATACGCGCTACCACCAGTGTCCGGACCCGGTCACTGTGCGCGAGCGCCTCGGTCGCCGGCGCCGGCAGATCGAATCCAGTTTGCATCGTGGTGTAATCTTAACCGCTGGCTTTATGGTGCCCACATCCCCCGCCGGCAGAAGGCCAATTGCATGAACGAAGCACTACCACTGACTGGCAAGTGGGCACTGATTACCGGCGCCGGTCGGCGGGTGGGTGCGGCTATCGCACGGACCCTGCACGCCCAGGGTGTCGGCGTCGCCATCCACTACCGGCGCTCCGCTGCGGACGCGGAAGCGCTGGCCCGCGAACTGAACGACCTGCGGCCGAACTCGGTGCTGACCGTCCAGGCCGATCTGCTCGACACTGGCAAGCTCGGCGCCCTCGTGGACAGGGTGATTGGCCACGCGGGGCGGCTGGATATCCTGGTGAACAACGCGTCGAGCTTCTATCCGACACCACTGGCCAGCATCACGGAGGAGCAGTGGACGGATCTGCTCGGCACCAACCTGAAATCCCCGTTGTTCCTTGCCCAGGCCGCGCTGCCCCACCTGAAGGCGGCCCGGGGCGTCATCATCAACCTCGTCGATATCCACTCGATCCGACCGCTGCGGGACCACACGATGTACGGGGCGGCGAAGGCCGGCCTCGCCTTTATCACCCGGGCGTTAGCCCGGGACCTGGCGCCGGACATCCGTGTGAATGGCGTGGCTCCGGGGGCAATCCTGTGGCCGGAAGGTGGTGTCTCCGACCAGATGCGCGAGACGGTACTGAAGCAGATCCCGCTGAAGCGCGTCGGAGAGCCCGCCGACATCGCGAGTTGCGTGCTCTACCTGGTGCGGGACGCCCGCTACGTCACGGGCCAGATCATCGCCGTGGACGGCGGCCGCAGTGTCGGCTGGTAAACAGCCAGCCCCAACCCGTTTACAGCAGCAGATCACTCACCCGTGCCAGCGGGTGCCGGGCCTGATCGAAATTGGCCCACAGCTCGGCCATGGTTTGCCCCGTTACGGGGTGCCGCAGATCCGGCGCGAGCTCTGCCAGCGGGCCCAGCACGAAACCGTACTTCAGAATGTCCTCCCGGGGCACCCGTATTCCCGCGCCGGGCAGCACGGCAGCGCCATACAGCAGGAGGTCAAGATCCAGAGTCCGGGGCACAAAGCGCTCCAGACCCCTGACTCGACCCGCCAGTTCGTGCAGGCGTTCCAGCTCAGCAATGACGGTGGCAGGTGCTTCGGCCGTTCGAAAGCGCAGCACGAGATTCAGAAAGTCATCGCCGGCAAAACCCACCGGCGGGTTGCGGTAAACGCCGGACAGATCGAGAGGTCCGAAGCGGCGGGTGAGTTCCCGGCACGCCAGTCGCAGGTTCTTCTCGGGTTCCAAGTTGCTGCCGGCACTGACGTACACGTCCACCATCGCCAGGGGCGGGTCAGGCGCCGGCGATTCCGCCATCAGGTTCGTGCGCCCCGTTCGATAGCCACGCCCACATCCCGCGAACCCCGGATGGCCCAGGGCTTGTGCACGGCCACCCGCACCCAGGGCACGTCGAACTCACCGATAATGATGCCCGCGATCTGCTCTGCCATGGTCTCAATGAGGTTGAAACGCGACTCCGCCACGAACGCCTTGATGCGGCGAGTAACGGCTTTGTAGTCCAGGGTGTCGCCGATCTGGTCACTGCCGGCGGCACGGCGGATGTCGGTCCCCATGTCGAGATCGATGCTGACCACCTGGGGCAGGCGGCGCTCCCACTCCCAGATGCCGACGATGGTGCGAATGCGGAGATCCCGCAGAAATATCGTGTCCATTCAGGGTCCCGTGAGGTCTTCGAGCGGCCACCGCGGTCGCGCTTCCACGCGGACGCTCGAGTAGGCCGCAGGCGCCAGTGCCAGCCGCTGGCAGCCGGTGAACGCGATCATGGCGCCATTGTCGGTGCAAAATTCTGTGCGCGGATAATAGACAGTGGCCCCGGTTCGGGACAGCTCCGCGCGCAGCTGCTCCCGGAGTGCGCGATTGGCGCCAACGCCGCCGGCCACAACCAGGCGCCGGTGTCCGGTGGCGTCCAGAGCGCGCACGGACTTGCCGACGAGGGTGTCGACAATCGCCTGCTGGTAGTCGGCCGCCAGATCCGCCCTCAGGGCTTCCCCAATCGGCCCATGAGCCTCGAGTTCCCGAACCCGCAGCGCAAGCGCCGTCTTGAGGCCGCTAAAGCTGAAGTCCAGGCCGGGGGCTTTCAGCATCGGCCGCGGAAAACGGTACTGGCCCACCCGTCCCCGTTCCGCGAGCCGGGCCAGTTCCGGACCCCCCGGGTACGGGAGACCCAGAAGCTTGGCACCCTTGTCGAAGGCCTCACCGGCCGCGTCGTCGAGCGTCTCGCCCAGGATCCGGTAGAGGCCGAGACCTGCGACCTCGACGAGCAGCGTGTGACCACCTGAAACCAGCAGCGCGACGAACGGGAAGGCAGGCTGTTCGTCCTCGAGGAGAGCCGCCAGCAGGTGCGCCTCCATGTGGTGGACCGGCACAGCCGGCAGGCCCCAGCCCACCGCGAGGCCAACGCCGACGGTGGCACCAACCAACAGGGCGCCCACCAGGCCTGGACCTGCGGTGTAGGCCACCCCAGCCAGGTCGGTCGGGGTCACGCCCGCGCTGGTCAGGGCCGTGTCGATGAGCGGGAGCAACTTCCGGATATGGTCCCGGGAAGCCAGTTCGGGGACGACCCCCCCGAAAGGCGCGTGGGTGGCCACCTGGCTATACAGGCAATGGCTGCGCAGGCCGCGGGCCGTGTCGTACACGGCGGCAGCGGTTTCGTCACAGCTGGTTTCGATGCCCAGAACAATCATTTTGGCACGAGCTCTTTGCAAATGGCCTGCGTACTGGCTATATTTTCCGGCTCATCCGGCCACGAGAGCCGGTTTTTTACGCCCGCCAGCCCGGACGAACCAAGTATCAGACCGGGCTGAGCATAGGGCCATAGACTTAAGGATCAGGACCTTGCCCGGCGTTCGAGTACGAGAAAACGAGCATTTTGACGCCGCCCTCCGGCGTTTCAAGCGTGCCTGCGAAAAGGCGGGCGTGCTCACTGAACTCCGTAGTCGCGAGTTCTACGAAAAGCCAACGCAGGAACGGAAGCGCAAGAAGGCCGCTGCCGTCAAGCGGCAGCAGAAGCGGGTCGCCCGGGAGACCAACCGGCGAACCCGGCTCTATTGACCTGCCGACCCCCCCGCCTGTGTCAGAGCTGAAGTCCCGCATCCAGGCCGACATGAAGTCCGCCATGCGGGCGGGCGAGAAGGTCCGGCTCGTGACCATTCGCATGCTGCTGGCAGCGATCACGCAGCGGGAAGTGGACGAGCGCACGGCAACCACTGACCTAGCGGTCCTCCAGATTGTCGAAAAGCTGGTGAAACAGCGGCGGGAATCCGCCAGCCAGTTTGCTGCCGGTAATCGACCGGACCTCGAGGTCAAGGAACTGGCCGAAATCGCCCTCCTGCAGGCCTACCTGCCGACGGCCCTATCCCAGGCCGAACTCGACGCCCTGATCGATGCGGCCATGACTGCCACCGGCGCCGGTTCGATGAAAGACATGGGCAAGGTCATGGCCGCATTGCGTGAAAAGGCGCAGGGTCGGGCAGACTTCGCTACCATCGGCGAGCGGGTCAAGGCCCGCCTGTCGGGCAAGTAAGCTCGCAGTAACAATTCACCGGTCCCCCGACTTAAGAAAAATCAGGGGCGCCCGCACAAACCCCGTTCAGGAGACAGGCCCTCGGTCGTGAGTGGTCGCATTCCCCAGGACTTCATCGACGACCTGGTCCAGCGCGCGGATATCGTCGAAGTCGTGGGCTCGCGGGTGCCGCTCATCAAGGCAGGCCGCGAGTACAAGGCGCGCTGCCCGTTCCACTCCGAGAAGACACCGTAGTTCTGGGTCAGCCCGCAGAAGGGTTTCTACCACTGCTTCGGCTGCGGCGCCCATGGGACTGCGCTCAGCTTCCTCATGGAGTACGAGCGCCTCGAGTTCCCGGTGGCCGTCGAGGAACTTGCCCGGAGCGTCGGCCTGGATGTGCCCCGCACGGACTCGGCGGAGAGGGCACCCGTGGAGCCGCTCTACGCGATGCTCGACAAGGCGCTAAACCTGTACCGGCAGGCGCTGCGGGACCACACAACGGCGGTCGAGTACCTCAAGCAGCGCGGACTTGACGGAGAAACGGCGCGCGAGTTCGGCATCGGCTATGCGCCACCGGCATGGGACACCCTGCTGGCAGCCTGCGGCTCCAGCGAGGATGATCGCCAGCAGCTGCTCGGCGCAGGCCTGGTGATTCCGCGGGATACCGGCGGCTTCTACGATCGCTTTCGCGACCGGATCATGTTCCCCATCAGGGATTCGCGGGGGCGCACCATGGCCTTCGGCGGGCGCATTCTCGCCACCGGTGAGCCAAAGTACCTGAATTCGCCTGAGACCCCGGTGTTCCACAAGGGCCGGGAGCTGTACGGTCTCTACGAAGCACGCCGGGCAGAACGCAAGCTCGAACGGCTGCTGGTCGTCGAAGGCTACATGGACGTCGTGATGCTGGCCGCCTACGGGATCCGGAACGCGGTTGGCACGCTCGGCACTGCCACGACCAGCGAACACCTGCGGCGGATCTTTAGCGTGGTCCCCGAGGTGATCTTTTGCTTCGATGGGGACCGGGCAGGCAGGGACGCCGCCTGGCGTGCACTTCAGGTTAGCCTGCCGGCTCTGCATGACGGCCGCCAGATCCGTTTTCTCCTCTTGCCCGAGGGTGAGGACCCGGACTCGCTCGTGCGGCGGGAAGGTACCGCGGCGTTCGGGGAGCGCCTGGCGCAGAGCATTCCGCTGTCCGAGTTCTTGCTGGACTCGCTCAGCGCGGACGTGGACCTGCGCAACCTGGACGGGAAGGCTCGTCTGGCGGCCCTGGCCAAGCCCCTGCTGGTCCAGTTGCCCGAGGGTATCTACCGGGAATTGCTCACGACGGAACTCGCCAGGCGGGTTGGGCTCCCGCGTGACCGCCTGGACGCACTGCTGGGCAACCCCACCACGGCGCCTTCCACGGCCGGGACACGAGCCCCGACCTTGCCCGCCACGCGGCAACGGCCTGCCAGGCCGGCGCCGCCCGGTGGCACCCGCGGATCGCTCAGCCGGCAGGCCATCGCCCTGCTCCTGCACTACCCTGCGGTGGCGCACGAGGTTCCCCTGCCCGCGAACCTCGAAGCCTCCGGGCAACGCGGTGTGGAGCTCCTGCGGGAGTTGCACGCCCTGGCCAGCAGCCGACCGGACGTCTCGCCGCCCCTGCTGCTGGAGCGCTTCCGGGACCGGCCGGAGCTCACCCATCTGGCCCAGCTGCTCACCGAAGAATCCCTGGTCGGCGCCGAGGGCGCGGCCGCCGAATTCCGCGGCTGCCTGGGCCGGCTGCTATCGGCCGCAACGCAACAAGAACTGGCCCGACTGCTGCAGAAAGCGGGCCAGGAAGCACTCTCCGGCACGGAACGGGAACGCCTGGCGACGCTCCAACGAAGCGTGGTGGCAGACGGTTCCACACCGCGCACCGGAGCGTCGTCCTGAAGTCCGGCGACGGCAGTGCCGGTACCACGTCCCGGATTCTCCTAGGGGAGGCTGCGGGGGTCCTGTACAATGACCGGCTTTTATTTAGTCAATGCTGAGGGCTGACGAGTGATTGAGCCGAACACAACCACGGAACAGCAATCCCAGCTGAAGCTGCTCATTGCTCGCGGCAAGGAGCAGGGCTACCTCACCTACGCCGAGGTCAACGATCACCTCCCGAACGACATCGTCGATCCTGAGCAGATCGAAGATATCGTCAACATGATTAACGACATGGGCATCACGGTGTACGAGAAGGCACCGGATGCCGAGTCGATCCTGCTGTCTGATGCGCCGGTCGCCACTGACGACGAGGCCGCCGAGGAAGCTGCCCAGGCCATCGCCACGGTCGATAGCGAATTCGGCCGGACCACCGACCCGGTCCGCATGTACATGCGTGAGATGGGTACCGTCGAGCTACTCACCCGCGAAGGCGAGATCCGCATCGCGAAGCGCATCGAGCAGGGCCTCAATCAGGTCAAGCAGTCCGTGGCGATGTTCCCGCCAGCCATTGATGTTCTGGCCAGGGCCTATGCCCCGGTGCAAGCCGGCGAGGCGCGTCTGCAAGACGTGCTCACGGGTTTCATCGACCCGAACGCCCCCGACGAGATCGCGCCGCCAGTGCCCCGGGAAGTCATCGTAGCGGCGGCTGAAGAGGCTGACCGGGAGGGCGATGGGGAAGTCGCCGAGGCGGAGGAGGAAGATCTCGGGCCGGATCCGGTGGAGGCCGACAAGCGCCTGCAGTCCATCTTCCGCCGCCACAAGCGCGTCGTCGTGGACATGGACAAGATTGGCGCCGACGACAAGAAGGTCATGAAATCCCGCCAGAAGCTGGTGGGCGAGATCATGGAGCTCAAGCTCGCGCCGCGGCTCTTCGACCAGTTGGCCAATTCCCTGCGGGACACTGTGACGAACATCCGCAATCAGGAGCGCAAGATCATGCAGATCTGCGTTCGTGACTGCGGCATGCCCCGCAAGGACTTTCTGGCCACCTTCCCGGCCAATGAAACCAATCTGAAGTGGGTCGACAAGCACATCAAGGCGAAGCGCAAGCACTCGTCTGCCCTGCTCAAGATGCAGGAAGAGATCCAGAAGGCGCAGAAGCGCTTGCTGGCGATCGGCACTGAGGTGCACCTGTCCATCCCCGAGATCAAGGATATCAATCGCGAGATGTCGATCGGCGAAGCGAAGGCTCGCCGGGCGAAGAAGGAGATGGTCGAGGCCAATCTGCGCCTCGTGATCTCCATTGCCAAGAAGTACACCAACCGTGGCCTGCAGTTCCTGGACCTCATCCAGGAAGGCAACATCGGCCTGATGAAGGCCGTGGACAAGTTCGAATACCGCCGGGGCTACAAATTTTCCACCTACGCAACCTGGTGGATCCGGCAGGCCATCACGCGGTCCATCGCCGACCAGGCCCGGACGATCCGCATCCCGGTGCACATGATCGAGACCATCAACAAACTTAACCGCATCTCCCGCCAGATGCTGCAGGAGATGGGCCGCGAGCCCACGCCGGACGAACTGGCTCTCCGCATGGACATGCCGGAAGACAAGGTGCGCAAGGT
>CAYMKJ010000025.1:0-18044 GCA_964391025.1 uncultured Chromatiaceae bacterium
CACGGCGTGCAAGAGCGCGGATGTGGGCGATGCGCCGGTCAGGCGGCGCATGCTCGGTCAGGACTTCGTCCTCTTCCGGGACACCAGTGGCACTGTCCACTGCCTGGCAGACACCTGCATTCATCGCGGTGCGTCCCTCGGTAACGGCAAGGTGCGGGGCGACTGCATCCAGTGCCCTTACCACGGATGGCAGTTCGGTGGGGATGGCGTCTGCCGCAAGATTCCCTCGCTTGGAGCACAGGCAAAAATTCCCGGTCGGGCCCGCGTGGACGCTTATCCAACGGTCGAGAAATACGGCCTGATCTTCGCCTTCCTCGGCGATCTGCCCGAAGCCGAGCGCTGCCCGATCCTGCCTATCCCTGAGTATGGCGCCGACGGTCCCCTGCCCGGCTGGACGGCCACGATTCAGCACTTCGAGTGGAGCTTTGACTACCAGCGCTCGATGGAGAACGGCATCGACGCGGCCCACAACGAATATGTCCACGACACGCACGGCTTCTCCGGCAACCGGCCAGACTACAAGATCGATCCGGACACGTGGCGCTGGGTCGAGGACGAGTGGAACACCGGCTTCTTCAGCAGCATCATGGCGCCACCACTGCCCGACAAGAAGATGCGGGAGGCCTCGGGCCGGGAAACCAATGCCGTCATCGAGTCTGGCACCGGGCATCACGGCGTGTCCATGCTCTGGACCTACATCTACCCGACTCCGGCCATCAAGATTCACCAGTACCTGTTCGAAGTGCCGATCGACGAGACGCATACCAGTCTCTACCTGGTAAACCTCCGCAATTTTCTGACGGAACCGGAGCACGACGCACGCATCATGGGCCGCAACGAGTACGTGGCCCTGCAGGACCGGGACATTCTGCTCGACGTGCGCCCCGTGATTACGCCCGAGAAGAATACGGCGGAGTTCTTCACGCCCGCCGACATCTCGATTGCCAAGTACCGGGAAAAGCTGCAGCGCTGGGCAAACCGGGGCTGGCGCATTGATGTTGATACGGTGGCCCGGAACCGCAAGCGCATCGCCTATGCGATTCCCTGCCCTGCCCGGCGCGAGACGAAGGGCTGGGTGCTGGATGCGATCCCGCTGCGCGCGCCCGTAGCCGGCGGCATCGCGGCCGGGATCCCTTCCGCTACCGGGAGTACCCGGTGAGCGCGGAAGGGACACCCGCCCACGCTGCCGCTGCGCCTACGGGTTGCCGTAACCGAGAACCACCTTCAACTCGACGAAGTCGGCCAGCCCAAACTCGCCCCACTCGCGGCCATTGCCAGACTGCTTGAAGCCGCCGAACGGTGCGTTCAGGGCCATGTCCGCCCCATTGATGTGCACCATGCCGGCGCGGATCTGGCTCGCCGCCCGCCGGGCCGCGGCCAGGTCGGTGGCCCAGACGTAGGCCGCCAGCCCGTAAGGCGTGTCGTTGGCGATGCGCAGGGCATCCGCTTCGGTCTCGTAGGGCAGGATGGCGAGCACAGGGCCGAAGATCTCTTCCCGGGCGATCGTCATGTGGTTATGCACGCCTGAAAAAATCGTCGGGCGCACGTAGTAACCGCGCGTCAGGCCGGCCGGGCGCCCCTCGCCACCGGTCACCAGCGTCGCGCCCTCATCGATGCCGGCGCGAATCAGCCGCTGGATCTTGTCGAATTGCAGCTGGCTGACCACCGGTCCCAGCATGGTGGCGGGATCCCGCGGATCCCCGACGACCATGCCGACGGCGGCCTCTTGGGCCAGGGCCACGGCTTTGGCATGCAGCCTGGCTGGCACGAGCATGCGCGTGGGCGCGTTGCAGGACTGGCCGCTGTTGCTGAAGCAGTCCGCTACGCCCCAGCGCACGGCAGCTTCCAGGATCTGCTCGTCCAGCACGACCAGCGGCGACTTGCCGCCGAGCTCCTGGTGCACGCGTTTCACGGTATCGGCACCCGCCTTGGCCACGGCGATACCGGCGCGGGTGGAGCCGGTGAAGGACACCATGTCCACTTCCGGATGGGTGGCCAGGGCCTGCCCGACACCCGGCCCGTCGCCATGCACCAGGTTGAAGACGCCCTTCGGCACCCCGGCCTCGTGCATGACCTCAGCAAAGACGGTGCCTGACAGCGGGGCAATCTCGCTGGGCTTCAGCACCATGGTGCAGCCCGCGGCGAGGGCAGGCGCCACTTTGCAGGTGATCTGGTTCATGGGCCAGTTCCAGGGGGTGATAAACCCACAGACGCCCACCGGTTCCCGGACGAGGCGCAGCCCGTCCCGGTCCTCGGTGAAGGGAAAGGTTTCGAGCACGGTGCGGATCGTGGCCAGGTGGCCGACGCCGAGCCCGGATTGGGACCGTTTCGCGAAGGCGAGCGGTGCCCCCATCTCGTCGGAAATGGCCTGGGCGATGTCGTCCTGGCGGCGCTGGTAGGCGGCGATCACGCGGTCAATGAGGGCCATCCGCTCGGGGATGGTGGTGGTGGAATAGCCGACGAAGGCACGGCGCGCGGCCGTAACCGCACGATCCACATCGGCGGCACTGCCCAGCGAAATCGTGCCAATCTGCCCTTCTGTGGCCGGATTGATGACCGGACAGTCCCTGGGCGTCGCCGGCGCCACCCTAATCGGATCAACCCAGGCCCCGTCGATATAGAATTGCCGGTAGTCGTACATGATTCTCCCCTCCCCATGCTTCGCAAACTGATTATCGCCGGACTGGCGATCGCCGTCCTCGTCCTTTTCTTCAGCTTCGACCTGGGGAGGCAGCTGAATTTCCAGACTCTCCTGGACGCGCTGGAAACCATCCGCCTCCGGGCAGAGGCAGAGCCCCTGCTGTCGGGAGGCCTGTTCTTCTGCCTGTTCGTCGCCATGGCCTCACTGAACATGCCGGGTGGGTTCATCCTGACCCCGGCAGCCGGGGCCATCTTCGGCACGCTGGTGGGCTCGGCCTGGGTGTCCTTTGCCAGCACTATCGGCGCGACCATCAGTTTCGTGACCGCCCGGTATTTCCTGCGCGGGTTCTTCGAAACGCGCTTCGCCGGCGTTACAGAGCTCGTCAATCGCGGCATCAGGGAAGAAGGTGCCTACTATCTGCTCGGCCTGAGGCTGGTGCCCATCTTCCCGTTCTTCGCCATCAATCCCATCATGGGCCTCACCCGTCTGCCCACCTGGACGTTCTACTGGGTCAGTCAGCTGGGCATGTTGCCGGTAACGGTGGTCTACGCGAATGCCGGGGCGCAGGTGGGCCGCATCGAATCGCTGAGTGGCGTGCTGTCGCCAACCCTTCTCGGCTCCTTCGCGCTGCTGGGCTGTTTTCCCTTCGTGGCTAAAGGCGTCATGGCCTGGTTCCGGAGCCGGCGTCTGTACGCGCGCTTCACACGCCCGCCGCATTTCGACGCCAACCTGGTGGTGATCGGCGCCGGCTCGGCGGGCCTCGTGACCGCCTACCTGGCCGCTGCTGGTCGCGCGAAGGTCGTGTTGATCGAAGCAGACCTCATGGGTGGCGATTGCCTGAACACGGGCTGTGTGCCCAGCAAGGCTTTGATTCGGTCCGGTCGGGTCGCCGCGCTGATGCGACGGGCCGGTGAGTTCGGCCTGGCGGCGCCAGCGACAGCAACGCTGACGGCCCGGGCCACCGACTTCACCCGGGTCATGGAGCGGGTCCGGCGCGTGATCGAACGCATCGAAGCCCACGACTCGGTGGAACGCTATACGGCGCTTGGTGTGGAGTGCGTCCGCGGCCGCGCTCGACTCACGTCGCCCTGGACCGTGACCGTGGCGATGACTGGAGGAGACCGCACGATCACGGCGCGCAGCATCGTGCTGGCAACGGGCGGCATTCCGGCACTGCCCCCTATTCCCGGACTCGCGGACGTGCCACACGTCACCTCGGACAGCGTCTGGGAACTGGCCGAGCTGCCGGCAAGACTGCTGGTGCTGGGCGGCGGTGCGATCGGGTGTGAGTTGGCCCAGGCATTCCGGAATCTCGGCAGTGAGGTGACCGTCGTGGAGATGCTCCCCGGCCTGCTGGCGCGGGAGGACGACGCGGCAGGGACCCTCCTGGCCGAGGTCTTCGAGGAGTCGGGCATCCGCGTCCTCACCGGCTGCCGGACGGAGGCCTTCGAGCGACGGCCCGGCGGCGGCCGACTACGCTGCGTGCAGGGAGAGACGTCGCACCTCGTCGACTTCGACATGGCGCTCATTGCTGTCGGCAGGCAGGCCCGGACCAGCGGACTCGGCCTCGAGGAACTGGGTATCGTGCTGAATGCCAACGGCACGGTCAGCGTCAACGAGTACCTGCAGACCCGCCTGCCCAACATCTACGCCTGCGGTGATGTAGCCGGTCCCTGGCAGTTGACCCACGTGGCGGCCCACCAGGCCTGGTACTGCGCCATGAACGCCCTCTGGGGCCGCTTCTGGCGCTTCCGGGCCGACTACTCGGTGCTGCCGGCGACCGTCTACACGGATCCCGAAGTGGCACGGGTCGGCCTGACCGAAGCGGAGGCCCGGGCGACTGGCCAGGCGGTCGAGGTGGTCACCTACGATCTCGCTGACCTGGACCGGGCCATTACCGACGGCGAGGCCCGGGGTTTCGTGAAGGTCGTGACCCCGCGCGACAACGATCGCATCCTCGGCGTTACGGTCGTCGGGCCCCATGCCGGCGAGACGATCAGCGAGTTCGTGCTGGCGATGCGCCACGGCCTCGGCCTCAAGAAGATCCTGGCCACGGTGCACAGCTACCCCACATTGGCGGAAGCCAACAAGTTCGCGGCGGGCGCCTGGCAGCGTCGCCATCTGCCCGGCCTACTGCTGGACCTCGCGGCGTGGTTCAATCGGCGGCAGCTCTGAACCTCATCCCCTGGTCGCGGTCCGAACTTCACGTGAATGCGAACGCCCCAGCCATGCTCCCGTCCGGAGGCAGTCAGCCGGGCACGGACGAGGTGATCGTCACCCGTGCCCTGACCCGCAGCTTCCCCATGGGCGATACCATGATCCGGGCCCTGCAGGGCGTGGATGTGACGATTTGTCGCGGGGAGTACGTGGCCATCATGGGGCCATCCGGTTCGGGCAAGTCCACCCTCATGAACATCATCGGCTGCCTGGACCGTCCGGACAGTGGCGAGTACTGGCTGAACCGGACGCCGGTAGCCGCGCTGGGTGACGGGGAGCTCGCGGCCCTGCGCAACCGGGAAATCGGCTTCGTGTTCCAGACCTTCAACCTGCTGGCGCGCGCCGACGCCCTGCATAACGTCGAGTTGCCACTGATCTATGCGGGCGTGAGCCGGCGCGAGCGGGTGGAACGGGCCCGGCTGGCGCTGGAGCAGGTGGGCCTCCACGATCGCCTGCGGCACCGGCCGTCAGAACTGTCGGGCGGACAGCGCCAGCGGGTCGCCGTGGCGCGGGCACTGGTGACACGCCCCAGCCTGTTGCTGGCAGACGAACCGACCGGCAATCTCGACTCCGCCACCGCCGAGGACATCCTGGCCCTGTTCGACCAGCTGCACGCGGGTGGCAACACCGTCGTGCTGGTCACCCACGATGCGGTTGTTGCCGCCCACGCCCACCGCGCGATCCGCCTGCGGGATGGCAGAATTGAATCGGACACGCGCAAGACCTAGGAAATGTCACGAATGAAGACTCGACGTTTGCTCCTTGATCTGCCCATCGTGCTGCTAGTCAGCGCGCTGGCGGCCTGCGGGCGCCCGGGGGACAAGGCGCCTGCCACCTACCAGACGGTGCCCGTCGAGAAGCGGGACATCACCGTGGCCGTGGAAGCCGCGGGCCAGATCGAGCCCTCCGTGACGGTGGAACTGAAGTCCAAGGCCTCCGGCCAGATCCTCAAGATCTATGGCGAAACAGGCCAGGTGGTGCCGACCGGCACGCTGCTGGTCCAGATCGACAAGCGCAATCCGCAGAACTCCCTGGCCCAGGCCAGCGCACAGCTGGAGGCGGCCAAAGCCCGGCGCTCCATCGCCGAAGCGCAGAGCAAGCGGGCCGAAAAACTGCTCGCCGAACGCATCATCAACGACGTGGACTTCGAGCAGTCCCAGCTGGAATCCGCCAACGCCAAGGCGGAAGTGGTGCGCTCCCAGGTCGCGGTGGAAACTGCACGGATCCAGCTCGACGACACCGACCTCCGGGCACCCATCACCGGGACCATCATCGAGAAGCTGGTGGAGGAAGGCCAGGTGATCTCTTCACCGATCATGGACGTCGGTGGTGGCACGCTGCTGCTGAAAATGGCGGACCTCACCAGCGTGCAGGTCCGTACGCTGGTGGACGAGACCGATATCGGCAAGATCACACCGGGGCAAGCGGCTGAGGTGACCGTCACGGCTTTTCCCAACCAGCCCTTCCGCGGCGAAGTGCAGAAGATTGAGCCCCAGGCCAATGCCAGTCAGACGGTGACCACCTTCGCCGTGCGCATCGTGCTGAAGAACGAGAGCGGGCTGCTGAAGCCGGGCATGAATGCCGAAGTTTCCATCCTGGTAACTGAGCGCAAGGACGTCCTCGCGGTACCCACCGGGGCGCTGCGAACCGACCGGGACCTGAAGACCTCTGCAGCACTGGTGGGCCTGGACGAGGCGACGGCCGCTGCGCAATTGAAGACCCACGCCCTGCCAGACACGCTCGCCGGCCAGGACGCTGACCGCTATCAGTTCAGCAACCGGTATTGGGTGTTCGTCAGCCGGGATGGCAAGCCGGTCGCGATGCCCGTGACCACCGGCATCACGGACCTGGACTACAGCGAGGTCCTGGCGGGCCTGAAGGCCGGTGACGCCGTGTACCTGCTACCCAGCTCCGGCCTGGTCGAAACCCAGCAGCGCTTCCAGCAGCAGATGCGCCAGTTCACGGGCATGCCCGGCCTGACGAAGCCCCAGGGCAATCAGCCGGCGGAAAAGCGGAGTAAGTAACGCCATGCTATTCGTCGAAATGATCCTCGTGGCACTGCAGTCGGTCCGCGCGAACCTGTTCCGGGCCTTCCTGACCATGCTCGGCATCATCATCGGCGTGGCGTCGGTGATCACGATGATTGCCATCGGCTCCGGCGCCAAGGCCGCGGTGGATCAGCAGATCGACCAGCTTGGCGCCAGCGTCCTGTCGGTCCGGGCTGGAAGTTTCATGCGCATGGGCGTGGCCCAGAGCGGCGCCATCCTGACCATCAAGGACGCGGACGCTATAGCCAACGGCGCCCCCTCCGTTATCGGCGTGGTACCCGAGATCGCGGGCCAACTGCAGATCAAGCTGGGCAACCGGAATGAAAACCTGCGGGTCGCCGGCGTGACAGCCAATTTCCCCGGAATCCAGGGCTACAGCATTGCATCAGGCCGGTCGTTCACCAACGCGGACGATGCCAGCCGCCGCGCGGTCGCCGTCATCGGGGCGTCGGTGGCGGCAAAGCTTGGCAGCACCGGGGCTGCCATCGTGGGCCAGACGATCTACATCAAGGGGATCGCCTTTGAGGTCCTCGGAGTGTTTGCCGAGAAAGGCTCCAGCGGCTTCCGTAATGTGGACGAACAGGTGTGGGTGCCCTTCTACACCGCCCGCTATCGGGTTTTCGGCACGGAGCAGCTCGACGCCATCAGCGCCCAGATGGCACCGGGCTCCACGGTGGAGCGCTCCATCGTCGAGATCGAGCAGGTGCTTCGGCGCGAACACCAGATTCAGCCCGGCAAGGACAACGACTTCAGCATCTCCGACCCCCGCCAGTTCTTCAACGTGCGGGAAGCCGCCGCCAACATCTTCGCGATCCTGCTGGCGGGTATCGCCAGCATCAGCCTGGTGGTCGGCGGCATCGGCATCATGAACATCATGCTCGTTTCGGTGACGGAGCGGACCCGGGAGATCGGCATCCGCAAGGCGCTGGGCGCCAGCCGGCGCAACATCCTGCTGCAGTTCGTGGTGGAGGCCATGGTGCTGTGCATGCTTGGCGGCGCCGGCGGCATTGCCCTGGGCGCGGGCATCACGACGCTCATCGCGCGCATCGCCGGCTGGAACATGACGATCTCACCAACGGCCGTCGCGCTGGCTTTTTGTTTCAGTGCCGCGGTCGGGCTGTTCTTTGGCATCTGGCCGGCGCGCAAGGCGGCCCGACTGGATCCGATCGAGGCGCTGCGCTACGAGTGACGCGCCGGCTTGATGTCGTTGATGCCCCAGAACTCGAGTTCCTTCTCGAAGGACCACAGGGGATGGATGCGCTCCAGGTCCGCGAGATCCTCGTTGCGGGCGAAGTCGTAGCCGTTGCCCTGGTCGTTGTACCACTCCGCGTAACGCAGCGGATAGATGACCTCAGCGGTGAACACGCTGAGCGTTTTCATCAGCCACCGGGGGAATGGCCGGTACCTGAATCGCGTGCCGTGCCGGTTGCTTCTCCCGGCAATTTCCACGAGCTGATGGCCCGTCAGGGCGCAGGACGCAATGGAGAAATCCTGGTTAGAGAACACCTCCGGGTACTCGAAGCAGGTGCCCACCCACTTGCCGACGTCGCGCACGTCGATCCAGTTGACGAGAAAGTCGGGCTCCGTGATGCCGGGAATGTTGTCCTCCCGGATCATCGTCTTGGACAGCGCGGAATCACCCCGGATGTGGGCCTTGGCGGTGTAGTCCACCCGATGCATCGCGTAGTAATACGCCGGACGATGGATGCAGGTGACGTTGATGCCCTCGCCACGGAGGAAGTTTGAAATACGCAGCTTCTGCCTGATCCACCAGGGGGTCTCGGGTACGCCGCCGACGAAGTCACTCACCTTGTCCGTCGGGAATATCAGCGTGATGACCTGCTTGACGGAGGGGTTGGCCTTGAGCGCGCCCAGCGAAGCGAGGGCCTGGCGCATCACTGCCGCGCAGCCGCCCACCGGGTCGTTGCCGTGATTGGTGATCTTGCCGGCTTTGCTGGTGTTCGCGGTGAGGTAGAGCACGACGCCCGCGCAGTCCCTGAAAGCCTTCGTCAGGGTTTCTTCGGAATTCATGTCCACGCCGGGATGCAGTGTCAGCAGGCCCGGGTGATCGGCTTCGGTCTTCTGCAGAAGCGCTTCGAGCCGGGCGGCGGCCTGGGTGCCCGGCGTGCGGTATAGCGCGCGGACGCGAAACCGGAGCGTCTTGGTCAGTTCCTCGACGATCGCATAGCACTCCCAGCCTGTGGCACAGGTCACCGCGATCAGCGGCAGCTCACTGATTGACCTCGCGGTGGACGGATTCCGCTCCCTTTCCGCCCGGATCTTCAGAACGGCATCAACGAGGCGCTTGTTCTTCGCCTTGATGGCCTGCTGGCCCATCCGGACTGCGGTGTCCCTGTCCATTACTGCCTTAGCCTGCGTGAGGAGAGCGGGTGCAATCATAGGCGAGTCCAGGACAAAAAAAGCGCCATCTCAGGCGCCTTTCCCTGGCGCACGAGTCGCGGCTAAAGCCACTCCTACGGCCTTGCTAAGAAGCGTCAGCTCGCCAGGCTCGATCACGTAGGGCGGCATCAGGTAGATCAAGCGCCCGAAGGGGCGGATCCAGACGCCCTGCTCCACAAAGAGTTTCTGCAGGACCGCCACATCGACGGGCTCCCGCATCTCCAGGACCCCGATCCCACCCAGCACCCGCACGTCGGCCACGGCTGGATGTTCGGCATAGGCACCAAGTTCCCGCATTAGCTGCGCCTCGATGCCAGCAACCCGCTGCTGCCAGGGACTGGCCAGCAGGAGCTCGATACTCCTCGCCGCCACCGCCGTCGCTAGCGGATTCGCCATGAAGGTCGGCCCGTGCATCAGCACGCCCCCCTGGGCGGAGATCCCCTCCGCCACCTCGGTGGTCGCCAGCGTCGCCGCCAGGCTCAGGTAGCCCCCCGTCAGCGCCTTGCCGAGACACAGAATGTCCGGCGTCACGCTGGCGTGCTCGCAGGCGAACAGCTTGCCGGTGCGGCCAAACCCGGTGGCGATCTCATCGGCAATCAGCAGCACGTTGTGCCGGCGACAGAGATCGGCCACGCCGCGCAGGTAGTCCGCCGAGTAGAACCACATCCCGCCCGCGCCCTGCACGATCGGCTCGAGAATGACGGCGGCCAGCTCGTCCTTGTTTGGGACCAGCATCCGCTCGAACTCATCCAGGTCGCCCGCGACGAGTGGTTCGCCGAAACGGGACTCGGGGCGCGACGCGAACAGGTGTTGCGGCAGCACGCCCCGAAACAGCTGGTGCATGCCGTTCACAGGGTCACACACGGCCATCGCGCCGAAAGTATCGCCGTGGTAGCCGCCGCGGAGCGTGAGCAGGCGCGTTTTGGTGGCCTGGCCCCGCGCCTGCCAGAACTGCAGAGCCATCTTGATCGCCACTTCGACGGCGACGGAACCCGAGTCACTAAAGAACACGTGCTGGAGCGGCTGGGGCGTAATGCTGATGAGCTTCTGGCCGAGAGCAATCGCCGGCTCGTGGGTGAGCCCGCCGAACATCACGTGGGCCATGCGTTTCAGCTGGCCCTCGATGGCGGCGTTCAGCTCGGGGTGGTTGTAGCCATGAATAACGCACCACCAGGACGCCATTCCGTCGATCAGCTCGCGGCCGTCCCTGAGCTTGATCCGGACGCCGCTCGCGGACGCCACCTCGTAGGCCGGAAGCGGCGAGGTCATGGACGTGTAGGGATGCCAGAGGTGGTCGCGATCAAAGGAATTCATGGCGCGAAGTATGCATCCCACGCGGTGCGCGCGATCAGCACGAGGACCACCCCGATGAAGATCCGGCGCACAAAGCCGCTGCCGTGCTTCAGGGCGAGGCCGGTGCCCAGCACCGCGCCACTCACGTTGGCCACGGCCATAAGGACTGCAACCAGCCAGAGCAGTTCCAGCTGGGTACCAAACCAAACGAGCGCGCCCGCATTCGTCGCCACGTTCAGCACCCGGGCGCTCGCGGCCGAGTGCAGGAAGTCGAAGCCGTACAAGCGAATCAGCAGGAACATGAAGAAGCTGCCGGTGCCGGGACCGAAGAAGCCGTCGTAGAAGCCGACGGCACCGAAAACGGCGGTAGCAAACCCGATGCGGCCGCGGCTCATGTGGAGCGGCGCGTGGTCTGCCCCCAGGTTCTTGCGCCGGACCACGTAGATCAGCACGACGGCAAGCATGACCGGCACCAGTGGCCGGAAGACTGCAGGTGGCACGAGAGTGGCCACGCGCGCGCCGCTCAGCGCGCCGAGAAAGACGACTGGCGCCAGGGGTAACAACGTCCGCCAGGGAATCCGCACGCCTCGCGAAAAGCGCAGCACCGCACTACCGGTGCCGAAGATGCTGGCGAACTTGTTGGTGCCGAGCAGGATGGCGGGCGCGGTCGCTGGGTAGGCCGTGAACAGCGCTGGAAGCTGGATCAGGCCGCCGCCACCGACCATGGCGTCGACGAGACCGGCGCCGAAGGCGGCGGCGACGATCAGCAGGAGGTCAGGGCTGAGAGCTTCCACTCCGCTCAGGCTACCTGGCCGCCCGGCAGGCGCGCTGCATGCTTGTCGAAGGTGACAGTCGCTTCGCAGCCGGCACGCCGGTTACGGGCGAAAATAAGACAATCGGCAAACCCGCAACGACTTTCCTTCCAGTGGTGCAAGGCCTCTTCGATCGCCGGTTCGTCCTCGAACATAAGTTCGCGACTCTCCAGCAGGTCAATCAACAGGCCCAGCGCGGCCGCCTTGTCCATGCCATAGCGACTGCGCAGGACCCACTCTGTCTCGATGAGAACGAGCAGTGAAACCCACACGACTTGCTCGCGTTGAATGGCGCTCCGTATGAGTTCGTGCGCGCGACGTGACTGGGTCCGATCGTCGAGGACCAGAAGACGCACGAGGACATTGGTATCGATGCCGAGCAATGGACTGCCAGTACTAGCGATTCATCTGCCGAACCGTGACACGCCGCCGGGACGGTGGCTTTATCGCGACATCACGGATGCTCCGCGTCTTGGCCCGCACGATGATGGTCCCGTCGGCCAGGACAGCGAAGTGGATTCGGTCGCCGGTGCGCAAGCCGGCTGCATCGCGCACGCTCTTCGGAATGGTCGTTTGCCCCTTGCTGGTAATTGTGGCGAATGACATGGGCCGATACCTTTCCTTACCAATATCTGAATAGTAAGGAGCAGCTTAGCCCAGTACCTGCGCTGTCAGCCAGTTCTGCGCCTCATTCTTGGAGAAAAGTGACCGTCTGGCCACAGCCGAATCTGGTCTCAATCTGCAGAAACGGCAGAGGGCTAGCGCCCCAGGAGTGGAGTCCCGTCCAGCCAGGAATTGACTCGTTCGGGAGACGCTGTGGAGCCCAGGTACGGCACGGTCCCCAAGCGCAGCGCCGGCAGTCTGTGTTCCAGTGCCTGCAGATTCTCGTCGAAGGCCGCCATTGCCGGCCCGGTCGAATTGGCCACCCAGCCAGCGAGGTTCAGCCCCGCAGCGTGAATCGCCTTCGCCGTGAGCACTGCGTGATTCAGGCACCCCAGTCGCATGGCCACCACCAGGATGACCGGGTAGCCCAGCTTCACGGCCACGTCCGCCATCGTCTCGGTGTCGTTCAGCGGCACGAGCCATCCACCCGCCCCTTCCACCAGCAGCACGTCGTGGCCCTGGCCTGCCACGTCAGCGACGGCGGCGGCGAGAACCCCGGCCCGGAGGTCGAGGCCCGCACGGCGTGCAGCAATGTGCGGGGCCATCGCCGGTTCGAAGGCCACCGGATTGACCTGTGCGTAGTCGAGGGAAACGCTGGAGTAGCGCTGGAGCAGCAGCGCATCGTCGTTGACGAGTTGCCCGTTCACAAGCGTGCAACCTGCCGACACGGGCTTGACCCCGACAGCGCGCAGACCGAAGGCCCGCGCATTCAGCAGGAGTGCGGCGGTGATCAGCGTCTTGCCGACGCCTGTGTCCGTGCCGGTGACGAAGAAGTGCTTCGGCTTCATTCAGCCAGGGCCGCCAACAACCGGTCCACGTCGGCGGATTCGTGCAGCGCAGAGAACGTGACCCGGAGCCGCGCCGTCCCGGCAGCCACAGTCGGCGGCCGGATCGCGGGCACCAGGATGCCGCGGGACTCCAGCGCAGCGCTCAGTTTCAGCGCGGCGCCCGACTCACCGATGAGAATCGGCTGGATCGGCGTCGCAGACGGCAGCAGCTTCAGTCCCAGCTGCGTGACACCGGAGCGAAACCGCGCAACGAGCTCCCGTAGCCGCTCGCGCCGCCATTCTTCCGCCCGGGCGATCCGCAGGCTCTCGATCGTCGCCATGGCCACCGCGGACGGCAGCGCCGTCGTGTAGATGTAGTTACGGGCGCGCTGAATCAGCGTCTCGACCAGCGCCTCGCTGCCAGCCACGAAGGCGCCCGCTGTGCCAAAGGCCTTGCCGAGGGTGCCGACGAGCACCGGCACGTCATCTGTGCCATTGATTGCTGGATCCACCACGCCGCAGCCGCCGATGCCGTGCACACCGCAACCGTGGGCGTCGTCGATCATCAGCCAGGCCGCGTGGCGTCGGGCCGTGGCCACGAGCGCGGGCAACGGGCACTGGTCGCCGTCCATGCTGAACGTGCCATCGCTGACGATCAGCTTGCGGCCCCGGGAGTCCGCGCAGTCGGTCAGTCGCGCCCCAAGTTCCCCAGCATCACCGTGTGCAAACCATGCGAAGTGTGCCCGGCTGAGCCAGCCACCTTCGAGCAGGGAGGCGTGGTTCAGGCGGTCCTCGAAGACGTGATCGACTGACCCCACCAGAGCATTGATCGTGCCGACGTTCGCGGCGTACCCGCTGCCGAACAGAAGCGCCCGGGGCCGGTGCGTGAAGTCCGCCAGCGCCTCCTCCAGCTCGTGATGGGCGGCAGTGTGACCGCTGACCAGGTGCGAGGCCCCGGCCCCGACGCCCCAGCGATCCACCCCCGCCTTGAAGGCAGCGCGCACCCGCTCGTCGGCAGCAAGGCCCAGGTAGTCGTTGCTGCAGAAGTTAAGGAGCGTTCGCCCATTGACGATGATTTCTCGCCCGGTTGGACTCTCCACGACCCGACGGCGACGGTACAGCTGGCGCTTCTCGAGTGCCCCGAGGGTGGCCGTAAGGTCGTCAATCGCTGCCAAGATCGGTCGCCGGAGCTAAACTGCTGCCCCTAGTCTAACGAAAGGTACCGGACCTTAGTTTTGTTAGTTGTTTAGTTTTGGCCCAACAACTAAAGGAAACCAACAACTAAGGTCCGGTACCTTTTTGGCACAGGTGGAGTTTTGACATGCTGAAGATCTACGGTCCCGCCCGCTCCCGCTCTTCCCGCGCCCTGTGGATGGCCGAGGAATGCGGCGTCCCCTACGAGCACGAGGACCTCACCCGCTACGCCACGATGGAGGAAAAATCGGCAGCCGTCCGGGAAATCAACCCGATCGGGAAGATTCCGGTGCTCACCGATGGCGACTTCAAGCTGTCCGAATCCATGGCCATCAACCTTTATCTGGCAAAGAAGCACGGCCGCCACCTCTGGCCCAATGGTGAGCAGGACCAGGCGAGGGCCCTGCAGTGGAGCTTCTTTGCCGTCACAGAACTGGATCCGCCCCTGATCCAGTTGATGATCGAGCGCACCTTTCGCAAGGAAGCCGAGCGCAACGTGGAAAACGAAAGGAAGAATGCCGAACTGGTGAAACGGCCGCTCGCCGCGCTGGAGGGGCACCTGGCGACCCAGCCCTGGCTGGTGGGATCCAGCTTTACGGTGGCTGATCTGAATGTGGCCTCGGTCCTCACGATGGCCACGGGCGCCAAGCAGGAGTTGACCGACCACCCCCACCTGCAAGCCTGGCTGAAGCGTTGCCAGGATCGTCCGGGTTACCGGAAAGCGACCGGTACCCAATAACTAAAGAAACTTGAATAACTAAGGTCCGGTACCTTTTACAATGCAGCACTGGCGCGTCGGGGACGTGACGATCACGCGGATCATCGAGTCCGAGGACCGGTTCATGACCGCAGCGGCCATGCTGCCGGAGGCGACGCCTGCAAACCTCGCACCGATGGGCTGGTTGCGACCGCACTTCGTCTCCGAGAC
This sequence comes from uncultured Chromatiaceae bacterium, assembly GCA_964391025.1. Taxonomy (GTDB): domain Bacteria; phylum Pseudomonadota; class Gammaproteobacteria; order Steroidobacterales; genus SHZI01. Next base: position 14,964 of record CAYMKJ010000025.1, read on the forward strand.
CGGGGAACTGATCAGCAGCATCCATTCCCTGCTGGTCGAAAGCCGCGGTCAGCGCATCGTGATCGACACCTGTCTCGGCAACGACAAGCCGCGGATCGTGCCCCAGTGGAACCAGCGCCAGGGACGTTTCCTCGAGGACCTCGCCGCCGCCGGCTTTCCCCGGGAGCGTGTGGACTTCGTCGTCTGCACACATCTGCATCCCGACCACGTGGGCTGGAACACCATGCTGGTGGATGGCCGCTGGGTACCCACCTTCCCGTCAGCCCGCTATGTGTTCAGTGCCAAGGACTGGGAGTGGCTGGACAAGGCACCAGTAACCGCGCTTGGCGACTACGCCGGCGATTCGGTCCGCCCGGTATTCGAGACCGGCCAGGGCGAGTGTGTGGCACCCGGCTTCCGCATCACCGACGAGGTGTGGCTGGAGTCGACACCGGGCCATTCACCCGGGCACGTTTCGATCCGCATCGCCTCCCGTGGCGAACACGCCGTCGTGACGGGGGACCTGATGCATCACCCTTGCCAGATCGCGCGGCCCCGGTGGTCGAGCCCCTTCGACTTCGACAAGGCGGCAGCCCTGCAGACCCGACTCGACTTCCTCGAGCGCTACGGTGACACGCCGGTGCTGGTGTTTGGCAGCCATTTCGCCACGCCGTCGGCTGGCCGGATCGTGCGGGACGGTGACGCCTGGCGACTCGACGTGTAGGAGCGGCCGTAGGAGCGGCTTTAGCCGCGACTCTTCTATGGAAATGCGCAGTCGCGGCTGAAGCCGCTACTACGGTTGCGAATAGCACGTGGAGGGTCGAGGTTCCTCGTGCCCCCTCGCCCCTGCGTGGCGTCAACGGCATGCAGTTCGACGCCCAGGGGCAACTCATCGCTGGCAGTATGGTCAGCGGGCAGATCCTCAGTATCGACCGTTACACCGGCGCGGTCCGGCAGATTGTCGGTCCACCCCGCGGCATTGCGGACGATCTCGCCAGCGGACCCGACGGAACCATCGTGTGGAGCACGATGCCGCTGGGCATCGTCCACGCCCGTCGGCCCGACGGGCGCGTGGAGGAACTCACGCGCAATCTCCCCTACGCAAACGGCCTGTATTTCGGCCCCGGGGGCCTGGCGCAGTTGCCGGGCGGCCGACTGGTGGTGGCGGAGGTCGGACGGAAGCGCGTCGTGGCTTTCGACCCTGCAACTCTGCCGGACCAGGCCCCGCTTGAGGTGTTCGCGGACGGCCTGCCAATCGGCCTGCCGCCCTTCATGGGCCCGCCAAAAGCATTCACGCCCACCGGCGTCGTGGCCGACGCGCAGGGCCGGCTTTAGTTATTTGCTGCAAACAACCAAATAACTAACATAACTAAGGTCCGGTACCTTTTTACCGGTACTTCCCGTGGTATTCGGGATTCGGCATCAGGTCGAGGGCCGCCGCCATGCGATTCGAGTAGTTGAAGAAGGACACCACTTCGCAGATATCGAAGAGGTCCGCCTCCCAGAAGCCGGCATCCCGCAGGGCCTGCAGTTCAGCCTCGCCAATGGCTTCCGGCGTGGTCGTCAACCGGTGTGCAAAGTCGAGCATCGCGCGCTGCCGGGGCGGCAGCGGTGCCACGCGGTAGTTACTCACCAGCATCTCACCCAGCTGTGGATCACCGGAGAGCTCCCGCACCGCCTGGCCGTGGGCAATCAGGCAGTAGTAGCAGCGGTTGCAGCTCGACACGACCACCGCAATCATCTCGCGCTCTAGGTTCGACAACCCCGAGTCTTCCGAGAGCATGAGTTCGTTGTACATGCTGATGAAGTTCCGCAGGCGCGCCGGCCGAAACGCATAGGCCCGGAGAACGTTCGGCACGAGACCAAGCTTCTCCTGGCACTTGTGGAAGTACTTCTGCAAGTCGGCATCCAGCGACGCGGTGTCCGGCACGGGAAGCCGGGAGATATGGGTAGGCTGGGGCATGACGGTACCTGCTGAGAGAAGATCCGAATCCCAGCATACCTGCGCTTCCCTTCGTCAGCAGCGCCCGCTAGGCTCTCGCGCCATGCCAGTCCGTTCGCTGTTTTCCACCCTGATCTACACGGCCCGCCTGCAGGGCGCGGGCACGGCCGTCCTCAACAGGGAGCTGCTCAAGGAAACCCGCCAGATCCGGGATCACGATGCGGAGGGCCGCAGGTGGTCCGCCCGCCGCTACCCCGGCGGCTACACCTCCTACGGCTCCCTCTGCCAGCTGCAGAAGATGTCCTCTACCTTCGCGACGCTGGAGCGCAAATTGCGGCGCCACGTGAACGCCTACGTTCGTTCACTGGAGATGGACATGGAGGGCCGCTCGCTCGCCATGACGGACTGCTGGGTCAACGTGATGACGCGGCAGGTGGTACACGGCCTGCACCTGCACCCGCTGGCCACGATCAGCGGCACCTACTACGTGCAGACACCCCGCGGCTGCTCCGGGCTGAAGCTGGAAGATCCTCGCCTCGACCGCTTCATGGCAGCGCCTCCCCGCCGCGCCAACGCCCGTCCCGAGCTTAAGCCCTGGATCACGATCCCTGCTCAGGCAGGCCACGTCGTGCTGTTCGAGAGCTGGCTGCGCCACGAAGTGCCGCCGAACCCGGTAGCCGGCGAGCGGGTGAGCATCAGCTTCAACTACAACTGGTTCTGACACCCTGGGGTGCCTACAGAAATCCCAGCGGATCCCGCCCGAACAGCCACAGGTGCCCGCCGGCCAGCAGCAGCACAGCAAGCAGCAGCCCCGCGATTCCGCCGACCAGGCTGACCGGGTCAGATGGCCAGCGCGCACGGCCGCGCAGGATGGCGACGAAGGGTAGCAACGACGTCGCGCCCGCCAATGCTCGCCACTCTGCCTCTCCGAGGACCTCCCGCCGCCGACTCTCCACGACGCCGAGGCCAATCAGGGCAAAGATCCCCAGCGAGCCGAAAAGGGTCAGCCCCACCAGATGCCCATTGGCGGGCACGTGGGCGAGGCCCCACAGACCCAGCCCCCAGAGGATCGGGTGCCGGGTGATCGCGACAGCGCCTGGCGCTGCGGGATCGTAGGGCCGGGTGACGAAGGCGATGGAAAGTGGATTCGGTGCGAGCGC
>CAYMKJ010000026.1:0-1643 GCA_964391025.1 uncultured Chromatiaceae bacterium
CGCGTCTACCGGATCAGCGCACTGACGGGCGCTGGCACCGTGCGGCTGACGCAGGCTCTGATGACGCGGCTGGAGGAGCTGGCGGCGGATGCCGCGGTGGACGTAGGAGCGCCGTCAGGCGCGACCGACGGGGATGTCGCGCCTGAAGGCGCTCCTACTTCTTCTTAGCGGCGAGGGCCTTGACGGCCTTGTTGAGCCGGCTTTTGTGCCGTGCTGCCTTGTTCTTGTGGGTCAGGCCCTTGTTCACCATGCTGGCCACCTCGGCGGCGCCGGCCCTGAACGCGATGGCAGCCTCGGCGGTATCGCCGGCTTCGATGGCCTTGATGATCTTCTTGATGGCGGTGCGCATGCGCGAGCGCAAGGCAACGTTATGCTGACGACGACGTTCGCCCTGTTTGGCGCGCTTGGCTGCTGACTTGGTGTTCGCCACGGGTACTTCCAGACTGGTCTTGATGAGGAGGGAGCCGCGGACCCCCGCGACGGGCGCGTATTCTTCAGGTTTCCCCCTGGGGAAGTCAAGGTGCGTAGACTGGCGAGCGAATGACCGAATCCTCCCAGCCCTCCAGTCCGACCACTAGCGCTCTTACTCCGCAGAGCTCTGGCCAAAGCTCTGGCCAGAGCTCTGGCCCCAGCGGCCGGAAGTTGCTCCGGTCCACCGGCACTGTCGGGGCCTGGACCCTGCTATCGCGGATTCTCGGTCTGGTCCGGGACGTCGTCTTTGCCCGCTTCTTCGGCGCCTCCCTGGTCATGGACGCCTTCTTCGTGGCGTTTCGGATTCCCAATATCTTCCGGCGGTTCTTTGCGGAGGGGGCCTTCTCGCAGGCCTTCGTGCCCGTCTTCGCTGAGTACGAACACGCCGGTGACCATGCCCAGGTCCGGGAACTCGTCAGCCGCGCTGCCGGCACTCTGGGCGTCCTGCTGTCGGTCCTGGCTGGCGTTGGCGCCCTGGCGGCCCCGGTTTTTATCGCCGTCTTCGCGCCGGGCTTCGCGGCCACCCCGACGGGTGACGATGCCGGGCGCTTTGTGCTGGCCGTGGACATGCTGCGCTGGACCTTTCCCTATCTGCTGTTCGTATCCCTGGCTGCACTGGCCGGCGGCGTTCTGAATACCTACCACCGCTATGTGGCCGCTGCGTTTTCACCGGTGCTGCTGAACGTCGTGCTGATTGTCTTTGCCGTCTGGGTTGCGCCCCTGTATTCCCGACCGGGCATGGCGCTGGCAGCCGGGGTCTTTGCGGCCGGTGTCGTGCAACTGGCGTGCATGCTCCCTTCCCTGGCGCGTATCCGCCTGCTGCCGCTGCCGAAGTGGGGCTGGCGGCATCCGGGCGTGCGCAAGATTCTCAAGCTGATGGTGCCGGGTCTGTTTGGTTCTTCAGTGGCACAGATCAGCATCCTGCTCGACACTCTCATTGCCTCGTTCCTGGTCACGGGCAGCATCAGCTGGCTGTATTACTCAGACCGGATCATGGAGTTCCCGCTGGGGGTCTTCGGTATCGCGCTGGCCACCGTCATGCTGCCGAACCTGTCGCGCCACCATGCCGCGCGGGCGGCGGACGACTTTGGCAAGACGCTGGACTGGGCGCTGCGTCTCGTGGTGCTGATTGTGACGCCGGCGACGCTTGGCCTGATGTTGCTGTCCGGTCC
>CAYMKJ010000027.1:0-9410 GCA_964391025.1 uncultured Chromatiaceae bacterium
GCCGACGATCTGACGGATGCGGCCCGCAAGGCCGTGGCGGCTGCAGGAGCGGCTTCAGCCGCGACCGGGCTTCCCCCGTTCGTCGCTGAGACGCTCCTCAGAGGGAAGCCCGGTCGCGGCTGAAGCCGCTCCTACGGCGCCAGGAAACTTCATGAGCATTCTCGTCAACAAGAATTCGCAGATCATTTGCCAGGGGCTGACCGGCAAGCAGGGCTCGTTCCACGCGCAGCAGTGCATTGAATACGGCACCCGGATCGTGGCGGGCTGCACCCCGGGCCGCGGTGGTACCGAACACCTGGGAATTCCCGTCTTCAACACCATGCCGGAGGCGGTGAAGGCCACCGGCGCCGACGTCAGCGTGATTTTCGTGCCGGCACCCGGCGCGGCCGATGCCATCCTCGCCGCCGCCGATGCGGGCGTGAAGCTCGTCGTGTGCATCACCGAGGGTATCCCCGTGCTCGACATGGTGCGGGTCAAGGCGGCGCTCAAGGACCACGGCTGCCGGCTGATCGGCCCGAACTGCCCCGGCATCATCACGCCGGGCGAGTGCAAGATCGGGATCATGCCGGGCTTCATCCACCAGCCGGGCCGCGTGGGCATCGTCTCCCGGTCGGGAACGCTGACCTACGAAGCCGTGTACCAGACCACCCGCAATGGCCTCGGCCAGACCACCTGCATCGGCATTGGCGGGGATCCGGTGCGCGGCATGAACTTCGTGGACTGCCTGGAGTTGTTCCAGCAGGATCCTGCGACCGACGGCATCATCATGGTGGGCGAGATCGGCGGCACCGACGAAGAGGCCGCAGCCCGCTACATCCGGCAGCACGTCACCAAGCCCGTCGTCGCCTATATCGCGGGCGTCACTGCGCCGCCTGGCAAGCGCATGGGCCATGCAGGCGCCATCATTTCCGGGGGCGAGGGCACGGCTGCCGCCAAGTTCGCCGCGCTGGAAACAGCGGGAGTGCGCACGGTGCGTTCGCCCGCAGAACTCGGCAGCAACCTGCTGGAGCTGCTGCGCTGACCGATACCCTCCGCATCGCGCTCGCCCAGCAGACCTTCCTGGTGGGTGACGTGGCCGGTAACACGGCCCGCATCGCGACGTTGCTCGGCGAGGTCCAGAGCGCCCGGTCTGCGGACCTGGTGATGTTCCCTGAGCTCGCCATGTGCGGGTATCCGCCGGAGGACCTGCTGTTTCACGCCGGCCTGCGCCGGCAGGTGACGGAGGGCCTCGCGCGCCTGGCCGCCGGAACCGGGGAGGTGGCGGCCCTCGTCGGCTACCCCGAATACGCGGAGCACCACATCTACAACTCGGTGGCGTTGTTCGCCGGCGGGCGCCAGCTGGCCAACTACCGCAAGTGCTGCCTGCCGAACTACAGCGTGTTCGATGAAGAGCGGTACTTCACACCCGGCACCGGACCGACCGTCGTGGAGTTCCGCGGGGTCAAGCTCGGGCTCGGCATCTGCGAGGACCTGTGGGAGCCGGCGCCGTCGGCCCGGGCGATAGCGGCGGGGGCCGAACTCATCCTCGCGATTAACGGTTCGCCCTTCGAGATCGGCAAGCAGGCCCAGCGCGAACGGGTGCTGGCTGCCCGGGCCCGGGAAACCGGCGTGCCGCTCGTCTACCTCAACATGGTCGGCGGGCAGGATGAGCTCGTGTTCGACGGCGGTTCCTGCCTGGTGGATCGCGAGGGCCGGACGGTGTTTCGCGCGCCGGCGCTCGAGGCTTGCATGCCGGTGATCACGCTCCGTCGCGCGCTCCATCGCACCGGAGGACGCGAGGGAGGGCGCCTGGAGCCGGTGGCTGCGGGCGAAAGCGTGGCGCCGCTGCAGGAGGACGTGGCCAGCGTGTACGGCGCCCTCATCACCGGTGTCCGCGACTACGTGCGAAAGAACGGGTTCCCGGGGGTCGTCCTGGGCTTGTCGGGCGGCATCGATTCGGCACTGACGCTGGCCATCGCGGTGGACGCGATCGGTGCCGCGGCGGTCCAGGCGGTGATGATGCCGTACCGGTACACGGCGGCGATGAGCAGCGAGGATGCTGCCGCCCAGGCGCGACAGATGGGGGTTGAGTACCACGTGCTGCCGATTGATGGCCTCGTGGCAGCTGCGCGGGCCGCACTCGCCGGGTTGTTTGCCGGCCTTCCCCCTCATTTGGCGGAAGACACGACGGAGGAGAACCTGCAGTCGCGCGCGCGGGGCATCCTGCTGATGGCGATTTCGAACAAGACGGGCCGGATGGTGCTGGCGACCGGCAACAAGAGCGAGATGGCGGTGGGCTACGCCACGCTCTACGGCGACATGGCCGGCGGCTTTGCCCCGATCAAGGATTGCACCAAGACACTGGTGTACCAGCTGGCCCGCTACCGGAACTCGCTGTCAGCCGTGATCCCGGAGCGTGTCATCACCCGGCCGCCCAGTGCGGAACTGCGGCCCGACCAGAAAGACAGCGACTCACTGCCCCCCTACGAGGTGCTCGACCCGATCCTGGACGCACTGATCCTGGAAAACCGTTCCGTGGAGGAGATCGCCGCCCGTGGCTTCGAGCCGGCGGTGGCCGCGCGGGTGCTGGAGATGGTCCGGCGGGCTGAGTACAAGCGGCGCCAGGCGCCGCCCGGCGTCCGCATCTCGAGCCGCGCCTTCGGCCGTGACTGGCGCTACCCGATCACCTCCGGCTACCGCCACAATGAAAAAGGTACCGGACCTTAGTTATTTCGTTTATTTAGTTGTTTGCGTGGCTCGGCTACCGAGCGGCCGACGGCTGTGTGCCTCGGCGGCGCTCACCGTGTACTCACGGTAGCGGCCGGGGTCTCCAGGCGGCGGACGCGGGATGTACCACCGGCAAATAACTAAATAAACGAAATAACTAAGGTCCGGTACCTTTTCGCTTACCAGAACTTGTACCAAGGGGAATTTTCTTCCCGGGCCAGTGCCTTGAGGTCCTCAGGGTAACTGGCGGCCAGCACACGACGAGCATCCTCTGCCAGTTCCGTCATGCCCAGTCTGTCGTAAGCCTGCACCAGAATGCCGAGCGCTTCGGCGACGGCGGGCGCTCCGTCGTAATGCTCCATCGCGAAGATGGCCCGATTGGCCGCTGCCAGCCAGGCACCGCGCTCCAGGTAATAGCGGGCCACATGCAGTTCGTAGCTCGCCAGACGGTTGCGCAGGAAGACCATGCGCTGCCGGGCGTCCGCGGCGTAGGCGCTGTTTGGAAAGCGCTGGACGAGTTGCGAGAATACGGAGAAGGACTCCTGCACGTTCTTCGGTGGCCGCTTCGTCAGGTCCACGTTGAACAACCGGTGATACCAGCTGTGATGACCCGCGAAGTAGGCAAGCCCGCGCATATAGAGGGCGTAGTCCACCCGCGGGTGGGTCGGGTTCTCCCGCTCGAAGGTCGTGGCGGCATCCACAGTAGCCTCGATCTGCCGGTCCTTGTAGTAGCAGTAGATGAGGTCGAGCTGCGCTTGCTTGGTCTCGTTGCTGAATGGGAACCGGGCTTCGAGGTTCTCGTAGTACTGGATCGCGTTGCTGAAGTTCCCCGACTGCATGGACTTCTGGCCCCGCTCGTAGAGCTCGGCAGAATTCGACCTCGAATCCCGTTCCGCCTTCGCCTTGCCGGAGCAGCCGCTCAGAAGGCCAGCCATGGATCCGACCAGGATCGCCAGCAGGGCGGTGGCAAGCAGTGAGGCAGGGAACTGTTGGCGCGGAATCGAACGCATGGATAAGGCGCTGTCGCCGGCGGGGCGCGCAGTATAGCCTAGCCCCGCATGGAGTCTCCGCAGCATCGTCTGACCATTCCCGCCGACCGTGCGGGACGCCGCCTGGACCAGGTGTTGGCTGAGTTGCTGCCCGTCTACTCGCGCAGCCGCCTCAAGCAGTGGATTCTCGAGGGTCACGTCCGCCTGGACGGCGCCAGTCCGGAGCCGCGCACGCGGGTGACCGAAGGCCAGGTCATCGAACTGTTGCTGACCGGCATCGAGACTGCCCCCGCCGCTGACGGTTTCAGGTCACCCGCCGCTGAAGCCATGCCACTGATGATCGTCTTTGAGGACGCCGACGTTATCGTCATCAACAAACCCGCTGGCCTCGTCGTGCACCCCGGCGCCGGCAATGCCACCGGCACTCTCCAGAACGGGTTGCTGGCCTACGCACCGGAACTGGCCGAGCTGCCCCGCAGCGGCATCCTGCACCGCCTGGACAAGGACACCTCAGGTCTCCTGATCGTGGCCCGGACGCTGATCGCCCACACCCATCTCGTGCGGGACCTGGAGGCCCGGGCGATCACCCGGGAGTACCGTGCGCTCTGCGTCGGGCCGATGACCGCGGGCGGCTCGGTGGATGCCGCCATCGCCCGGCACCGGACCCAGCGCACCAGGATGGCGGTCATGGACTTCGGCGGGCGCCGGGCCGTCACGCACTACCGGGTGCTGGGGCGCTTCCCGCACCACAGCTTCCTGGCCGTCCGCCTGGAGACCGGCCGCACGCACCAGATCCGCGTGCACCTGGCCCACGTGCGTCATCCCATCGTTGGCGATCCTGCCTATGGTGGTCGCCTGATCGTGCCGGCGGGCGCGTCCGAGGCACTGGCGCTGGCCTTGCGCGGCTTTCGCCGGCAGGCGCTCCATGCGTTTCGCATCCAGTTCACGCACCCGGTGACCGGCGCTGCGTTTGATCTCCGTGCGCCCCTGCCGGAGGATTTTCGTGGCTTGCTGGCGGCGCTCGCGGGCAACGCGGCCACTGTCGCCAGGCTGGAGGCGCTGTCGTGGCCCGAGCAGGCGTCGAACTGATACGGCCAGACTGGCCTGCGCCCTCGCGTGTGCAGGCCGTCGCGACGACGCGCCTCGGCGGCGTGAGCGTCGGCCCCTACGCGTCGCTGAATCTCGGTGACCACGTCAGCGACGATCCGTCTGCGGTGCGCCGGAACCGGGACCTGCTGCGGGCTGAACTGGCTTTGCCCCGGGAGCCGGTCTGGCTGCAACAGGTGCACGGCACCGTGATTGTGGAGGCGACGGGCACCGGCGACCGGGTGACAGCCGACGCGTCCTGGACGAGTACGAGAGGCGTCGTTTGCGCGGTTCTGACAGCGGACTGCCTGCCGGTGCTCTTCTGCAACCGGGAGGGGACCCACGTGGCCGCGGCTCATGCGGGTTGGCGGGGGCTGGCCGCCGGTGTTCTTGAAACGACCGTCGCGGCGCTGGTTTCCGCCGGTGCGCCGCCCGGTTCGCTGCTCGCCTGGCTGGGTCCGGCGATCGGGCCCGCGAGCTACGAGGTCGGGGCCGATGTGCGGGACGCGTTCTTGCGGGCGGACCCGGATGCGGAGGCGGCGTTCCGGCCGAATCGTCCGGGTCACTGGCTGCTGGATCTCTACGCCGCCGCCCGCCAGCGCCTCGACCGGGCGGGTGTCACGACCGTGACGGGCGGCGACCACTGCACCTTCGTCGAGCGCGACCGCTTCTTTTCCCATCGACGGGACGGCGTCACCGGCCGCCAGGCCACACTCATCTGGCTCCGCTAAAAAGGTACCGGACCTTAGTTATTTGGTTTATTTAGTTATTGGGGGGCGAATAACTAAATAAACCAAATAACTAAGGTCCGGTACTTTTTCTGTTGAAATCGGAGCCGCCGGCCCAATCTTGTCTCCAGTCGTTACCACGAAAGTGCGCCCATGCGGATGGACAAACTGACCACCACGTTCCAGACGGCCTTGCAGGACGCCCAGTCGCTGGCCGTGGGTCGCGACCACCAGTTCATCGAACCGGTGCACCTGATGTCCGCGCTGCTCGAACAGCGGGGTCCGGGTGTCGGCGCCCTGCTGAACAAGGCGGGGGCCAACCTGAATCTGCTCCGCTCGAAGCTGGGTGAAGCCCTGGACAAGGTACCCCAGGTGGAAGGCACCGGTGGCGACGTGCACGGCTCCAACGACCTCACCCGTCTGCTCAACGTCACCGACAAGCTCGCCCAGAAGCGGGACGACCAGTTCATCTCCAGCGAACTCTTCGTGCTCGCCGCCTGCGACGACAAAGGGGTGCTCGGCAAAATCCTGAAAGAGGCCGGCGTCGTCAAGGGCGCGCTCGACAAGGCCATTGGCGAGGTCCGGGGCGGCGAGCCAGTGGACGACGCCAATGCGGAAGAGACCCGCCAGGCCCTCGAAAAATACACCGTCGATCTGACTGACCGGGCCGAGCAGGGCAAGCTCGACCCGGTCATCGGTCGTGACGACGAGATCCGCCGCACGATCCAGGTGCTCCAGCGGCGCACCAAGAATAATCCCGTGCTCATCGGCGAACCCGGCGTCGGCAAGACCGCCATCGTCGAAGGTCTCGCCCAGCGCATCGTCAACGGCGAGGTGCCGGAGAGCCTGAAGGGCAAACGCATCCTTTCGCTCGACATGGGCGCACTCATCGCCGGCGCCAAGTTCCGCGGCGACTTCGAGGAGCGCCTGAAGGGCGTGCTGAACGATCTGGCCAAGCAGGAGGGCCAGGTCATCCTCTTCATCGACGAGTTGCACACCGTGGTCGGGGCCGGTAAGGCTGAAGGTTCCATGGACGCGGGCAACATGTTGAAGCCGGCGCTCGCCCGGGGCGAACTGCATTGCGTGGGCGCCACCACGCTCGACGAGTACCGCAAGTACATCGAGAAGGACGCGGCGCTGGAGCGCCGCTTCCAGAAGGTAATGGTCCTGGAGCCGCTGGTGGAGGACACCATCGCCATCCTCCGCGGGCTGAAAGAGCGCTACGAGGTTCATCACGGCGTGGACATCACCGATCCCGCCATCGTGGCGGCGGCGACCCTGTCCCACCGCTACATCACCGACCGGCAGTTGCCCGACAAGGCCATCGATCTCATCGACGAGGCCGCGTCCCGCCTGCGCATGGAGATCGACTCGAAGCCCGAGGAGATGGACCGGCTCGACCGCCGCATCATCCAGCTCAAGATCGAGCAGGTGGCCCTGAAGAAGGAGTCCGACGACGCGTCGAAGAAGCGCCTGCAGGATCTCGAGACCCAACTCAAGTCGCTGGAGCGGGAGTACGCAGACCTGAATGAAATCTGGAAGGCCGAGAAGGCCTCCGTGCAGGGTGAGGCGACGATCAAGGAAGAACTGGATCGTGCCCGCCAGGATCTGGAAGCCGCCCGGCGTGGCCAGGACCTGGGGCGCATGTCCGAACTTCAGTACGGCAAGATTCCGGCTCTCGAAAAGAAGCTGGCTGCCGTCAGCGGCAGCCAGCCGACGGGCGGAGCCCGTCTTCTCAAGAACAAGGTGACGGAAGAGGAAATTGCAGAGATCGTTTCCAAGTGGACGGGCATTCCCGTCAGCAAGATGCTGGAGGGCGAGAAGGACAAGCTGCTGCGGATGGAAGAGGCGCTGGGCAAGCGCGTGGTGGGCCAGGACGAGGCGCTGACCGCCGTGGCCGACGCGATCCGCCGTTCCCGCGCCGGGCTTTCCGATCCGAAGCGGCCGAACGGGTCGTTCCTCTTTCTCGGGCCCACCGGCGTGGGCAAGACGGAGCTCACCAAGGCGCTTGCGGAATTCCTGTTCGACACGGAAGACGCTCTGGTCCGCGTGGACATGTCCGAGTTCATGGAGAAGCACTCCGTCGCGCGGCTGATCGGCGCACCGCCCGGCTACGTGGGCTACGAGGAGGGCGGTTACCTGACTGAGCTCGTGCGGCGCAAGCCCTATTCGGTCGTGCTGCTCGACGAGGTCGAGAAGGCCCACCCGGATGTCTTCAATGTGCTGCTCCAGGTGCTGGATGACGGCCGCCTGACCGATGGCCAGGGGCGCACGGTGGATTTCCGCAACACGGTCATCGTGATGACCTCGAACCTGGGCTCCCAGCGCATCCAGAGCATGACCGGCGAGGCGAACTACGCCGCCATGAAGGCGGCGGTGATGGAGGACGTGCGCGAGCACTTCCGGCCCGAGTTCATCAATCGTGTGGACGACATCGTGGTCTTCCACCCGTTGTCCGCCGGGCAGATTCGCCACATCGTGCAGATCCAGCTCGGTTACCTGCAGGCGCGGCTTGCCGAGCGGGAGATGAGCCTGACGGTTGCGGACCGGGCCCTCGACAAGCTCGCCGAGGCCGGTTTCGACCCGGTGTATGGCGCCCGGCCCCTGAAGCGGGTGATCCAGCAGCGGATCGAGAACCCGCTGGCCCGGGAAATCCTGCGGGGTCACTTCGGCCCCGGGGCCGCGATCCTGGCCGACGTGACCGGCGACGACCTGACCTTCACCTCAAAAGGTACCGGACCTTAGTTATTTGGTTTGTTTAGTTATTGCCCGGCAAACAACTAAATAAACCAAATAACTAAGGTCCGGTACCTTTTCCCTTCGCTACGGTAGAATTGCCGGCTAGACGAGAGGTCCGGAAATGCCGATTTTTGACTACAAGTGCGACGCCTGCGGCCACGCCTTCGACGTGCTCCAGAAGGCCGGGGAAGGTCCCCTGCGCAAGTGCCCGGAGTGCGGCAAGCTCAAGCTGAAGAAGCAGCTGGCCGCGCCAAATTTCCACCTCAAGGGCAGCGGCTGGTACAAGACCGACTTCAAGGACGGGCCGACGAAGAAGGCCCCTGAAGGGTCAGCGAGCACGTCGACGGACAAGACGGAGGACAAGACGGAGGGCAAGACGGAGGCGAAGGCCGACGGCGAGAAGAAGGGTCACTCCCTCGACACGACCCCGGAAAAAAAACACGAGCACAAGCACGACCACAGCCACGGCGGCCATAGCCACAGCCATGGCCCCGGCGGTCACAAGCACTGAAGTCCGTCCCCAAATCTCGCCTGCAGGAGCGCCTTGAGGCGCGACCCTGAATCTTCGGAAAAGAACCATGCGCACTCACTACTGCGGTGACGTCACCGCCGCCCTTGTCGGCCAGCAAGTCACCGTGTCCGGCTGGGTCCATCGCCGCCGTGACCATGGCGGCGTGATCTTCATCGATCTGCGCGATCGGGAAGGCCTGCTGCAGGTGGTCTTCGACCCCTCCGCGCCGGCCGTGTTCAGCGCCGGCGAGAAGCTGCGCAGCGAATTCGTGGTGACCGTTACCGGCACCGTGCGGCCCCGCCCTGAGGGCACGGTCAATGCAAAGCTTAAAACCGGTGAAGTCGAGCTCCTGGCTGCCGCCCTGACTGTGCTCAACACCTCCGAAACGCCGCCGTTCCATCACGACGAGGACGTGTCGGAAGAGCTGCGGCTGAAGTACCGCTACCTGGATCTCCGCCGCGGGGAGATGCTGGAGCGCTTCCGGCTGCGCCACCGCATCACGAGGGCGCTGCGGAAGTTCCTCGACGATAACGGCTTCATGGACGTGGAAACGCCGGTACTCACCCGCACCACGCCGGAAGGCGCGCGGGACTACATCGTGCCGAGCCGCACGCACCCGGGTGAGTTCTTCGCACTGCCCCAGTCGCCCCA
>CAYMKJ010000028.1:0-25702 GCA_964391025.1 uncultured Chromatiaceae bacterium
CCCATGTTGTAGTGGACGGTAGGCAGCACGGGAATCGGTTCCCGCGTCACGTCCACGCCCGCGAAAATGCGCGCCGTCTCGGCAATGCCCGGCAGGCGCTCCTGGATGACGCCCGGGCCCAGATGCTCCAGATGCAGAAAAATATGGTCCTTGTCCGGACCGACGCCACGGCCCTCCCGGATCTCGATCGTCATCGCGCGGCTGACCACATCGCGGGAGGCCAGGTCCTTGGCGTTGGGAGCGTAGCGCTCCATGAACCGGTCGCCGGCAGAATTGGTGAGGTAACCGCCCTCGCCGCGGGCACCCTCGGTAATGAGGCACCCGGAACCGTAGATGCCGGTTGGGTGGAACTGCACGAATTCCATGTCCTGCAGTGGCAGACCGGCCCGCAGTGCCATGGCGCCGCCGTCCCCGGTGCAGGTGTGGGCGGACGTGCAGGAAAAATAGGCGCGGCCATAACCACCGGTCGCGAGGATGGTGCGCTGGGCGCGGAAGCGGTGCAGCTTGCCGGTCGCCATCTCGAGGGCCACCACACCCCGGCACTCACCGCCTTCCATCATCAGGTCGATGGCGAAGAACTCGATAAAGAAGTTGGCCTGGTGCTTTAGCGACTGCTGGTAGAGCGTGTGCAGCATCGCGTGGCCGGTGCGATCTGCCGCCGCGCAGGTGCGCTGGGCGGTGCCCTTGCCGAAATTCGTCGTCATGCCCCCGAAGGGCCGCTGATAGATTCGCCCGTCTTCCGTCCGTGAAAACGGCACCCCGTAGTGCTCGAGTTCCACGACGGCGGCCGGGGCCTCCTTGCACATGTACTCGATGGCATCCTGGTCGCCGAGCCAGTCGGAGCCCTTGACCGTGTCGTACATGTGCCAGCGCCAGTCGTCTTCGCCCATGTTGCCAAGGGCCGCACTGATCCCGCCCTGGGCGGCGACCGTGTGACTGCGCGTCGGGAAGACCTTGGTGAGGCAGGCGGTGGACAGCCCCGCTTCGGAAAGACCGACCGTCGCGCGCAGCCCCGCGCCGCCCGCGCCGATGACGACCACATCATAGGTGTGGTCAACGAAAGTGTAAGTCGCGGTCATACGGGCGGTCTCGTGGCGATCAGGAACACGGCGAAGATTCCGGCAACTCCGAGGACGATGTGGCTCAGACGCAAAAAGATGAGAGTGGCTGCGCGCAGCCCCGGGGCATGTACGTAGTCTTCCACGACCACCTGCGTACCGAGGCTCGAGTGATAGACCAGGGCCACGAGCAGCAACACCAGCAGGACCGCGTGCAGGGGCGCGGCGACCCAGGCGTTGGCGGCATGGAAATCGAGTGCCGGCAGGGCGAGCAGGGACAGGGCAAACCAGAGCGTCAGCGGCACCATCGCCACCGCACTGAGACGCTGGCCCAGCCAGTGTTCCGTACCTGTACCGGCAGAACCGAGGCCGAGCACCCGGCCGAGCGGCGACTTGAGGCTCATGGCGCCACGCGCGTCAGGGCGACGGCCCAGAAGATGACGGTCAGCAGACTCGCGGCCGTGACGACGGCAATGCCCGACTTGCGCGCCACCGCCTTGTCGAACCCGTAGCCCGCGTCCCAGGCCAGGTGCCGGAGGCCGTTACAGAAGTGGTAGAAAAAGCAGAAGGTCCAGGCGCCGAGCAACAGCCGACCGGGCAGACTGCCGAAGGCTGAACTGAGCAGCGCGTGCGCCGCCTGGCCGGAAGCCAGGGCGAGCAGCCAGCTGACGAGGGCCAGCGCGCCCAGTGACAGGGCTATGCCGGTAAGACGATGCAGGATCGACAGCGTGTTGCTGATCTGCCAGCGATACACCTGCAGGTGCGGCGACAGGGGCCGCGACGCTTGAGACATGGAACGCTCCACTCAGAAGTCTATGCAGCGGCCGCCGCGCTCCCAATCCCCGAAGCGGGTGGGATCCGGACCGGTCGGACCGCCGAACTCACGCGGCGCAGGTTGAGGTGCGCTGGCGACCGGCGGCAACCCGGGCACGGTCAGAGGGTCAGTAACTGAAGGCTGGAGGTTTTCAGGGCCGGGCACCGAAACAGTGTGCCAGAATGAGGCGGCCTTCTCCAGACCGGACACGCACCAACCATCGGGATTCCAAGGCTTTCCATGCTCCAATGTGTAGTACTCGACGATCTTCGCGTTCTCTTAGTCACCGGCGACGAGCGCGTGACGTTTCTCCAGGGGCAGCTGACCCAGGACGTGGCCAGCATTCGACCGGATGCCACGGTGATGGCCGGCTGGGCCGATGCGAAGGGCCGCCTGCTGTTTGCCGGGCATCTGTTCAGCATGCATAACGGCAAAGAAGACGCGCTGGCGCTGCTCGTGCCGGCGGAACTCGCCGACGGACTCCTGCAACGTCTGCGGATGTACGTCCTGCGCGCGAAAGCGCAGATCACACTACTGGATCTGCCCATCGTTGGCCTGCTCGGCACACCGGCGTCGGCAGCCAGCGGCCAGGCAGTGAGGATCCAGGGCGAGGATGGGCGGCAGCTCCTGCTGGGAGCGGCGGCTGACGCTGCCCGCAGCAGCGCCACTGCCAGCCCGCGCAGCGCCTGGCAGCTGGCGGATATCCGGGCCGGCATCCCCACCATCACCGCCGCCACCAGGGGCGAATTCGTCCCGCAGATGCTTAACCTGGATCTTCTCGGCGGGATCAGCTTCACCAAGGGCTGCTACACCGGGCAGGAGATCGTGGCCCGCATGAAGTATCTCGGCCGCGTGAAGCGCCGCATGCTGCGTTTCTCGGCGGCAGCGGTCCCGCCGGCGGCCGGTGCAGCACTCTACGCCGACCGGGGGGTCGTGGGGCAGGTCGTGAGCTCTGCGCCCACGGAGACCGGCTGCGAGTTCCTTGCGGTCATCGTGCTGGACGATCTTCCCGGGCCCTTCTTCCTCGATGAAGCAAAAACGCAGCCGGCCCGCCGCCTGGAACTTCCCTACCACGTCCCCCTGTAGGAGCGCCTTTAGGCGCGACCGTCCCTACCGCGGCCGCGACTTCCTCAGCGTCGGATTCAAGCGGTCGATGTCCACCTTGACCTGCTCCGGTGTCCGTTCGTAGACGATCTCGCGGCCCTGCACCGACCCGGAATAGGCCTTGCCATTGCGGGTGGGCAACAACTCGCAGCGCACGTTGTGGATGCCCGTACCAAGAACGACCTCTATGCGCTCAGGCCGCTTGCTCAGCACGACCACCTCGATGACCTGATCCGATTCGGTGATGCGCACCTTGATCTTTTCGTCTTGCATGAGTCCTCCCGGTGTTCGGGTCGCGCCTTAAGGCGCTCCTACTAGGCTGAGTCCCGCAGGTGCGGAAACAGCAGCACGTCCCGGATCGACGCCTGGTTGGCGATAAACATCACCAGCCGGTCCACGCCGATGCCAAGGCCCGCCGTCGGTGGCATGCCGTATTCGAGCGCGGTGATGTAGTCCGCGTCGTAGAACATGGCCTCCTCGTCGCCGGAATCCTTTTGCGCCACCTGGGCGCGGAAGCGGTCCGCCTGGTCTTCCGGATCATTCAGCTCCGAGAAGCCGTTGGCCAGTTCCCGCCCGCTGATAAAGAACTCGAAACGGTCGGTGAGGAACGGATCCGTGTCGGACCGTCGCGCCAGTGGTGAGACCTCGGCGGGATACCCGGTGATGAACGTGGGGTCCGTCAGCTCGTGCTCTGCCGTCTTCTCGAAGATCTCGATCAGAAGCTTACCGGCCCCGAAGGCCGTCTTCACCGGAATGCCGAGGCTGCTGCACACGCCCCGCAGGTACTCCGCGTCCCGCAAACGGTTCATGACAAGACCGGGGTTGTACTGCACAAGGGCCTCCTCCACCGACAGCTTCCTGAAGGGCGCCGCGAGATCATGGACGGTCCCCTGGTACTCCACCTGCGTCGTCCCGAGGACATGCACCGCAAGGCTGCGCAGCAGGTTTTCCAGCATCTCGATCAGGGTCCGGTAGTCCGCGTAGGCCATGTACAGCTCGAGCATGGTGAACTCGGGATTGTGCTGGGTGGAGACGCCCTCATTCCGGAAATTCCGGTTGAGCTCGTAAACCCGCTCGAAGCCGCCCACCACCAGGCGCTTCAGGTAAAGCTCCGGAGCTACCCGCAGGTAGAGCTGCCGGTCCAGCGCGTTGTGGTGCGTAATGAAGGGCCGGGCCACTGCCCCGCCGGGGATCGCCTGCATCATCGGCGTCTCGACCTCGAGGAAGTCCATGGCGTCCAGGTACGAGCGGAGGAACTGCACCACCTGGGTGCGGGTCTGAAAAACCCGCCGCGTCTCCTCGTTGACGATCAAATCCACGTACCGCCGCCGGTAGCGAACCTCCTGATCGGTCAGGCCGTGGAATTTCTCCGGGAGAGGCTGCAGGGATTTGGTCAGCAGCGTCAGCTCTGCCGCTCTGACGCTCAGCTCACCGGTCCTGGTGCGAAACATGGCGCCCCGCACGCCGACGATATCGCCGAGATCAAGGCTCTTGAAGGCCGCGTAGGCCGCGTCTCCCAGCGTCTCCCTCTGCAGGAACACCTGGATCTGGCCCGAGCGGTCCTGGAGCGTCGCGAAGCTGGCCTTGCCCATGAGGCGCTTGGTCAGCATGCGACCGCCGACCAGCACCTCAACCGGCTCGGCTTCCAGCGTCTCGTTGCTGTAGCCGGCGTAAATCGCGTGCAGCTGGCCCGCGAGGGCACTGCGCCGGAAGCCGTTCGGAAAGCGGAACCCGGCCGCCCGCAACTCGGCAAGCTTGCGCCGGCGTTCCACCACGAGCTTGTTGTCGTCCTGGGTCATCGTCAGAGGCCCTGCTTGAGACTGGCTTCGATGAATTTCGTCAGATCACCGTCAAGAATCTTGTCCGGCGTACTCGATTCCACGCCGGTGCGGAGATCCTTGACCCGCGACTGGTCGAGGACGTAGGAGCGGATCTGCTGGCCCCAGCCCACGTCGGACTTGGTGTCCTCCAGGGCCTGCGCCTCGGCCCGCCGCCTCTGCTCTTCCAGCTCGTAGAGCTTGGCGCGCATCTGCTTGAGAGCGGTGGCGCGATTCTTGTGCTGGGAGCGCTCGCTCTGGCACTGCACGACGGTGTTCGTCGGCACATGGGTGATGCGCACGGCGGATTCGGTCTTGTTCACGTGCTGCCCGCCCGCACCGCTGGCCCGATACACATCGATCCGCAGATCCGACGGATCAATCTCGATCGCGATATCGTCGTCGATTTCCGGCGACACGAACACGGCGGCGAAGGAAGTGTGGCGGCGATTGCCGGCATCGAAGGGCGACTTGCGCACCAGCCGATGCACACCGGTCTCCGTCCGCAGCCAGCCGTAGGCATAGGGGCCCACCACGTGGATGGTGGCGCTCTTGATACCCGCCACTTCACCGGAGGACGCTTCGATCATCTCGCCGGAAAAGCCATTGGACTCTGCATACTTGAGGTACATCCGCAGCAGCATGGCGGCCCAGTCCTGGGCCTCGGTGCCGCCAGCGCCCGCCTGAATATCCAGAAAGGCGTTCGCCGCGTCGTGCTTGCCGGCGAACCTTCTGGAAAACTCCAGCTGCTCAACATCAGTGGTTCCGGACTTGAGGTCGCGCAGCACCTCGCCGACCGTCGCGTCGGCGTTCTCTTCCTCCGCCAGCTCCAGCAGGCCCCCGGAGTCCTCGAGAGACCGATCGATCTTCTCGATGCGGGTCACGACAGCCTCGAGATCCGACTGCTCCTTGCCCAGGGCCTGGGCACGGGCAGGGTCATTCCAGACAGCGGGATCCTGCAGGGCTTCCCGGACTTCGCTCAGGCGACGCAGCTTGGCGTCGAAGTCAAAGATACCCCCTGAGAGCGCCACTGCGCTCGCGGAGGTCGCGGATGTTCAAGTGGATCTGGGCGGTTTCCATGGCCTGGCAGCGCGCGGGAAAACGGGAATGCTAGACGCAATCCAGATGCTCAACAACCAGCTGGGCGGTGCGCGTGTCCCGGTAGTGATTAACGTCCAGGCGATACACGAGCCGCGCGGGCACATTCCGGGCCGTCGCCAGCGGAGCGCGACGAAACGCCACTGCGTCCAGTAGTGGACCGCCGTCCCGGTGCTGCACCCGGAGCTTCAGGTGCTTTTCACCGACCACCCGCTGCTCCCGGACCGTGAAGTGGTTGTCGAACAGGGGCTCCGGAAAGGCCTGCCCCCAGGGACCGGCGGCTGCCAGCACTTCGGCGACGTCGAGCTGGAGTTGATCGGGCAGAAGACCGCCGTCAGTCCAGACAATGCCAGCACCCCCCAGCGGGTCCCGCACGCGCACCAGTTCAACCGCCAGAGCGCGCTGAAAGGCCGGAAGGTCCGACTCGGGCAGGGTCAATCCTGCCGCCATGGCATGCCCGCCATAACGAATAGTCAGGTGCGGGATTCGCGCCACCGCGTTGGCGATCAGGTCACGGACATGGATCCCCTCCACTGACCGGGCAGAGCCGCGCAGCATCCCGGCCTCAGTGGCACGGGCAAACGCGATGGCGGGCTCGCCGGTGATCTCGCGCATGCGGCTTGCCACCAGCCCGACGATCCCCGGATGCCAGCGCTCATCGAAGAGACAGCAGGCGCCACCAGAGGTCACGGCCGCCGTGGACAAGTCCGCCAGCAACACCTGCGCTTCTCCCTGCATCCGGTCCTGCAGCGCCCGCCGCTCCGTATTGAGGGCGTCGAGCTGGGCGGCCTGCCCACGAGCCGTACCGTCGTCGGTTGCCAGCAGGCACTCGATGCCGAGCGTCATGTCGGCAAGGCGGCCGGCCGCGTTCAGCCGTGGTGCGATCGCAAAGCCCAGGTCGCTGCTGCGGGCACCGGCGGGGGTCCGGCCCGCGACGCGGAACAGCGCCTCGATCCCGGGTCGCGTGCGCCCCGCGCGGATCCGCCGCAGGCCTTCCGCGACCAGGATCCGGTTGTTGAAGTCCAGTGGCACCAGATCGGCCACGGTGCCCAGTGCCACCAGGTCGAGACAGGCCGTTACGGCCTCCCGGGCCACCTCATCCGAAACCAGACCGAGCTCGGCGAGTCGCCTGCCTGCGGCAGCCATCAGGTAGAAGGCGACGCCGACCCCGCACAACGCCGGGCTCCCGAAACTGGAACCCGGCAGATTCGGATTCACAATGAGCGCCGCAGCGGGGAGCTCGGACCCCGCGAGGTGGTGATCGGTGATCAGCACCTCCATGCCCAGCTCCCGGGCACGGCGTACGCCGTCGACACTGGTGATGCCGTTGTCCACCGTCAGCAGGAGTGCCGGCCGGCGGGCCGCCGCCAGCTCTGCAATGCCCGGCGACAGGCCGTAACCCAGCGTGAAGCGATCGGGAACCAGGAAGCCAGGAGCGTTAAACCCAAAGGCCCGCAGGCAACTCATCGCGAGCGCCGTGGCCGTAGCGCCGTCGGCGTCAAAATCCCCAATGATCAGCACGCGTTCGCCGCGGGTCCTCGCAGCAACGAGCCGCTCTGCGGCCGCGGCGACGCCCGGCAACTCGCCGACCGGGAGCAGCTGACCAAGACCGGGCAACAGCTGGCCGGGCGTCACCTGTCGGGCTGCCAGCACCCGGCGCAGTACCGGGTGCAGTTCCGGCGGCAAGGCATCGGCAAGTCCAGCGGGGGCAGACCGGCAACGGATGTCGGGGAGGACTGCCTGGGCCGCGGCGCGCAGGCTCATGCTATCGTCTGGTGACAGCGGGGAAGCGTCATGAAACTGCACGCCGAGAAGGGCTCTGGAAATTATATACAGTCCGTCACGCATGCTGCGGTTCTGATCGGCGGCACGAGCTACCCCGGACCGGTGATCGTCAGCGCCGACAGGATTCTCACCGGCTGGAACCCGCGCCCGATCACGGAACTGCAGCTCGACGACTTTCAGCCCGCCCTGGATCTGGACCCGGAAGTGATCCTGTTCGGCACCGGCACCACCCACCGGTTCGCCGGCAATCGCCTGCTGACCACGATCATGTCCCGGGGCGTGGGCTTCGAGGTCATGGCCACCGCTGCCGCCTGTCGCACCTATAACGTGCTCGTTGCCGAGGATCGCCGGGTCGTTGCCGCCCTGCTGCTCGGCCCGCAGGAGCGCCCGTCCCTTCGACGAGCGGCACGAAGGACACGCTGGACAACTGCTCACGAACAAAGCCGTCCGCAGTCCGGGTGACCCGCACCAGGTCCTGCTCACCCGCCGGGCCCACCGGGATGATCAAGCGGCCGCCTTCGCCAAGTTGCTCCAGGAGTGTGGCAGGTACTTCCCCGGGCGCCGCAGCGACGATGATGCCGTCGAAGGGGGCCTGCCCCGGCCACCCCTTGAAGCCGTCCCCGTGACGGTAGCGGATGTTGTCGAAGCCGAGTTCATTGAGCCGCGCCCGCGCAGCCTGCTGCAGGCTGGCGATGCGCTCGATCGTGAAGAGCTGCCGGACGAAGGGTGAGAGGACGGCCGTCTGGTAGCCGCAGCCCGTACCGACCTCCAGCACCTTCTTCAGCGGTTTCTCGAGGCCAGTGACCAGGGCCTGCGTCATCAGGGCGACCACCCAGGGTTGGGAAATGGTCTGACCCTGGCCGATCGGCAGGGCGCTGTCCTCGTAAGCCCGGCTGGCGAGCGCCTCGTCCACGAACAGGTGGCGCGGCACACTGCGGATCCGCTCCAGCACAGCCGGGTTGGTGATGCCGGTTTCCCCAAGCCGCTGCACGAGCCGCTGGCGGGTGCGGGCGGAGGTCATGCCGATGCCGCGGATGGCGCGTTTTTCGCCGCTCACTTCTTGCCGCTCACTTGGTCGCCGCTCACTTGGGCAGCCAGTCCGCGATCAGGTCCAGGCGGGACCGGTCGGTAAGATCGAGCTTCAGGGGCGTTACCGACACAAAGCCGTGCTCGATGGCGTGAAAGTCCGTCCCCGGACCGGCGTCCTGCCCCTTGCCGGCGGCTCCCACCCAGTAGATGGGCCGTCCTTTCGGATCGCTGGCCTCCACCACGGGCTCCGAGCGGTGGCGATAGCCCAGGCGGGTGGCCTGAAAGCCGCGAAGCTCGCCGAAGGGGATATCCGGGACATTGACGTTCAGGATCGTGTCGGCGGGCAGCGAGTTCTCCACCAGCGCCTGGAAAAGGGTGCGGATGGCCTGGCCCGCCGTGTCGAAGTGCCGGTGCTCGCCGGTGAGTGAGACCGCGATGGCTGGCAGGCCCAGAAACCGGCCCTCGGCGGCAGCGGCTACCGTGCCGGAATAGAGCACGTCATCGCCCAGGTTGGCGCCGTGATTGATGCCGGCAATCACCATGTCCGGCTCGTGCTCCAGCAAACCGGTGATGGCGAGATGCACACAGTCGGTCGGCGTGCCGTTGACATAGTGGATGCCCTCCCGTGTCTTGCCCACCCGCAACGGCGCATCGAGCGTCAGCGAGTGGCTCGCGCCGCTTTGATTCCGGTCGGGCGCCACCACGGTGATGTCGGCCAGATCAGCCAGGCAGAGGGCAAGCGTGGCCAGGCCATCCGCCTGATAGCCATCGTCATTGGAAAGCAGGAGACGCATTGTTGAGCAGCCGGGACGGTGAAGCCCTAGAATCCTAAAGCATAGCGAGCGGACGCGCGAGCAAGCCCACGAACAGGCCTGCCGCGAAGAAGGTCTGAAGGAGCCCCGGTGACGCGGAAGGGCCAGAAAAATCCGGCCACGGACGAGACCACGAGTTTTGCGTCCCTGGTAGGCCCCGTTCAGCCGGTCAAGGCCCGACGCCGCGTGCCCCTGCGCAAACCTCAGCCGCTACCGCGGGCCCGCTTCGCCCGGGCGGACGAGCAGGCGGCGCTGGAGGAATCCCTGGCGATTGGGCCCAGTGAGGTGGGCCTGGAAAACGGCGAGGAACTGAACTTTCGTCGGCCCCACGTCCCCCTGAAGGTGCTGAAGGACCTGCGCCGGGGCAAGTACTCCATCCAGAACGAACTGGACCTCCACGGCCTCACCGCCAACGAGGCCCGGAGCATGCTTCGGGAGTTCATGACCGACGTCCTGCTGGAGGGTCACCGCTGCGTCCGCATCGTGCATGGCAAGGGCCTGCGCTCCGGGCCCGGCGGTCCCGTGCTCAAGGTGAAGCTCAACAAGTGGCTGCCCCAGTGGGAGCAGGTGCTGGCCTTCACGACGGCGCCGGCCAGGGACGGGGGAACGGGCGCGTTATACGTGTTGCTGGCGCGCTAGGAGCGTTGGGCGCCAGACGCTGTGGTCACGAGGCTACCAGCAGGTTTCCCCGCCGCCGGACTGAGCGCGCTGGCCGCTGCTGGTCAGTGAGAGATTGCCGCACTCGGTATCCCGCTCTGCCTGGACACCCGCCGGCCACGCCTTGACCGTGTAGCTCGTGTCGGCGGCATCCGTAATCCGCAGCGAGTAGGTCAGGTTGTCGGCATCCGCGCCTGCCAGCTGGCCGTCACGGCCGACGTAGAGCGTGTTTTCGGCATAGCCCAGGGTGGACAGGTCCGGTGCGTAGGCTTTGTTATCCAGGAAGAACTGCTCCTGGCGGTCGGCGATCGCGTAGAGCATGGACCGCACCGCCTGTCGGTTGCTCCGCACAATGTAGCGCTCGTATGACGGGTAAGCGACCACCGTCAGGATGGCGATGATGGCCAGGACGATCATCAACTCAACCAGGGTGAAACCCGCCGCCAGGCGGTCGCCATCACGTCTGCTGATCGTTTTCATGGAACATGCTCCCCGGTATCAGAGGTCGGTGTCCTCGGCCCCGAACCAGTAGGTCTGGAACCGCGTGGGCGCCCCCGTCCGCTCGATACTCAGGTCCGGACGCAGAATCGAATTGGGCGGGAGTGAGACGATTTCCGAGGGAATACCCTGGGATTTCAGATCCGTATAGCGCTCCAGGGTCTCAGTTGTCACGTCGTAGTTGCGCGTGGCCGTGGCGTTCTTGTACGACACCGCGTAGAGGCGGCCGGTGCCCTCCGACGGGGTGCAGGTCACCTCCGGCGAACTGCCGGGAGGCAGGTAGGTGGTGAAGTAGACCGTGCCGCCGATGGTCGTCGGGGTCGCCAGAGCCTTTTCCCCCACGTCCACCAGTGCCAGCCGCCAGCCGGCATCCAGGTCGGCCAGACACTCGGTGTCCGGGGTGAGGCAGGTGGTCGTGACGTCGCCGAGATCATCGGCAATCAGGTCACTATCCTCACCGGAGCCGGGCGAGACGTTGCGATCCTTGAGCATGTACATCCAGTTATTGACCACGCCGCCCTTGTCCAGGGGATCCGGGCGGTCGCCACTGCCGATGATCACCGCGTCGTATTGCCCATTCTCGTCGCTCCCCTGGACCAGGTCGGGCCGGTGGTGGAAGCGCCGGTCATCGGCCTTGCCGGGCGAGACGACCCCGTGGCGTCCCAGGCTCGCGAGCAGGGTCAGCTTCCAATTGCTCGTATCGGTTCCGGCGATGTCGGCCCGCCAGACGTTGCCGCCCGTGTCGCCCACCAGGACGCGGTCGTGGAGGCCGTTGCCATCCGCGTCCAGGACTGCGGCCGACGACGAGATACTGTCCACCAGGCTCGCGTGATAGGAGATGGTTGCGCTGTTGGTGCCGCTGCCGCCCACGCCCTTCCAGATCAGGCTGCCCGTGGCGGCGTCCACCACGAAGATCGCGCGGCCATAGTTGTCATCCGTACCCACGCCGGCGCGCAGGTCCTTGTTCAGGGAATAGCCACCCGACAGTACCAGCGCGGGCTTGCTGCCGCTGCCCGTATTGACGCGTATCAGGCGGGGTTCCGCCAGGCTATAGCCCAGTTCACTAAAGCTCCCGGAGTTGCTGATGCTCCAGAGCAGTGCCGGGTTGACCGGGTCGCTGACATCCAGGGCATAGTACGCGCGGCCGCCGCGGCCGAGGCCGAAGAACAGGTAAGCCTTCTCGCCGGAATCGATCGTGCCGTTGTTGTTGGCGTCGTCCAGGTAGGACACTGCCGAGCCATCGAGCAGATAGGGATGCGCGACGCCGGCCCCATTGGTCTGCAGCGTCGCGACCCTGTCCATCACCAGTTTGGGCATGAACGCCCACACTTCCTGGCCACTTTCGACGCCGCCGGTGGTGGTATTGCGGATGAAGTGCAGCAGGCCATCGTTGCCCGCCACAGCGATAAAGATCGCCTGGTTGGTCGTGGAGTAGCCGTCCTTGGCACCGTAGTTCAATGGCAGGGGCCGGGAATGCAGTGGGTCCGCCATGATCCAGGGGCGGGCTTCGCTGACGTTGCTATCACCGTCAAGGTCGCCCACATCGAGCCCCCGCGCAAACTTGAGCAGGTCGAGGGCCACAGCGCTGCTGGCGGCGCCCAGACTGGCCTGCAGGGCCGTGGCCGTGCCGGCGTCCGCGTTGAGTGCCGCCAGCGAGGCACCGTTGTCATAGAAGAGGCGCCGGGGGCCAGCGGCATTGGTTAGCCCGGGCCCGGCAACGCTGAGGTAGCCGGGTATATTCTGGCCGGCGCCGCCGCGTATGACGGAGCGGCCGTCAGCGCCCGCGATTTCGCCCGCCGCCAGGTCCGGCGCTGGCAGTAAGCCTGCCTGGGTCCAGAAGGTCGTGGCCGTGAAACGCAGTCGGCCATCGGCTGCTACGGCCGGCTGGCTATTCGCGTCCACGAGGACCGGATTGGAATCGTTAATGCCCTGAACCTTCAGCTTCTTCAGGTTGCCGTTCCAGTAGGGCCGGGCGGCCGCGTCGGGCTGGAACAGGGCGAGATAGATATTGTCAACGACCTCGGCGCGGTTGAAGACGTTGACCGGCACCGAGGCCGCCACGAAGGTCGTACTGACGGACAGGACCTGCTTGAAGATGTCATTCAAGGTTTTGATGAGAGCGTCCGGGTTGCTGTCGAGGGGCAGCGGCACACCGGTGCCGCCAGCCGTTGCGTACCCCCTGGTGGTCGTGTTGATCTTGGTGGGGTCCACGATGAAGTAGGACGTGACGTTCTGCTTCCCGGTCAGGTTGGGCGCCGTGCCCTTGGTACCGTCGGCCAGGTCCACGTCCCGCAGCCACTGCAGGACGGTGGGGAACGTCGGGTTACCCGTCAGCGCCATGCCGCCGCTGGCAACCGCTGCCTTGATGGCCGTGTCCGAGTCCACCTCCTGGCTGGAGACCAGGAACATGATGTTCACCGTGAAGATCTTCGAGCACGCGGTGGCGTTCAGAAGTGGGCTGAGGTAATTGGCCCCGCTCTCAATGGTGGCGTCCCAGTCAATAAGGGGCTTGTCCTCATTGAGGTTGGTGGCGACCGGCGTTGTGTAGTCGGTGAAGCCGACGTGGCCGTTGTACACGCCCTGCCCGCTCAGGTAGCGATAGAACTCGAAGAACAGTTCCTTGCCCTGGTACGAGTGGCCCCCGACCGCCGGTGTGGGCATGTCCGCCAGGAACTTGCTGAAGGCGGCCTTGGCCCCGTTGGCATCGTCTTCCAGAAAGCTCTGGAAGCCGAGGGCGATGTAGCCGCCGTTGCTGCAGCCGGAGACCACCTTGGTGGGGCCGGCGCAGTTGTTACGGTTATCGTGGTTGATCATCAACCCGACCTTGACGCCCTCGAGTGGCTTCATCACTTTCTTGAGTGACGCGCGCAGCACGTCGAAGAACGTGTAGGACGGCTGGACTGCCAGATAGCCCTCGGCGATCAGGCCCGCACACACGCCACCCTGGCAGGCCGTGGACCCCAGGTTCGGCCGGTAGTCCAGGCTGAACATCACCAGGGGCTCGCCGCCGGGGGTGGGCGTGAAGTTGTAGTAGATATCCGTGTCATCCGCCAGGCCCACGCCGGAGCGGAGAACCAGCAGGGCCGGGCCCAGGATGGGTAGCAGCCGCTTCGCGATGTTCATAGGGTGGAGTCCTGTCAGATTCAACTGATCGGCATGACGAGAAGGATTCCCTGGGTGACGTCGGCCGTACCCAGGCCCGCCGCGGCGCGGTCGAACGTTGCGTTCATCTCGAAACCCGTGGCCGTGAACTTGTCGGCGCTGAAGCCCAGGCCCCGCGGGGGCGGGCTGTTGCTCGGTGCGGTCATCACCGCGGAGCCCCACAGGTACCCTGCAGCGACCGCGGCGGCCAGCTCACCAGCGGGCATGTACAGGCTCTCGGCGTTGCACGGCAGCACGCCGGGCGTGCACAGGGTGTAGCCAGCGCTGCCCACCACCGGGGTCATGGCGGGGATCGCCACCACCGCATCAGCCAGGGCCTGCACGGCCTGATCGGCGCTGGTCTGCGACTCCGTATTGTTGGCCAGGCGCAGCTCGATGCGGCTGGTGCTCATGGAGGCGAGACCAAGGAGCCCGAGCACGAGCAAAAAGATGATCGAGACGAGGAGGACACTGCCACTCTGCCGGCCGCGAACAGGGATGCCGAGATTTTTCATCGTTTTTGCCTCAGGTGCTCAACCGGCGGAGATTCCGCAGGTTATGGACGGTCACCGTTACCGAGTAGATTCGGCGGTGGAAGTTGTCGTTCGGGCTGTAGTCCGGGGCGTTGCCGACCTGGTACGTGCGGGAATCTGTGTAGCGGCGGTCCGCCGTCAGGGTGCGGGCCAGCAGGGTGATGTGGACCGAGACGACATTCTGGACTTCTGCGAGAGTCGGGTCGGCCAGGTACTGGTTGGCAGCCCCATCGCCGTCCAGGTCCAGTCCGTACTCAATCTGGAGGTCTTCAATGCCCTGCGCAATGCAGTCCGTCTCGATGGGTGCGGGACTCCCGCTGCCCAGCGCCTTGCGGCACAGCGTCGGTATGCCGTCACCCTCCACGGCACCGTAGTTCCGGATGTAATAAATCCGCGGACGGTACTCCCGGATGGCCGAGATACCGGCCAGCGGGGTCGCGGCCGGTTCCTTGTAGAGCTGACCCAGCGTGCCGTTGGACTGGATGTAGACGCGGCCCGGCTGGACGTCAGCCGGCGGTACGAGGTGCGCAGCCATCCGTTTAACGGCGATAACGTCGCTGCCTGCATCGACCTCGCCGGAATCTATGCAGGCGTAAGCCCCGGCCGCCGCCGCGCCCGTCGCGTTGTCCACGCCCGTCAAGGTGGTGTTGTCGCCCGTTCCAGCATCGATTAGCCGGACCAGCCAGTCATCCTCGCCGGCGGGCCCACAGCCGTCCTCCACTGCCAGGCTGGCGTCGAACGTCAGGGCAGTCGGCGACAGCGGCTCGGCGATGAAACCTGCCATCTCGATGTCCCGGCCCAGCTCGTCCATGGCATAGCGGGCCTGATCCTGCATCCGCGCGACGTTCTCGTCCGTGCGAAAGCTCTCGCTGCTCTGGAGAAACAAGGCAACGACGCCCCCGATCAGCAGCAGTCCGAGCAACATGCCGATCATCAGCTCCACCAGGGTGAAGCCGGCGTTCATTCGTGCTGAGCTGTTCGTCTGCCGCATGTTGCCTAGCCCGCGTTGATGAAGGTGCTGACGACCAGTACCCGGCGGTACTCGTCATTTCCGCCGTAGAACCCGGAGCCCTCGCCACAGGCGTCCGTCACCGGGTTGGTGCTCTCGGTAAGGCCGCGCCAGGCGATCGCCACGGTGTAGGTACCGTTGCCGCCGAACCCCGGTCCCGTGATACACGCCTGCGGTGAGACGATGCCCCCGGCGGCCGTGCCATCCTGGGTCTCGAAGGCCCCGTCGAGTCCCTGCTCCCACTGCCAGAGGTCAAAGTTGGCGAGCTCGTCGGGGGAACAGTTCGCGACCGCCCCCGTGCAGTTGGTCGCAGGCTCGCCCAGCGTGCCGCCGCCAAGCAGGGCACCCGGCATATACGTGATCAGTGCGACGGGGTTGCTCCGCATTCTCGCCAGCAGGTCTGCAGCCAGGTGAGCCGCCGTGGTCCGTTGCGCCGCGTCGTAGTTGGACCTCTTCGACAAGAGCTGAAGTGAGGCGATGGCCAGCAGGCCGACCGAGATGACGAGCAGGGAAACCAGCACCTCGATGAGCGTGAAGCCCCTCGGATGCATGCCGCGCAGAACACTGGTTTTCATGGCAGATCAGCCCACCGGGCACTCGGGCGCGCTGCCGTCCGCCTGTGCTTCCGAGAGAGACGGCTGGCCGGACGAGCTGATGATCACGACGCGGGCAAAAGTCGCCCCCCGTTGGTCGCAGAACGTAAACTGGCCGGTGTCATCCTCCACCGTATCCGCCATGACGCGACCACTGGGACGGTAGACCAGGAAGGCGGGGAACTCGTCCGAGGTGATCGTGAGCCTCGGCGTGGCGGGACTCCGCCCGAGGATGAAGTCGTCCCCGTTCGGAACGCGATCCCTGTCCACGTCCGTGAAGGACACCCGCCCCGTGCTCCAGTCCGGCCCACCCGAACAGGTCTCGCCGTCGCTGCTGGGGCAGATGGTGACCTGAACGTTGCGCGTGATGGCCTCGCTGCGAGCCGCATGCATCTCCGAGACCAGCTGGTTGATGCTGGTCGCGCGCCGGTTATTGCTCACGACCGAGTCATAGCTGGTCCCGACCATTGACAGGCCGATGGCGATGACGCTCAGTGCCGTGAGCAGCTCAGTCAGAGTCAGACCGGCCTGGTTGGGGAAGCTGCGGTACATGTTGGAAGTCCCGGCTAGTGGCTCATGTGGAGCGAGAGAGTAGAGACGCGGGCCGACGCGCGATGTGATGCGCGCCTCACCACTATGTGAAACCGCTGATCGCGCGGACAGGGATCGGCTCTGCAGGCCGATTGCTGGCAGTTGGCCGGGTCGCATCCGGCGACGAGTGGCCGCGTGCTTGCGACGGCCGGTGCTGCGCACTCTGTGACCCACGACACGAATCGCGGGAGTAGCGATCAACGGCCGTCTCGCCCGATGACTTAAGTAAGACTGCGACGTGCTTCCGGATCATCGATCCGACCGCCGCTAAAGTCTCCCCCGCACCGCCTGACAGGTGCTCGCCCCCTGCGGATGGAGACCCCGGATCGTGGATACCGACAGCCCTGGCCGTGCAGACTCCGTCGCCGGGAAGTACGCCAGGCTTTCCATAGCGCAGCAGGGCCTGGTATTCCTGTTTATTGCCGTTGCTGTCTGGTACCTGAGCTGGCGGGTAAGTAACTTCAATCCCGACGCACCGGTCTTCTCCACGCTCGTCTATGCAGCGGAGCTCTTCGGCTTTGCCTGCGCGCTGCTGTTCATCTTCATCTGCTGGAGCCTGCGCCAACCGGCGCCCCTCCCGGTGCCGGCCAATGCCCGCGTGGCGGTGTTCGTGCCGACGATCAATGAGTCGGTGGATATCGTACGCCGCACGATTCTCTCGGCGCAGCGCATGAAGCATGCCGATGAGGTCTGGCTGCTCGATGACGGCAACCGGCCCGGGATGCGCCTGCTAGCCGGTGAACTCGGTTGCCGCTACCTCGCCCGGACCGAGAACTCGCACGCCAAGGCGGGCAACCTCAACAATGCGCTAAAGCACACGTCGGCTCCCTTGATTGCCATATTCGATGCCGACCATGCGCCAGCACCCGCCTTTCTTGAGGAAACCCTCGGCTTCTTCGCTGACGAGCGAGTCGCCTTCGTGCAGACGCCCCAGGATTTCTACAACCTTGATTCCTTCCAGCACCGCCTCGGGGCCAACAATTCGCACGTGTGGAGCGAGCAGTCGCTGTTTTTCCGGGTCATCCAGGCTGGCAAGAACCGCTTGAATTCCGCGTTTTTCTGCGGCAGTTGCGCGGTCATCCGCCGCGCGGCGCTCGATGACATCGGCGGCTTCGCGACCGGCTCCGTCACCGAGGACATTCACACTTCAATCCGGCTGCACAAGCGCGGCTGGCGCTCTGTGTACTACGGGCGCTCGCTGGCCTTCGGTCTCGCCCCTGCCACGGCGATACCGTTCCTGAAACAGCGTCTTCGCTGGGGCCAGGGCGCGATGCAGGTCTGGCGCCAGGAAGGGATACTGTTTGCCCGCGGCCTGTCGCTGGCCCAGCGCCTGTCATACCTCTCGACCATGCTGGCCTATTTCGAAGGCTGGCAGCGGGCGATTTTCTTCCTCGCGCCCGTAGTGGTCCTGACCACCGGTGTCATGCCGATCGCCAGCATTAACAGCGAGTTTCTGGTGCGCTTCTTGCCGTACTACGTTCTGACCTTTCTGGTCTTTGAAGAGGTCGGTCGGGGCTACGGGCGAAGCCTCCTGACCGAGCAGTACAACATGATCCGTTTCGCCGTATTCATTACGGCGACCTTCGGGTTTTTCCTGCGCAAGCTCCGCTTCGTGGTCACACCGAAAAACATGGGCGCTGCCGACGCCACACAACGCGTCCTCTGGCCCCAGTACCTGGTTCTTGGCCTGAACGCGCTGGCAATCCCGGTCGGGATCCTGCTGTATCTGCGCGGTGGGACGATGCCGCCCAGCGCCCTGGTGATCAACGTGATCTGGGCGGGGTTGACGCTTTGCCTGGCGGTGCTCGCCATCCGGTTTTCTTTGCGCCTGGCCTCTTTCCGGCGACGCGAGTATCGCTTTCCGTTGCCGGTGCCGCTGCGCGTGACTACCCCTCAAGGCGTGGCGCTTGGGCTCGCGACCGACATCTCGCCGCTGGGCTTTCGCCTGGTGGGAACGCCGGTTACCGGCGCGCGCGTGGGCGATGAGATTGGCGGCGAGCTCCTGTTGCCAACCGGGCGGCTCCACGTCCAGGCGACGGTACGCAGCCTGGTCCGGCCGACGCGGACGGACGTGCACGCGCCACAGGCGGTTGGGTGCGAGTTCCGGTGGGACTCGGCGGGCAAGCGCAACCAGCTGGAGTTATTCCTGTTCGGCTCTGACCTGCAATGGCGTCTCAATGGCCTCGATGACCGCATTCAGACGCCGCTCGAGCGACTTGGCAGCTTCTTGCGGGGTGGCCCCCGGTCGACTGTGCCGCGGGGCCAGCGCTGGGCGCCACTACTCTACCGGAACGGCACTGCGACGACCCACGCGGAGGTCGGATTCATCTCTGCGCCGGATCCCGCAGCGCCGTCGCGAACTGTGGTCGCGTGGGGTGCCCTGCCACGGGACGCGCAACTCGATGCCAGGGAAGTCACGCCACACGGCGCCCTCGATGTCACCGGCAGCGTCGCAGACGAGCAAGTCCTCGAAACCAATGCCGCCCCAATCTATCTCTATAAGCTGACCGCATGATGGACTGGCGAACAGTGGTGGCGCTTGCCGCGCTGCTGACAGCAAATGCGGCCATGGCCAGCGATCGCCTCGTACTGACGGGCGGCGAAGCCGGCAATGGCTCCTACTACAGCTATGCGGGCATCGTGCTACCAGGCCCAGGACGTGAGGCCGGCCGTGGCCTCTTGCAGCGCTACTGGATCGATGCCTTCGGCTACGAGTACGACGGCGAGCCCGGCGTCGTCGACGCCAGCGCCTATGGCATGGAGGCCGCCCTCGGGTACGGCACGTCATTCTCACGCGGCTGGGCCTCGGCCTACGTCGGGCTACGCTACACCGATACCGATCTGCAGCCGGATGACCCGTCCGCGCAGGCGCGGGGCAGGCAGGTCGGCATCAAGCTGGATATCCAGGGCGACTACGAAATCGTGCCAGGCTGGCGCGCCAATGCGATCGCGTCCTATACCAGCAACCAAGGCGCCTACTGGTCCAGGGTGCGCGTGATGCGTGCACTGTCAGCGGGGCGCTCCCTTGGCGGCGACGTCGTCGTCGGCGGTAACGACGAAAGCCACGCGGAGTCGTTAGGGCTCGTGTTTGTCTTCCAGCCGTCGGTGCCGTGGTCGGTTGGTCTCAAAGCCGGCTATCGTCACGAAAGCGAGGATGACGGAGCCTACGCGGGCATCGAACTGGGATACAGCTTCTAGCCCGCCGGCGGCGTCACCGAGCCCTCGCTTCAGCGCTCCCTCAGCGCTTCGTCAGCGCTTCGTCATCCGCGCCACCAGCTGGCACTTTCTCCAGTGAATTATCGGACCAGGACGATTGGGCCGATAATAATTTCGCGGGGCCGCGCGAGATCGACCGCATACACGAGCAACGACCGCACCTGCCCGAGATCGAAGCGCCGGCCACGCGGCGCTGTTGCAACATCGGCCAGTGGTATTTCAAGCCGGTTTGCCCCGGGCGACAAGACAAATGACCGGGTGTAACGATCGTCCATGTCGAGCTTGTAGTCGTACCCGGCATCGTCAATTCGCACCACCATTTCGTACGGCACAGGCTCGCGATTGACCAGCAGCAGCCGCAATGCGCGGAGTCCACGCCAGTCCCCCGGAAAGTAACTCAGCACGACGCCCGGATACTTGCCGGGCGGCAAGCTCAGCTGCACGGCCGAAGTCGGCCGTCCCTCGTCATCTAACGTCGAGACAAGTCTCGCGTTGTAATCCTCACCGAACTGGAAGCGCGACAATTCCCGCGCACTCTCGAAGCTGGCCAGTATCGGAAACTGCGCACGAGCGAGCGCCTCGTCGTACAGCGCCGCGAGGAGCGGGAACGTGAACGGCCCCAGGACCAGAATTGCCACGACCGCCAGGGCTGTGCGCGCGCGGGCAGAGAGCGCAGGATCCCGCGCCGCCAGTATGATTGCCACGAAAAATGCCCCACCAGCGTCCCGCAGGACATCCCATAGGTCCCCGTTGCCCCCGCTCACTGCCTGTGCAAGTTCAACCGCCACACCGAGCACTATTGCGGCACTCGCTGCCAGGCCGGCCGCCTGCGCCCTGGGCAGGAAGCCCTGGTGATACCGGGCGGGCAGCGCGAACGAGAACAATGCCGTGACCAGGCCGAAGGCGATGACGTGGCCAAAGTCGTGAAGCGCGATAGCAGAGCGAAGGCTCGCGTCCGGATCGGGTGCGCCGATAACCAGGGCGGCGATGACCGCGCTCGTTGCGAGCGCAGCCGCTCGCCACATTCCGACTGGGCCCATCATCTCAGGAGCCGCCGTTGCACTCGACTTAAGGTTGATTCCACTGTTGAACCGATCGAACGCCTGAATGACAGGACACCGGTCGAGGCGCGACGAGCGATTGTGAACTATGAACTATAGTCCCGACCTGGGCGCAGAGTGGGATTGCGCTGTAATCCAGGAAATCTGAGTCTGACCCCAATTCTTAGACGTCGTTACAACCACTCACCAGGGCACGGTTGCGACACGCGCGGAAAACCTGCTCCGTAACGAGGCCCCTGAATTGACGCTTGCGCAGCGCCCTTCGACGGTGATCTCGCTGAATGGTTTGTATCGGCTTCAGTACGGTCGGCACTGCCAGATGAAACATATTGCGATCCAGTCGGAGTCCGCTCGCCGCCAGCCAGAATTCGTCGTACACCTTGAGCAGGTCCGATTGGTGTTCCTTGTCCGCCGAGAGCTGGCTGCGCGCGCCAACTCCGAACAGATGCCTGATTTCCAGAGCCTTCGCGACTCCCTCGGCGGCAGCAAGCAGGATCCGGGCCGGCGACACGTCGCAACAGTCCTTCGACGCCTTCGAGATCAGGGGCAGCCCCCTCGCCCTGCCCTGTACTCGCGAGATGTAGAGGGCGCGGCCGTTAAACTCGCCTGCAACGCTTCCCGGACCGATCGAGAAAGATAGCGTGTAAAGGTCCTCGGTATCTGACTGGAAGATCAGCGCCAGATCTCCCTCGTCGTGAGTCGTGCGTGGAAAGCTCAGGGAGATACGATAGGTGTGCTCGTTTACGTCGTGCCGCCACAATTCGAGCCGTGAATCGACGATCTCTCGGAAGAAGCCTCCGACTACGCGATGCTTGAGGAACGTGTAGTGCTCGATCAAGACCGATGCGCGTTCCTTTCGCGACAATTCCATTGAGATATAAGCGCCGAGATACTTGAATAGCAACCGTGGTGCAGCCTGAACGATGGGCCGAATCTCGGCAAACTTGAGTACCGTGGCGACCCTGAGAAAGGTGCGCGGGCCGAGGAAAATCCATCCGGTCTTGCGTGCCCTGACCAGGGTCGTGCTCAATCCATCCCTGACCGGATTCCGGAAGAGGGCCAGGCCGCTCAGCGTGGCAAGCCATATCGTCAGGAGGGTTGAATCGGGTTTGATCGGTATCGGGAGCATCAGAGCAATCAATATAATTGTACGAACCAAATGTGTCGGGCAACCTGACCGAACCTACGACAAGCTGCGGAGGGTTGGGATTCTGATAGGGCTCGCTGATCGTCGCAAGAGGTGGCGCCACCTTTCGACTCACCGGTATCTATAAATGGACAGCCCTGCTCTTTCGGCGAAGATATCGCCGCAATCTCTTGTTTGTACTCAAGACGAAAGGGGCCGCATTGATGTCACCCGCAGCGACATCGCCACAACCGACGCGATCCGGCTCCCCCACCCGGCCACAAAAAAAACAAGGCGCCTTGAAGATGCTCCTGCGGGACGGCTGTCAGCGCCGGGTCAACGCTTCGTCAGCCGCGCCACCAGCTTGCGCATCTCCGTCTGCGTCTCGCTGCTGAACCACCAGCCTGTCGCCGCGGCCGCATCGCCAGAGCTGTTCAGGGCCTCGATCAACCGGGCCTTGGTCGCGAGCCGCGTGGTGTTCATGGCGACCGGCGGTAGCGCCAGCAGCTCGTTGGCACGGGCCAGGGCCGTGGCCAGCAACTGCTCGGGAGCCACGAGCTCGTCCAGCAAGCCGACCGCCAACGCGTCGTCCATCGAGAGCATCTCGCCGCGCGTGGCCATGCGCCGCGCCACGCGCGGACCGACGACCTGTTCGAGAGCCAGGAGTACGGTGCTGGGCACCGGCAGGCCCACCTGCACTTCGTTAAGGCCCAGCCTGAATTTGCCGGTGACGCCGATCCGGTAGTCGCACTGGAGTGCCAGCACAGCACCACCGGCCGGTGCGTGCCCGGAGATGGCCGCAAGGACCGGCACGGGGCTGGCCGCCAGCTGGCGGGTCAGGGCAAAGAACCGGCTCCAGAAGGCGTCCACCTGCCGGCGGTCGAGGGCGAGCAGCTCCGGGACGTCCAGGCCACCACTGAACATCCCGGGACGCCCGGTGAGTACGATGGCGCGGGCACCGTCCATGCGGGCCGTCTCCAGCGCGGCCAGGAGTTTCTCGACCAGCTCACGGTTCAGCGCGTTCGCCGGCGGTCGATCCATCCGGATCTCTGCCACGGCGTCGTGGACCTGGATGTGGAGCATGGCTCAGCTCCTGGCGATTCAGCCTGCGGGCCGGGGGGTACCGAACAGGTAGAAGGTCTCGTTGGGTCCGATCAGTCCGAGATCGGCCCGGGCCCTCTCCTCCACGGCCGAATTGCCCTTGCGGAGTTCAACGACCTCGGCTTCCAGGCGCTGATTGCGCTGATTGAGCTGGGTGTTTTCGGCGGTCTGCACCGTAATGAGACTGGCCAGACGGGCGACCTCCCGGTAGCCGTCGTCCGACGCCCATAACCGGATCTGAAGCAGCAGCAACAGGACCGACAGCAGACCGATCCCTGCCCGCATCACTAGAAACTCGCCCCGCATGTTGCCCCTCCCCACGGTTGACCAGCGACGCTAGCCCGAACCCGGGGCCGGAAGTGCGACCGGAAAGGCCGCCGCACCCGCGTACTGTGCCTCGGATCCCAGCTGCTCTTCAATACGCAGCAGCTGATTGTACTTCGCGATCCGGTCGGAACGGCAGAGGGAACCGGTCTTTATCTGCGTGGCCCGGGTGCCGACGGCGATGTCGGCAATCGTCGTATCCTCGGTTTCGCCGGACCGGTGGGAAATCACCGCGGCATAACCCGCATCCACCGCCATGTCGATCGCCGCCAGCGTCTCGCTGAGCGTCCCGATCTGGTTGGGCTTGATGAGGATGGCATTGCCGATCCCCTCCGCGATGCCGCGGCTGAGGATGGCGGTGTTGGTCACGAAGAGATCGTCGCCCACGAGCTGGATGCGCGAACCCAGCGCGGCTGTCAGCAGCGCCCAGCCTGCCCAGTCGTCCTCCGCCATGCCGTCTTCAATCGAGATGATCGGGTATTGGCTCACGAGCCCCGCCAGGTACTCGGTGAAGCGCTCCGGCGTGAACTGGCGCCCTTCCGATTCCAGGTGGTAGACGCCGTCGCGAAACAGCTCGGAGCTGGCCACGTCGAGCCCGAGAAAGATATCGCCACCGAGCGTGAAGCCCGCCTCGCCAACCGCCTCCGCAATCGTCTCGAGAGCCGCTGCGTTGGAGGGCAGATTAGGGGCAAAGCCGCCCTCGTCACCCACGGCCGTACTGAGCCCCATGCCTTTCAGAACCGACTTCAGAGCGTGAAAAATCTCGGTGCCGTAGCGGAGCGCTTCGCTGAAGGAACCGGCGCCTACCGGCAGCACCATGAATTCCTGGATGTCCACGCTGTTGTCCGCGTGGGCGCCGCCATTGATGATGTTCATCATCGGCACGGGCAGCACAGTGGATGACCCCAGCGTCCGGAACAGGGCCTCGCCCCGGTCAGCCGCCGCCGCGTGGGCCGCCGCCAGGGACACGGCAAGGATCGCATTGGCACCGAGATGCTCCTTGCTGGGCATCCCGTCGAGGTTGATCATCTTCCGGTCGAGAGTCTTCTGGTTACGGCCATCGAGGCCGAGCAGCTCGCTGCGAATCTCACCGTTGATCATGGTGACGGCCCGCCGCACCCCCTTGCCCAGGTACCGTGCCGGATCACCGTCACGGAGTTCCATCGCTTCCCGGCTGCCCGTCGACGCTCCGGACGGGACGGCGGCGCGGCCAAAGGCGCCACTCTCCAGCCGAACCTCGGCTTCAACCGTGGGATTGCCGCGGGAATCGAGAATTTCCCGGCCGTGGACGTGGATAATCGCGCTCATCGGTGCCTCTTCTCTCCAACTTCCAGCTCGACCAGCGGCCGGCGTTTTACCGCCTGGTCGAGCTCGACCAGGGTTGTCAGCAGTTTCTCCATCAGGTGCAACGGCCACGCATTCGGGCCGTCGGACAACGCGCGGTCGGGATCCGGGTGCGTCTCCATGAACACCCCGGCCACTCCGGCCGCGACGGCCGCACGGGCCAGTACCGGCACGAACTCCCGCTGCCCGCCCGACGCGTCGCCTTTCGCGCCCGGCAGCTGCGCCGAGTGGGTGGCATCGAACACGACAGGTCGCCCGGTCTCCCGGAGAATCGCCAGCGACCGCATGTCCGCGACCAGATTGTTGTAGCCGAAGCTGAAGCCGCGCTCGCAAACCATGATGCCGGGGTTGCCGGTGCTCTCGGCTTTCGTCACGACGTTGGCCATTTCCCAGGGCGACAGAAACTGCCCCTTCTTGATATTGACGGGCTTGCCCTGGCGCGCAACGTTGACGATAAAATTGGTCTGCCGACAGAGGAATGCCGGCGTCTGGAGCACATCCGCCACCGCGGCCACTTCACCGAGCGGCGAGTCCTCGTGGACGTCCGTCAGCACCGGAACTCCCAGTTGGCGACGGACGCTTTCCAGCACCCGCAGTCCCTCCTCCAGGCCCGGACCCCGGTAACTCTTCAGGGACGAACGGTTCGCCTTGTCGTAGGAGGACTTGAACACGAAGGGGATATTGAGCCGCCGGGTGATCTCCAGCAGCCGGCCAGCCGTCTCGACGGCAAGCGTCTCGGTTTCGACCACGCACGGACCTGCGATCAGGAACAACGGCCGGTCAGCGCCGACCTCGAAACCGGCCAGCTTCATGCACGAGCCGCGGCGGGCAGCTCCTCGGCACGGAAGCTGCGGGCGGCCCGGACAAACCCAATGAAGAGCGGATGGCCGTCCCGTGGATTGGACTTAAATTCCGGGTGGAACTGGCAGGCCAGGAACCAGGGGTGATCCGGCAGCTCGATAACTTCGACCAGTCCATCGATCGAGAATCC
>CAYMKJ010000029.1:0-14632 GCA_964391025.1 uncultured Chromatiaceae bacterium
TGGCACGACGAGATGATTGCCATGGCCTGGAAGCACGCCAACGTGTTCATTGGCTGCGACGCCCACCGGCCCAAGTACTGGCCGGAGAGCTTCAAGCGCTACATAAACACCCAGGGGCAGGACAAGGTCTTCTTCGGCACCGATTTCCCCGTGCTGCCCTTCCAGCGCACCGTGCAGGACATCGACGAGCTCGGCTTCAAGCCCGAGGTGCGGCGCAAGCTGATGCGGGACAACGTGTTGCGGATTTACGGCCTCTGACTGTAGGAGCGCCGACCGGCGCGACTAAATATTTCTGTCGCGCCGGTCGGCGCTCCTGCAAGCGCTCCTACAGCCAGATGCTGTCCCAGAGGGGATAGTCGCCGATGCACGACACAAGCCCGGCGCGGAGTGGGTTGGCGATGATGTAGCGGGCAACGTTCAGCAGATTTTCGTCGGTGCGGATCGCGTGGTCGTAGCAGCCGCGCTGCCGGATATGCGCATCGCTGGCGAGGCGTGCCTGATAGTCCCTCGACGCCCGGCCCTTCATCTGCCCGACGACCTGCGCCAGCGTCACTTGCCCCAGCTTTAGCAGCCAGTGCAGGTGGTCGGGCATCAAGCAGTAGGCCAGGGTATGAGCGTCAGCGACGCGTTCGGCTGCCCGCAAGGCATTCACGACAGGGCGGCCGCTTGGCCAATCGACGAACAGTCGCGCCCGGTTCACGGTGGCACACGTGACGTGATAGTACTGGCCTGGAATCGAAACCCGACCCCGGCGGAGGGTGTGCTGTCCGGAGTGGAAGGGGATCACGCGGCCACGATACGGAGCGCCCCTGGGGGTGGCACGGCGCGAATCTCGTCAGTTCAACCAGATTTGTGGGAGCGCCTTGTAGGAGCGCCTTGTAGGAGCGCCTTCAGGCGCGACTAAAAGTTTGGGTCGCGCCTGAAGGCGCTCCTACGGGGATGCCTGACTCGCCGCCCTGGATTCAAGCAGGGCCTCGATCTCCGCCTCGCTGATGCCCGCTTCCCGCAACACTTCGGCGGTGTGCTCGCCCAGCCGCGGTTGCAGGCGCCGAACGTCCGCGGGCGTCCTGGAGAAGGTGACGGGGAAGCGCGTCATGCGCAGGCGGCCTTCGGTCGGGTGATCCACCTCCTGCCAGAAGCCGACCGCCTTCAGGTGCGGGTCGTCTTTCAAATCCTGCAGCGTGTTCACCATGTTCGTCGGCACACTCGACTTGCTGAAGATTTCGAGCCACTCACCGGTGGTGCGCGTCCGCATGATCTTGGCCGTCTCCTGATAGGTGTCGTCGATATTCGTCACCCGCGTCGACAGGGTCCTGAAACGCGGATCGGTCAGCAGCTCTTCGTGACCGGTGAGCTTGCAGAAGCTCTCCCAGTGGGCATCCAGGTACGGCAGGATCGCGATGTAGCCGTCCTTTGTCTTGTAGGGCTTGCGGTGGTGACTCATAAGCCGCGTGTAGCCGGGGCCACCAATCGGCGGCTCGAAGGTCATGCCCCAGAGGTGCTCGGCCATGGTGTAGTAAACCATGGTCTCGAACATCGGCACTTCGATCTCCTGGCCTTCGCCGCTGCGCTCCCTGTGGTAAAGCGCGGCCGCCACCGCCGACACCACCTGCATGGCCGTGGTCTTGTCGCAGACGACCGTCGGCAGGTAGCGCGGCTCGCCCAGCACCATTTCGTTCAGCATCGCGATGCCACTGACCGCCTGGATGGAATCGTCCAGCGCGCCGCGCGCGCCGTAGGGGCCCTCCCGGCCGTAGCCGTAGGTGCCGCAGTAGATAATCTTCGGGTTGGCCGCCTTCAGGGCCGCGTAATCCAGGCCCAGCTTGGTCATCACCTGGGGGCGGTTGTTGTGGATCACCACGTCCGTCGACTTCACGAGCGCCATGACCACTGCCTTGGCGGCTGGCTGCTTCAGGTCAAGCACGATACTGCGCTTGTTGCGGTTGCAGGTGAGGTACAGCGCCGCCATCCCCGGATTCCGGTACGCGCCCAGCGTGCGGTTGCTGTCGCCCCGTGGCGGCTCGATCTTGATCACGTCCGCGCCCATGTCCGCCAGCATCTGGCAGGCCCAGGGGCCGAGAACCACGCTCGTCAGTTCGAGAATCTTTACGCCAGCCAGGGGACCGGGCATTGGGGGACCTTCAGCGAATATTCCTGCAAGAGCGACTAAAGCGGCTCCTACAGGGAGATCAGGTTACGAGGGCTTGTTGAGTTTTGCCAATGTCGCCCGGGCCTCGGCCAGCCCCGGGTAGTCGCCCTGCGCCTTCCCCACCGCTTCGACCAGTTGCTGTTTGGCACCGACGCGATTGCCGGCGCCCAGGTAGGCCATCCCCAGGTGATAGCGGAACACCGGGAAAGTCTCGGCCTTGGCAACCACGCGTTCGAGCACGCTGACGGCCTGGGCGTATTGGCCCGCGCGGTAGTGTGCCCAGCCGAGGGTGTCGAGCATGGCCGGGTTCTCGGTTTTTGCCAGCGCCTGGGCCAGCTCGAGA
Source organism: uncultured Chromatiaceae bacterium (assembly GCA_964391025.1). Classification (GTDB taxonomy): domain Bacteria; phylum Pseudomonadota; class Gammaproteobacteria; order Steroidobacterales; genus SHZI01. Next base: position 2,493 of record CAYMKJ010000029.1, read on the forward strand.
GCCCGGGCATGGCTGGCCTTGTCGGTGCGCTGGTCGAGAAGCAGCGCCGCGAGGTTGTTGATGGCGGGCTCGTACTTCGGATTGGACTTCAGCAGGCCCTCGTACACCGTCATGGCGCTGTCGAAGCGGCCGCTTTGCTCAAGTACCGTGGCCAGCTGCATGCTCAGCTCGGTATTGCCCGGAAGCGCCTTCAGTGCCCGCTCGTAAACGCCGATACGCGCTTCCCGGTCCTGGTAGGTGCCCGCCAGCGAAGCCCAGGCCACCATCGAGTCCGGCTTCTCCTTGAGAACGTCTTCCAGGAAGCCCCGGGCCTTGGCCTGATCGCCTTGCCGCCCGTAGATACCGCTGAGGAGGAACTTGGCGAAGAGCTGGTTCTGACTGTTGTCGAGCTGCTGGTTGAGAACGCTAATGGCCTCGCCCGGCTTGCCCGCCGCCAGCAGGGAACCCACCAGGCCCTCGAGGGGCAGCGGATCGCCCGCGCGCGCGGCGACGGACTTCTTGAAGGCGTCAGCCGCGGCGTCGAAGTCCTTCTTCTGGGCCAGCACGCGCCCCAGCGAGTAGTCGCCCACGCCGGTCTGGTTAGTCAGTGCCGTCATGCGCCGGGCTTCCTCTTCGGCCTTGGCCGTGAGGCCCTGGGCCATCAGGACTTCGACCAGCCGACCGGAAGCGACCAGGTCATCCGGCTGCTTGGCTGTCCGCTTGCGCAGCAGCGCTTCTGCCTCTGCGTAATCCTTGTCGGCGGCGTAGAGCGCCGCCAGCTGCCGAAGACCGTCCGGCGATTCCGGCGCCACCTCCAGTAACCGCCGGTAGGTGTCCTCGGCCAGCACGATGTCGTTCAGGCGCACGTAGGCCTGGGCCAGCAGGAGCAACGCCCGTTCATTCTTGGGCTGCTTGCGCAGGACGATGCGCAGGTCCCCGACGGCGTCGGCAAACTTGCCCTCGGCAAAGCGCAGGCCGGAGCGGAGCAGCAGGGCGTTTGCGTCCTCCGGCTCGTCCTTCAGGATGTTGTCGACCTGGATGCGGGCCACGTCCAGCTTGCCGTCCCGCACGTCAATGGCCGCGACCCGGTTGCGGGCGGCGAGCCCTTCCGTGCTCTTCGGGGCCCGCTCGCCGAGCGCGGCATAGGCCTTGCGGGCCTCGGCGGGACGCTTATTGACTTCGTAGAGCTCGCCAAGAGCAAGCCGCAAATTCCCGGCATTCGGGTTCTGCTCGATGAAGGCCTTCAGCGCTGCCTCGCCCTTCTCCCTGTTCCCCTGACTGGTCAGGAACTGGACGTAGCGGAGCTGGGCGTCAGTATTGCCTGGATCGACGTCGGCGAGCTTCTTCAGAAGCTTTTCGGCTTCATCGATCCGGCCCTGCCTGGCATACAGCTGAGCCAGCTGGACCTGGTAACCCTGTTCCGTGGGAAAGTCCGTCGTTAACTCCCGCAGGCCGGCCTCCACCTCGTCCATCCGCTTGCTCTCTGACAGCATCACCAGCCGCAGTTCGCGGAGCTGGCGGGTCTTGTCCCGGGGCAGGCGTTTGATGGCGGCGTCGACGGTGGCGAGGCCTTTGTCGAGGCTCTCGAGGCCATCCGCCGCCGCCTGTACCAGGATGCCGTCCACGTTGTCGGGATCGAGCTTCAGGGCAGTGGCCACTTCAGCCAGGCCGAGCACGCGGGCGCCCCTCTGGATGAGCACACGGGCGTGCAGGAGATGGGTCCGGGCATCATTGGGGGCGAGCTTGAGCAGCTCATCGGCCTGCTTCTCCGCCTCGTCCCAGGACTGGCTGAGCAGGTAGAGCGTGCCGAGCTTCACGCGCGCCTCGACGTTGTTCGGGTCGCTGGCGACGACCGCCAGCAGATGACCGAACATCTTCTGGTAATCGCCGTCCTGTTCCGCGACCAGTGCGAGCAGGTAGCGGGCCTTGGCGTTCTTTGGTTCCACCTGCATGGCGTTCTGCGCCTGGAGCCGGGCCTTCACGTAGTCGCCGGCGTCGTAGAGCGTCTGAGCCTTCGCCACGTAGTCCGCGGCGCGCTGTTCAGGCGAGCCGCAGGCCGCCAGCAGCAGCGCGGCGGCGACGATCAGCAGGCAGTTTCTGGCGCGCATAGTCATGGTCCTCAGAGGTCTGGAGCGTATTCTATAGGAGCGGTTGTAGGAGCGCCTTCAGGCGCGACCACTATCGATCGCGCCTGAAGGCGCTCCTACGGGCCCTCCTACAGGTGCTGCTTCAGGCTGGCGACGCAGCGGGCTGCTGTCTTGCCGTCCCAGAGATCCGGGCGGCGTCCGTTGGGCCAGTCGCCGCGCAGGGCCTTGCCCGCCTCGGCTACCAGGTTCCCTGGCTGCACGAGCCGGTTCGTGCCCTCGGTCACCGTGATCGGGCGCTCCGTGTTGGGCCTGAGCGTCAGGCAGGGGATATCGAGATAGGTGGTCTCTTCCTGCACGCCACCGGAGTCGGTAATGCACAGGGCTGCGTGACTGACCAGGTTCATGAACTGCACGTAGCCCACCGGCTCGCACAGCCGCACGCCGGGCGCCTCCATCAGCGGTTCGAGCAGGCCGAACTCCGTCAGGTTCTTCCGGGTGCGCGGATGTACGGGGAAAACCAGCGGCAAGTCGGCAGCCACCCGCGTGAGGGCCGCCACCAGCAGCCGCAGCGTGGCCGCGTCATCCACGTTGGACGGCCGGTGCAGCGTGACGACCCCGTAGCGCCGGGCTTCAAGGCCCAGCCGCCGGAACGTGGCGTCGGCCTCGATGCGCTGCCGCTGCAGTTCGTAGGAATCGAGCATGATGTTGCCCACACGCTCGATGCGCCCGGCCGGTATGCCTTCGTTGCGCAGGTTTTCATCCCCGTCCGGCGACGGCGTCCACAGCAGGTCCGCGAGCACGTCGGTGACCAGCCGGTTAATTTCCTCTGGCATGGTGCGGTCGAAGCTGCGGAGGCCCGCCTCCAGATGCACGGTTCGCAACCCCAGCTTGGCGCAAACCAGCGTCACGGCGACCGTGGAATTCACGTCACCGGCCACGACCGTAAAGGCTGGCCGGGAGGCAGCCGCGATGGGCTCGTAGGCCAGCATCACCCGTGCCGTCTGCTCGGCATGACTACCGCTGCCGGCACCGAGGTGGTAGTGGGGTTCGGGGAGGCCCAGATCCCGGAAGAACGCGTCCGACATGTTCGCGTCGTAGTGCTGACCCGTGTGCACCAGCCGGGCGTCGAAGGTGCCGTCAGCCGCGAGTGCGTGCCAGAGCGGCGCCACCTTCATGAAGTTCGGCCGGGCGGCGGCAATGAGATGAATGACCGGTCTGGTCACGGGGCCAGTCACGGGGCCAGTCACGGGGCAGGGGCAGGCACAGCCACCTCGACGGGCGCCAGGGCCCCCGGCAGGTAGTAACTGAGCTTCGGGTCCGCATCCCGGAGGAAGGCCTGGAGGCGCAGGTCGGCCTCGGCCATCCGGCTCACGTCATCCACGGAGGTCGCAATCCGCACCAGCGCGCCATCCGTACGGTTCATCCTGATGCCATCCCACAGGATGAACCACTTCACCAGGAACTCGTTCTGGAGGACCCGACCGCGCTGAGCAAACCAGTAGTAGACGACCTGCCGCTGGTCGCCAAGCGCAATAACGACCCGATTCACCCGAAGTGAGCCGCCATCGGCCCGGACTTGCGGCACCTCGTACTCCTGCAGACTCTCAATTCTCCAGCCACCGCCAGGCAGACAGGACTGGGGAGAGTGGACGCCAGCGCCCTGTCCCTGGGCTTCGTAGTAGGCGATCCAGACTTGCACCGGCACGGGATCAGACGGTCGAATATAGGCTGACAGCGCGTAGTCGGTGGCCTTTACCGCGTCGAGCATTTCCTGATCGAGTGAACCTTCCCGGCCCACCCACTCACCGATCCGCAGGGGGAACCGCTGCAAGGACGCATGCACGGGAATCAGCGTCGGGGGCCGGGTGACCGTCAATGAGGCGATCGCGGCCACGATGAGGATAACAATCGCCGTGAGAATCTGGGGATTCGGTCTGGCGTACCGGAGCAAGCCCGTCAGATCCACCAGCGCGGGAATGTCGAGCCCGAAGATCTTCAGGAAGCCCTGCTTCTCGAGGCGAGCGAAGATCCAGATCTCGAAGAACAGGACCAGGACGCAGATCATGAAGACCACCCAGCCCTCGAAAAGGTGCAGGAAGCCCTCCGCCATCTCGATGCCGTAGTAGTTGACGAGGATGCCGATGACCCCGATCCGGAAGCTGTTCATGAGGATCGTGATCGGTATCGTCGACAGGAAAATGATGGCCCGCTGCCACCACTGGCCGCGGAACAGCACGGCGCAGAGGAACCCGAAACTCATGAGCGGAAACAGGTAGCGCATTCCGCTGCAGGCTTCGGCGACCTGGAGCTTGTAGGTGCCGAGATCAATGATGTTGCCCTGGAGGAACACGCTGATGCCGGCGAGCCGGATCATCGCGACACCGATCTGGGAGGACAGCAACTGCAGCCCGAAGGTCAGCCGCGACTCGAGGAAATCTGCCAGTGGCACCATGAACAGCAGGTAGACGAGGGGCACCCAGAGCACTCTCAGACCGGTGAGCCCGATGGCCGCGATCACCAGGCCCCAGATCGAAATGACGAAACCATACATGGGGATCTCGTACACCGCGCTCAAGGCGCCGAGCACCTGCAGCCCGAGCCCGAAGACCACGCACAGGATTCCGAGCCAGGAGCCGGCGGGATCCAGCGCCTTGAGTTCCTTCGCCCGCAGCCAGAACAGGTAGAACGCGACGAGGGGGATCATCGACGCGTGGCTGTACTGGGGGTCATCCCACATGGTCACCATGAAACCGAGGCCATCACGGAAGGTGACGAGCAGACAGGCGAGGAACAAAAGGGCAATGCCTATGACTGGCAGCAGGCCCTGCGTCAGGCCGTCCGGGCGCGCAGACGGCTGGGTCTCGTTAACGGGGGCAGTGCTCATAGCATGCTTCTGGGAGACTGGTTCTCAATTTTCGCTGGGTAAAGTCTAGCCGGTCAACGCGTCTGCTGACCTGGATTAGGGTTACCAGTATGTCACGGCGGGCGCGCCGACCGGCGCGGTCAGGCTTGCAATCATGGCGTAGAAGCGCTTTGAACGCGCTCCCGCGTGGCAGCGACAGCCCGTCGCTACCAGCCCCCGCCGAACTTCCCCGTGTCGTAGGGATTGAAGGACTCGCCGTCCTGCTTGGGCCGGTTGTCAATCAGGTGCGCGCGTTTCAGCTGCCGCTCGCCGTCCGGCTCGGTGTGCAGTTCCCAGGTGTAGGTGTCGTAGGGGTTGGCGCCATAGCCCGAGCCCGGCTCAGCCGTCGGCCTGGCCGGTGGTTGCCCCGGGGCTGGCCCTGGGTTCGGCCCAGAGTTTGGCCCTGGGCTTGGCGGGGCCGCCCGGGCCGGTTCCTCTCCGGCGTCCTTCTTGAAGAATCGCAGCCAGCTCACGATGCGCTCCGGCCTCGTGGTTTACCGGTATGCACCGTAACCCCGGTACGGCTCCGGACAGCGTGACGCAGCCCGCACTTCGCACGGGCGCGGGCACCGTCCGGGTGGTCCGGACGACGGGCGGTCAGCGGGTAGCGTCGGGCGGCACGCCATCCCGCACCCGCAGGTCCACGCGCGGGAAAGGAATCTCGATGCCGGCCGTGCGGATCGCGGCCAGGACCCGGCCCCGCGCCTCGCTCTCGACGGCCAGCCGGTCGTCGATGTCATGGGTCCAGAGGTACAGGCTGAAGTCGAGGGAACTGGCGCCAATGCCGCGGAACGCGGCGACCGGTGCGGGCCGCTCGGCAACGCCAGGCTGACCGGCCACGGCTTCCAGCAACAGAGCCTGGATGCGGCCGGGGTCACTGTCGGCCCCCACGCCCACGGGGATCTCGATGCGCTGCGCCCGGTCGCTGAGCGTCCAGTTGGTGACCTCGCTCGAGATCAGCATGGCGTTGGGCACGATGACCTCCGCGCCGTCGGGGGTGCGGATGCGGGTGGCGCGCAGGCCGATCAGGTCCACGCGACCGCTGGTCTGGCCGCCGGGCTGTCCGAGAGTGACCTGGTCGCCCTCGCGCACGGGACGTTCGAACGCCAGGACCAGGCCGGACACGAAGTTGTTCACGATGTTCTGCAGGCCGAAGCCGATACCGACACCTAAGGCACTGATCACGAGCGTGAGCTTCGATAACTCCACCCCGGAAGCCGCCAGCGCAAACACGATGCCCAGCACCACCAGCGCGTAATAGATGAGTCGCGACGAGGCTGAGGCTGCGCCCAGCGCCAGGGGCATTCGGGGCAGCACGTCCTCATCAAGCACGAAGCGCACGAAGCGCGCCACCGCGAGGGCCAGGCTGATGCCGATGAAAAACCACAGCACGTCGCCCAGCGCCAGCTGGAGATTGCCGATCGTGACGGCCGTAGTGAGCAACCGGCCGATGGCCCGCCACACAGGTTCCAGCGCCGGCAGGATGGTGGGCAGAAGATTAAGGAAGGCGATGAAGAGCAGCAGCCGGGTCCCCCGCCGGCCCCAGGTACGAACCGCCTCGGGCCAGTTCCGCACACCGCGGGACCAGCGGGCGCCCGGGCCGCCGACCCAGGCATCGATGATTGAGCGCAGGATCGCGTCGGCCGCCAGCAGCGTGCACAGCACGAGCAAAACAAAGACGATGCCACCGATGGCCTGCTGCCCGAGGGACCGGGCCCCGACGACCTCCGCGATCAGCCCCACCGCCACGATAGCCGGCGCGACGACCGCGACACCGTGGATCGCCCGCCGGAACAGCGCCCGGCCGCCAGGCTCGACAGCGGAACGGCGGGCCAGCTCGCGAAACGCCAGCAGCGCCAGGAAACCAAGCCCCACTGTGAGCAACCGGCCGTACCAGGCGTCGCCAAGGACAATGAGCTTCGTCAGCCAGGCGATCGCGAGCAGCAGGAGGCTCTTCACCGGTCGGATCTCAAGGGGCGTGACGAGTGCCGGCAGAATGCGCCAGAGCAGTATGGTGCCGATGAGCCCGCGTAACAGGCTCAGGCCGAGGGGCAAGTCCCGCAGCAGCAGGAAGGGCCCCACCAGCGTCCAGACCAGCAGCGTCACGGCGAAGGGATAGTGCGTAAGCAGCACGTCGGCCCCGGTCTCGCCCTTCGCAAGGATCGAGCGGCGCAGCCGCGCGACCGAGACCAGCAGCACCCCCAGGATCAGGACGAACGTCGTGACCTCGGCCGGCCGTGCCTCGAGATAGTCCACGATGCCCACCCGGAGCGTGATGAGGTTCTGGCGCGTCAGCGCCAGCGGCGGACGAAGGCTGGCGGGCAGCTTCCAGAGCGGCGGTGCCGTGACGGCCAGCGGCTGCTGCTGGCGACCGAGTCGCGTTGCGTCCAGCTGGCCTTGCAGCTCGCGCAGCGCGGTCTGCAGTTTGCCCACGCGGACGTCGGCGGCCACCACTACATCGAGCCGCTTGCGGAGCGGCTCGCGGGTGGTCTCGAGCTCGCCCGCCAGATCGCGCAACCGGGACCGCAGCGCCTCCGGCAGCAGGTCCGTCGGGACTTCATCAGGGCCCGGCCCGGTGGGATCCGCCGCTTGCCGCAGGAAGTCGGCGTCCGACCGCAACTGGGACCGCCAGGGGTCGAGTCGCGAGATTTCCTCCCCCAGGCGCGTCCGCCACTTGGCGAAGATGCGGTCCAGGTTGTTGAGCTTCTGCTGAATTGCTGCGAGCTCCATCAGATCAACCTCGGACGGGTCGGCCCCGGACAGATCCGGCGCCCCCGTCCCGCCCAGCACCGACTTGGCCTCCTTCGTCTTGCCCGGCAGCGCCACCGTGATGCCCGCCAGGTCCGGCGCCGGCTGGCGCAGGTAGTCGTTGACTTCGGCGAGACGGCGACTGACCGTGTCGAGGTACTGGACCAGTTCGGCGGTGCCAGTGGGTGCGGGGTTCTCGTCCGTCAATGTTGTGCGCGACTCTGGCGCCGTAGCGTCCTGTCCCGATGCCAGAGTGACCCAGGCAGTCAGAAGGAACAGTGCCATCCGGATGTGCATCGTTACGCGGTCCTCTCGAAGATCAGCCCGGGCTCCCAGCAGCCTGAGCAGGTCTGATGACCGCTTCCACGCGACCGCCAGGCTGGTTAGTGTAGCGCCATGGCCGCGGGCGCGGCGTGCCGGAACAGCTCATGTGCTTACGGAAGAACGAGGGAGCGTAATGCCTGCTCTGATTGCCCCCTTCATCATCCTGGCGTCGCTGTGCCTCACGGCGTGTCTGGACGGGACGGACGCTGCTCAGAATAAGACCTCCTCTGCAGCCCCGCCTTCGCCGTTCGCCTACTCATTCAGAAACCCCTACTACAGCGCTACCAGCTGGAAGCTCTGGTTCGAAGACGGCACCCCGGTCGGCGGAGTCACCTTGCCGCGCTCTGGAGACATCTATTCCCCACAGGATCCAGACCCGGCCAGACCGGGCTTGTACATGAATTATCGCAAGGCTGGGGCAGCGAACAACTATGCGGGCTTCCAGGATGACGTGTACGTCAGCCAGGACAACAACCACAGTTTCATGCCCAACACCTGGACCGGGCTGAATGGTAATTCCATTTCCGGAATCATCTCAGGCATGGTGACGGCAACACTGGTCGGACCGGTTGCCAGCACCCTTGGCGCGAACTTCACCAGCCAATCCACGACGGGCATGGGCCATGACATCGCCAACTTCGCGGCACCCGTCATCGCCAACGAACAGTTCTACTATTTTGCGGACTGCCTGCGCGCAGGCCCGGCACACGTCTCCTATATGGACCGCACACCCACCAGCTCGACCGACGAATACCAGGCTCTGGTGCCGTCCCTCTACAACTCGGTAGGCTCCTCGGGGAGTGAGGTCGCCGCTCTGGCCAAGCTCACGCTGGCCGCGGGCTACTTGCCACGAGACGTAAAGCGCAACATGAAGCGCGCCGGAATATACCCGGCTTCACTGCTCTACATCTGGAAGGCTGCGCTCCCCTACCAGGTTCCCTATGACGATGAGCTTCGGCACCGCGTGGCCTACTACTCACTGGGAGACCACTCCGACTACACGGGCTCGAATCAGACCGAGTACAACTTTTACTACCATCAATATGACGACAATCTGCACATGAAGAACATGCTTCAGATTGCGAAGAGCATGGTCTATCCGCCGCCTGTAGCAATACTGAAAAAGGTCGGGATCACCGGCGGTACGGTGGTCAACGATACGGCGAAAACGTCCTGGCTTGTTCAGCAGGCGGCAGGGGTGCCAGTCACGATCAATGTCTCGCCAACGGATTCGTATGACATCTATAAGCTTCCTCTGACTTACAGAATGAAGCTGCTCTATGGCGACCCGAAAACGGTGATTATTCAAGACCCGACGACCCAGGACTTCAGAATCTTTGTGCCGGGCACTGCGCGCCTGCCAAGGGGCAGAACGACTGTCGTGCTGATAGCCAACAATGGCTACTTCGACAGCAATCCGGCCGCGATCAACATCTATCGGACGAGTGGTCCAGAGAATCGTCGTCCGGTGATGAGGTGGCCCTCGGACAGGACTCTTCTGCCGGGCGAAACGTTTTCGGCGACGCTGTCGGGCACTGACCCGGAGGGATTCCCCGTGCGACTGAGTCAGTGGTCGGGCGAGGTGGGAGTTCTCGCCGGCAGCAACTACACGTGGAACATTCCACCGGCGCAGGCCGATGGGGACCACAAAGTGCATTTCATTGCCTCCGATGGCACGGCCGGCAACTCACAGGAGAGCAAAGCGGTCCTGATCTCAGTCCGGTCAACTGTTGCCGAACTGACGTCTGATATCACCGAAGGCGCGGCCCCACTCACGGTACGCTTCAACGCCGCAGGATCGCGAGACAAGGCCGGAGGCACCTTGTCCTATGCGTGGGATTTTGACGATGGCAATTCAGCGACGTCAGCGGATCCGGCGCATCTATTTGCCGAACCCGGATATTACCGTGTGAAACTGACCGTTACCGGCGCGTCAGGCTCTCATTCGACGACCACAATCATTCACGCATCTCAGCAGTGGAAACTCAGGCTCAAGAATGGCTGGAATGCGACCGCGGTGGACCCTCTGGTGTGGAACAGGATTGATCCACGCACACCGGTATCCATTGGCTCGAGCGATGGCAGTCTCCTGTTGAGTTCCTACGACGGATCGCTGCCCACGGGAGCTTACGGCCTGACATCGGTTGCTGGCTTCTCGCCGCCCCTGTATTTCGAGGCTGAGTACCGGCGCTCTCAAAACGAGGTCCCAGGATCCGGCTTTCAGGTTCTGGATGCAGTGCTTGGCTTCACTGCCGCGACGGGTAACACCAGCAGAAATGAGTACATCGCCGCCCCTGACGGAGACGGCGGGCTGACGGGCCAGTACATCGCCGAACGCGTCCGGGACAATTGGATAAACAGCAAAATCAGGCTGTATGTCGCCCCAGACCCGAATCATCCGGGCAGGTACAGATACCAGGGAGTTCTGCTCAATGAGTGGGGGACCGCCTTGATTCGCCTCGATAACAGGCCCCCGCCAGCGACGAACAAGATCAAGCTGATCAACAGCGAGCCGAGGTACCGCATCGACCTGTTCAGCGCGAAGGTCTTTGCGCCGTGAATGTAATGGTCCTCCGCCGGGACATGAGTCCGCCGTATCGCTAACATGTAACACGCGTTAGCCGCGTCACGACGGCACAATCCTGGGTACGCTAGTACAACTGCACATCCATACCGTACGACCGCAATCACACCATGAACGCACGAGAGCTTTTCTACACTTTCCCCACCGATCCGCTGGCGGGGGGCGACAACGCGATGTCGCGACAATGGAGCGAAGGCCTGCAGCCGTTCGGCGGCCGCCAGGAGGTGCGCGCGAATGAAGAATTGCGAACCCTCCGTACCCAGCCGAACGCCCTGAGCCCCGAAGAGTGCCGCACCGTCATCGCGCTCGGGGAGGCCCGTCCCCGCATGGCCGGGCGCGTCGACATCGTCCCTGGGCACTACCGCGCCAGCCACATCGCCTGGATCGAGCCGCAGCCGGAAGTGCAGTGGCTCTTTCACCGCGTTGGCATGCTGTTCGCGATGGCGAACCGGTATTACGGCTTCGAGCTGATCGGCATGCTCGACCCCATCCAGTACACCTCTTACGGTCCCGGCGAGCATTTCGACTGGCACATGGACCTGGGGTCGGGGCACACCAGCACGCGCAAGCTGTCGCTCACAATCCAGCTCTCCGGGCATGACGAGTATGAGGGCGGCATTCTCGAATTCGTCGCCACATCGATGTCTCCCGAATCGCGGCAACTCGGCGCCGCCGTTTTCTTTCCTGCCTTCGTGGCCCACCGGGTCAGCCCGGTTTCATCGGGACTGCGCCGGTCGCTCGTCGCCTGGGCCTGCGGCCACGCTTTCCGCTAGAGCAACCAGCCAGAGAGGTGCCCTGGGTAACGCCGGGGGCAGCGGCAAATCTGGTCATTATCGGGGGAATTCGGTTTGACGTAACGACGTCACCCGCAGGGGTGATTTACTGCCACCCCACAAAGCAGGTAGAGTCAACGACATCGATCCCACCGACCGGATGGGTTTCAGCACGAAGCCCCAACCTCGTGGTCGGTTTGTTCGCCCTCATTCGCAGGGCGTTGCGATATCCCAGCATGGATGCAGGCATGGCGTGAGCGCGGCTGGCGTCGCTGCGCGGTGCCGATTTCGGTCATTAGCAGCCACCACTGGGAAAATCTGATGCGTAACCATCTATGGCGAGTGCTCGGCCTCATGGCCACGCCGGTCGCCGCTGCGGTTTTGCAGTTTACCTTCGTTGATCAGACCAACGTAGCGCTGTCGACCACGATCACCTCAGCTGCGGTCACCATCACGGGCATCGCCGCGCCTGTGACGATCAGCGTGACGGGCGGTACGTATTCCATCGGTTGCGGCGCCACGTTTACGAGTGCGGTCGGCAGCATCAGCAACGGTCAGACCGTGTGCGTGCGCCACACCAGTGCCGCCGCGGCAAGCACCGTGACCAATACCGTGCTTACGGTCGGCGGTGTCGCCGATACCTTCACGAGCAGGACGGGCATTATCGGTACGGCTGGTCCCGACGCTTTAACGGGCACGGCGGGTAACGACACCCTGGATGGCCGGGGCGGCGCCGATGACGG
>CAYMKJ010000030.1:0-5766 GCA_964391025.1 uncultured Chromatiaceae bacterium
GAATATCCTGGAGGTCAACCTGCTGGCGCCCTTCCGCCTGACCGTCGCGCTGGCGGCCAGTCTTCGCCTGGCTCCCCGTCCGGTGGTGGTCATGTTGTCCAGCGACCTGGGTTCGATCGGCAACAATCGCCTGGGCCAGTCTCACGCCTATCGAACGAGCAAGGCGGGCCTCAACATGCTGACCAAGGGGATTGCGAACGAGTGGCGGGATCTGATCACCGTGGCGATGGCTCCTGGCTGGTGCAAGACGGAACTCGGTGGTGAGGGTGCGCAGATCGATCCGGAGGACAGCGTCCGGGCGCAGCTGCAGACATTTGCCGCGCTGACCCCTGGCCACAACGGTCAGTTTCTCGACCGTTTCGGGGCGCCGGTGGCCTGGTAGGCCAACGTCAGCGCCGGACGGGGAAGTTCCCAGGCGTCAGTAGATGACCGTAGTCGCCTTCGTCTTGAGGTAGGGATCCAGGCCTTCCCGCCCAAACTCACGGCCCCAGCCGGACTGCTTGTTGCCGCCGAAAGGAATGGCGGGGTCAACGGCGGCATGGCAGTTGATGCTGACCTGACCGGCGTCGATCAGGCCCGCCATCCTGTGCGCCACCGATATATCGCGGGTCCACACGCTGCCGGAGAGACCGTATATGCCTTTATTGGCCTCGTCAGCCACGGCCCGCAGGTCGGCATCGCCGAAGGATTGGGCGCAGAGAACCGGGCCAAAAATCTCTTCCCGGGCGATCTTCATGTCCATGTTGGTCTTGCTGAAAAGCGTTGGTTTTACGAAGAACCCGCGGCCCGGCAAGACCTCGCCACCACACACCAGTTCGGCGCCAGATTTCTTGCCCGATGCCACAAAACCCATTACGCGGTCGCGCTGCTCGGCCGAGATTAGCGGACCCAGGTCGCTGTCCGGATTCATGCCCGGGCCGATGCGAAACTTGTTCGCCAGGTCACCGACCGCGCTGACCACCTTGTCGAAGATATCCTGGTGGACGAACAGACGAGTGCCCGCCATGCAATTCTGGCCCTGCAAGAAGAATGCACCACGGGTAACGCCCGGTATCACGCGGTCGAGGTCGGCATCCGGGAACACCACCATGGGTGACTTGCCGCCGAGCTCAAGCGTGACACGTTTCAGATTGCCGGCCGCCGCAGCGAGGATCTTCTTCCCGACTTCCGTCGACCCTGTAAAGGCGATTTTGTCGACGTCCGGGTGCGCGGCCAGTGCGGCACCGGCGGACTCACCATAGCCCGGGACGATATTGATAACGCCGTCCGGGAAACCTACGCGCTTGATGAGTTCTCCCAGAAACAGAGCCGTGAGGGGGGTCTGCTCGGCGGGCTTCAGTACCACTGTGCAGCCTGCAGCGAGGGCCGGACCAAGTTTCAGGGCGGCCATGATCAGGGGCGCATTCCACGGGATGATGGCGCCGACGACCCCAATTGGCTCGCGGCGGGTGTAGGTCAGCGATTCGCCGTTGCGGACGCCCGCGGGCGAAACCGGAATGGTGTCACCCGTGATCTTGGTGGCCCAGCCGGCGTAGTAGCGGAGGAAGTCACAGCCGAAGGAGGCGATGGAGTACTGCGCGATCATCAGCGGCATGCCGTTATCGAGCACTTCGAGCTCGCTGGCCAGCGCCAGGTTGGCCTCGAGCTCGTCAGCCAGCTTCCAGATGAGCCGCGTGCGCTCGTAGGAGGTTAACGTCGACCACTCGCCACGAAACGCCTTGCGCGCCGCCATGACGGCGCGATCGATGTCGTCCTTGCCGCCAGCGGCGACCTTTGCCAGATGGCTTTCGGTTGCCGGATCGAAAACGTCGATCGATTCGCGCGAGCCTGACGCGACCCACTGGCCACCAATCAACAGGCGGTGCTCACGTGCAAGAAATGACCGTGCTTCGGGGCTAGGCGCAATATTCTGGGCGGCGGCGTTCATGCATCATCTCCGGGGGCGAGGCCCGGCAGCATAATTGCCCGGCCCGGCCGCAGGCAAGGCACCTGGATTCCGGGATGACTGAAGGGCCATGCCCTGTACAATATCCCGCCATAAGACCATAAACCCACACGACCATCAGCAGAGGACACGACCATGGCGATCAAGGTTGGCGATCGGCTACCCGCGGGAAAATTCGGGATCATGACCAAGGATGGCCCTGGCTCACTTTCAACCCAGGACCTCTTCGCCGGCAAGAAAGTCGTGTTCTTTTCCGTCCCGGGGGCCTTCACCCCGACCTGCTCCAACAGCCATCTTCCGGGCTATGTGAAGCACGCGGGGGAGATCAAGGCGAAGGGCGTTGACACTATCGCCTGCATGTCGGTAAACGACGTTTTCGTGATGGACGCCTGGGGCAAGGACCGGGGCGTGGGCGACAAGGTCCTCATGCTGGCTGACGGTAATGCCGAGTTCACCAAGTCCCTCGGGCTGGAGCTCGATGCCAGTGGCTTCGGCATGGGCCATCGCAGCCAGCGCTTCTCCATGGTGGTCGACAACGGGGTCGTCAAGGAGCTGAACGTGGAGGCGCCCAGGGAGTTCAAGGTCAGCACAGCGGAGTGTGTCCTGAACCAGCTCTGAAGCGGCCCTGATCCACTACCACTCCACGCAGCCACAACGCCACGCAGGGAGAGCCCGATGGAAGAGACGCAGCTCGTTCACACGCTGCCATTCGTCTATGCCGCATTCAAGTACGTCCACATTCTGCTGTTTGTTTACTGGCTCGGTGGTGATGCCGGCGTGTACTACTCCAGCACGTTCGTCATCAACAACAAGCTGTCGAGGGACGCGCGACTGACGGCGTTCAAGATTTTCGTCAACCTCGACATGTTGCCGCGCTACTGCCTTGCCCTGATGTTGACGGTGGGTGGCATCCTGGCGGAGTTCGTGGGCTACAAACACCCGACCTGGCAGATGATCGGCATCGTGGCCCTGGGCCCAATCTGGGTCTGGGTGGTGCACATGGTGCACGCGAAGGAGGGGACGGACTTCGGCAAGACGCTGGCCAAGGGAGACTACTGGTTTCGCTTCTTCATGATCTTTGCCCTGCCGACTTCGGTCGTGTACCACTGGGTTACAGGACCACTGAAACCGTTTCCCTGGCTCGCCGCGAAGCTGCTCATTTTCTCCTTCCTGATCTTCTGCGGCTTCGTGCTGCGCAGAAAACTGCCACCGTTCATCGAAGGGTTCCGGATGATGGCCGGGCAGGGCGTTACGCCGGAGAGCGACAGCAAGATGTACCACGGCCTCATAGCCTGCCGCCCCTACGTCTGGGCGATCTGGGCTGGGGTTGGCCTGTCGGCGTTCCTGGGCGTCTGGAAGCCCGGGATGTGACGTCTGGAGGGTCATCCCAGGCAAGGCGTTGGCTCGAGCGTCACCGCAGGCGCTTCTCGATCTCCGGAATGATCTGGAAGAGATCGCCCACGAGGCCAATGTCGGCGATCTCGAAGATGGGCGCTTCGCCGTCCTTATTCACGGCGACAATCGTTCCCGCGTCCTTGATGCCGGTGAGGTGCTGGATTGCCCCGGAGATGCCGAAGGCCATGTAGAGCTCGGGGGCTATGATCTTGCCGGTCTGGCCCACCTGCATGTCGTTCGGGACAAAGCCGGCATCCACAGCCGCGCGCGACGCGCCAACCGCTGCACCGATGCGCCCGGCGAAGTGGTAGAGCAGGGCGAAGTTCTCCGCGCTGCCGACCCCGCGGCCTCCGGACACGACCAGCCTCGCGGTCTGCAAGTCGGGCCGGTCCGTCTTGCCCGAGCGCAGCTCGACGAAGCGGGTGTGAGCGGGCAGGGAAGCTGAGACTTCCACCGGGCGGACGGGAGCGGCATTGCCGCCGCCCACCGGCTTGAACGACGCGCCGCGGACCGTCGCCACAACTTTGATACCGGCGGGCACCTCGATGGTCATCAGCGCATTACCGGCGTAAATCGGGCGTTTGAAGGAGCGCGGACCCAGCACGCTCATGACGTCGCTCAGCTGAGGAACGCCGAGCAGTGCCGCCACTCGCGGCAGGAGATCCTTGCCGAAGGTGGTTGAGGGCGCCAGGACGTAGTCGTAGTCAATTGCCAGGGCGGCGATCTGGGGCGCCAGGATGGCGGCCAGGACAGGACCATTGGCCGGGTTTATCACCGTCAGCACGCCCGCGACGCCGCTTAGGGTGGCCGCTTCGCCGGCCACGGCGCTCGGGTCGCTACCGAGGATAACCACATCCACGCCGCTCGCATCAATGGCAATGGCGCAGGCGACACAGCGGGCGGTGCTCTGGTTGAGGTGCCGGCCGTCGTGTTCGCCAATAATCAGAATGCGACTCATGCCAGCAACCCCCGATCCCGCAGGGCGCTCACCAGTTCATCGACACTTTTCACCATGCCACCCTTGGACCGGGCCGGTGGCGTTTCGTACTGCATGACGCGGAGTAAGGGCGTGACGTCCACACCGAGCGACTCGATCGGTACTATCTCAATAGTCTTTTTCTTGGCCTTCATGATGTCCGGGAGCTTCACGTAGCGGGGCTCGTTGAGGCGCAAGTCGGTGGTCACGACGGCGGGCAGATCCACCTCGATGACCTCCAGGCCGGCATCCACCTCCCGGGTCACCGTTGCCACCGTGCCGTTCAGGTCCAGTTTAGATGCGAAGGTGGCCTGGGGCCGATTCCACAGTGCCGCCAGCATCTGGCCGGTCTGATTGCAGTCATCGTCGATGGCCTGTTTGCCGAGCAAGACCAGGTCCGGCTGCTCCCGGTTGACGATCTGGTGAAGGATTTGCGCGGCCGCCAGTGGCTCCAGTTCGGCGCTCGTCTGGACGAGGAGCGCCCGGTCGGCGCCCATCGCAAGGCCCGTGCGAAGTTGCTGCTGCGCATCCTCGGGGCCAATCGACACGATTACGACTTCCGCTGCCTGCCCCTTTTCGCGGATCCGCAGGGCTTCCTCCAATGCGATCTCGTCGAAGGGATTGATGCTCATCTTCAGCCCGTCGGTGACGACACCGGAGCCGTCAGCTTTGACGCGAATGCGCACGTTATAGTCAACGACGCGCTTGAGGCATACGATGATTTTCTGCATGGCAGAGTCCTTGGGTTCGGGAGGGAAGGTTGGGCAGCCTGCTATTTTCAACGACCAAGGAAAGAGGAACAAGCAGTGTCGCCAGCGAAGCACGGAAATCTCCGGGAGTCACTACTGATCTCTGTGCAGGACCTGGCAGCCGCGCTCAGCCCGGGCTCCGCCGGCCCGGCCACCGGATCCGCCCCCTGGGTCGTCGTGGATTGCCGGTTCAACCTCCTTAAGCCCGACGCCGGCCGAGCGGCCTATCTGGACGGGCACATTCCCGGAGCCTGGTATGCCGATCTCGATCGCAACTTGTCAGGGCCCAGGGGACCGCAGACCGGCCGCCACCCCCTACCCCACCCGGAGCAGCTCCGCACGCTGTTCGGCCGTTTCGGCATCACGACCGGCACCCGGGTCGTGGCCTACGACGAGGCGGGTGGTGGCTTCTCTGCCCGTCTCTGGTGGCTGCTGCGCTGGATGGGGCACCAGCCTGTGGTCCTGCTGGATGGCGGGCTGGCGGCCTGGCAGAACGCCGGGCTGCCGTTGAGTCAGGCCAATCCGGTCACGGGGCACTGCGTTTTCCAGGGCCAGCCGGGCCACATGCCCGTGCTGCACACGACCGAGATTGCGACGGCCCTGGATCAAGGCGCGATCCGGCTGCTGGACGTGCGAGCCGAGGAGCGCTTCCTGGGGCGCGCGGAACCCATCGACCCTGTGGCGGGTCACATACCCGGCGC
>CAYMKJ010000031.1:0-2998 GCA_964391025.1 uncultured Chromatiaceae bacterium
CCGTAGCTCCCGTTGATGCCGGCGACGCCCGTGACTTCGCCGACCGCGTAGAGCCCGGGGATTGGCCGGCCCGCGGCATCCAGCACCCGGGTGTCCCCGTCGATCGCCAGGCCCCCCATGCTCTTGCGGGTCATTGGAAACAGCTGGAGCGCATAGAACGGTGCTTTGCGCAGTTCGTGCGCCGTGGGGTCGGGCGCGGCCGGGGTGAAGCGCCCAAAATCCGCATCACTGCCGGCGACCACGGCTGCGTTCCAGCGCTGCACCCCCGCCTCGAGTGGAGCCGGTGGCAGGCCTGCCGCCGCCGCGAGCGCGCTGACTGAATCTGCCTGACGGATCAGCCCGGCAGTCTTCAGTGGCTCGATGCCCGCCGGGTTGCCCAGCCACACCGCATCGCGGATCCGCAGAGTGCCCAGGCCATCCGCGTCGAAAATCAGCCAGTGGGTTGCGGGGCTCTGCTTCAGCACCGTCTCGTCGGCAAGCTTGCTGGGCGCGGTTTCGCTGATGAAGCGGCGGCCGCTGGCATTCACCCAGATGGCCGCCGGGTTCTGGCTGTGCAGCGCCCGGGTGCCCGTGGGGTCCCGGGGATCCGGCAGTCCGGTGCTGAAGGTCACCTGATGATCCATGCGGACAGTCGCCGCACCGGCCTCTTGCCCGAGCCGGATGCCGGAGCCCGTGGCGAACTGGCCGGCACCCGCATACAGGTGCGCGGGCGCTGGCACGTCGCCCCGCCACTCGCGCCGCACAAAGGCCAGGTCGTTCTGCCAGCCGCCCGTAGCGAGGATGACGACCGGCGCGAGGAGGTCAACCGTGAGGTCCGTGCGCAGATCGCGCACCCGCACACCGCGCACGGCGCCTTGCTGCTTGATGAGCGAGATCGCTTCGGTGTTCCAGCGATAGTTGAGATTCGCCGCTGCAAACGCTGCCCGCATCATCGGGACCAGGACGTTGAGTGCCGAACCGTTCGCGAAATGGAACCGTGGCACCGAGTGCTCGGGCGTGTCCAGGATGAAGCCCCAGCGCACGCCAAAGCCGCTTAGCCAGTCATGGACTTCCGTCCGGGAGTCCTGCACATAGCGGCGCACCCACTCCGGGTCCGCGTCTTCACCCCAGGCCAGCAGGTCCCGCGTCGCGATCTCGGGACTGTCCCGGTAACCCTTCTTCTCCTGAAGGGGAGTGCCCACCAGAGCAAAGCCGCCGGCCTTGACCGCGTGGCCGCCGCCCACGGAGTTGGCGTCGATCACCAGCACGCTCCGCCCCGCGGCGCCGGCCTCCAGCGCCGCCGACAGGCCGGCGATACCGCTGCCGATAACGATGACGTCCGCATCCGGCAGAGGTCGTGTGCAGCCGGCCAATGCCAGAGTCGCTGCCAGGGCAGATGCCAGGCAGCAGAGCGGAATGAGGCGCATGCCTCTGAGTATACTGACGGCACTTCACAGGGACGCTGCGCATGGCCCTCACGCGCCGGCAACTGATCGGCACCAGCATCTTCTCGGGCCTCGCTCTCGGCGGTGGTCTTGGTCTCCTCTATGCCCGGCGTCGCCTGGACGACGGCGATGCACCGGCGAAATTCGGAGCCACCAGTCCTGAGTCGACGACGCTCAACGCCTGGCTCAAGATCGGCGACGACGGTCGCATCATCTGCGGCGTCCATCGGGCCGAGATGGGCCAGGGGGTCACCACCTCGTTGCCCATGCTGCTGGCGGAAGAGCTCGACGCCGACTGGCGCCAGGTCAGTTACGAATTCACGCCGGTCGACAAGGACTACTTCAATTTCGGCATTCTTCTGCGCGGCGAGCCTCTCGGACCCACTGAGGGGAGGTTCTGGGCCAGGGCGGGTACGGGCCTGATCCGGGAGGTCTTTCACCAGCTCGGCATGACGCTGACCATCAGCAGTTCCAGCACGATCGATGCGTGGGACACGCTACGCCAGGCGGGTGCCGAAGCCCGTGGCCTGCTGGTCGCCGCCGCCGCCGAGCGCTGGTCCGTGCCGGCAGCGCGGCTGGTGACGGCGGCGAGTGTCGTCACGGATCCGGCCACCGGCAAGACCCTGACCTATGGCGAGCTGGCTGCTGATGCCGCCCGCCAGCGGCCCACGGGGCAGCCCGTGCTGAAATCGCCGGCGGATTTCCGGCTGCTCGGCCGCTCACTCCCGCGCCTCGATGTGCCCGCCAAGGTCCTGGGCACGGCGCGCTTTGCCATCGACACGGTGCTGCCCGGGATGCTCTTCGGCGCGGTCCGGCACTCGCCCCACGTGGGCGGGCGCATCGGCCGGCTGGACGCTCGCGCCGCGTCGGCCATGCCGGGCGTCGTTAAGGTGGTGACGCTGGGTGAGCGGGCCGTGGCTGTACTGGCCGGCGACACGTGGACGGCGCAGCGCGCCGCCGCCGCGCTGCAGATCGAAGCAGTGGCCGGCGATCCGCTGCAACCGGACTCCGATGTTCTGCAGAAGTCGTACCGGGAGGCGCTGGACTCGCCCGCTGCGTCCATCTTCCGCGACGACGACGGCCTGGCCACCGCACTGGGGTCCGCGCCGCTGACGGCCGTCTATGCACTGCCCTTTCTCGCCCATGCCTGCCTGGAACCGATGAACTGCACGGCGCTGTTCGAGGCCGGGCGCCTGACCGTGTGGGCACCCACTCAGGCGCCCAGCATCGCGCGGGACGAAGCCGCCAGGGCAGCCGGCATTGCGCCCGGGCAGGTGGAGATCCGCTCCACGCTGATGGGTGGCGGCTTCGGCCGGCGGGCCGAGATGGACTTTGTGATCGAGGCCGCTTACGCCGCTAAGGCCGTTCCCGGCCGGCCGGTGAAGCTCACCTGGTCCCGGGAGGAGGATCTCCGCCACGACATGTACCGGCCAGCGGCTACCGGCCGCGTGCGTGGGGCACTGGGCAGCGATGGCCGCATCGCTGCCCTCGATTACACGCTGGTGTCCGAGTCTGTCGTGGCAAGCAACTACCGGCGCACGCCCAGCGCCCGGGGCGGTGACGCCGCCCGGGAC
>CAYMKJ010000032.1:0-4332 GCA_964391025.1 uncultured Chromatiaceae bacterium
CATGCGGGTGTACTGCGCCCATGAATACACGGCGAACAACGGCCGCTTCGCGGTGACACTGGAACCGCGGAATGCCGCGCTGGCAGCACGGGTGTGGGAGGTCGCAACGTTGCGGGCCGCAGGCAAGCCCACCGTACCGAGCACCATCGGGCTGGAGAAGGCCACCAACCCCTTCCTGCGGCCGGCAAGCCCGGAGCTCCGCCAGACGCTGGGCATGTCCACCGCCCCGGACGCCGACGTGCTCGGCGAAACCCGTCGCCGCAAGGACCAGTTCTAGATGCTCGAGGAAGTCGCCATTCAGTGCCCCCATTGCGGGGAAACCATCACCCTGGCGCTCGACCTGTCGGAGGGCGACCAGTCCTACGTGGAGGACTGCTCCGTGTGCTGCGCACCGATCCTGGTCAACTACTCCGTCGACGAAGACGGCACGCTCACCGATATCTCCGTCGATCGAGAGTAGAAGAAATGGGGACATGCCTCATTTCGGGCGCGTCAACCGCAAGTGCGAGGTTTGGAGGCCGAAATGAGGCATGTCCCCATTTCTTCCTACGGTGTAAAAGCAGCCTTATGGTCCCGCACGAACTGCTCAAGTGAATTTGGTGCCTTGCCCGTGAGCTTGTGCACCGAGTCTGTGGTGTGCAGCACGTGGCCATCGGCGATCTCCTGGAAGAGCGCGCAGACAGCGTTCAGGTGCCACTCGTTGGTGAGGAACCGGGAGAGCGTCACGCGGTAGGCCGGCATCGGCACGTGGACGTATTCGATCTTGCGGCCTAGCGCGGTACTGAAGCGCGCGGCGGCGTCCGCGAAACTGAGCACTTCGGGGCCGGTAACCTCATAGGCCTTGCCCTCATGGCCGGCACTGGTCATCACCGCGGCCACGACCGCCCCGATGTCGCGGGTGTCCACCATCACGGTCTTCCCCTCGCCCATCGGCAGGAAGAACTGCCCCTTCTCCTTGATGGACCCGGCACTGCCCAGAAAATTCTGCATGAAGAAATTGGGCTTGATCATCGTCCAGGCCAGCCCCGATTTCTGCAGGTACTGTTCCGACGCGTAGTGAATCTTCGGAATCGGGCTCTTCGCATCAGCCACGGCTTCGATGGATGACATCTTGATCAGGTGCTTCACGCCCGACCGCTTCGCCACGTCGACGAACTGCTTCTCCAGTTCCAGCTGCTTCTCGCCGTTCGGCATGATCATCAGTGCCTTCTCCACACCGGTCATGGCCTTCTCAAGCACCGCACGGTCGGTCACGTCCCCGATGACGAGATCGACGCCAGCGGCTTTCAGGGCCGCCGCCTTTTCCGCATTGCGGACTATGGCGCGGAGCGGGACGCCCTTCTTCAACAAAGCCATCTTCAGCAAAGCTTGGGCGGACGCGCCGCCGGTCTTGCCGGTGACGCCAGTGAGCAGCAGCATGGTGATTCTCCGATGAGTTCCTGAGCGGCGGGTAGTCTACCGGATCGAAATTGTCCTGTAGGAGCGCCTTCAGGTGCGACCAATCCTGTCGCGCCTGAAGGCGCTCCTACGGGGTACTGTCGTCCCTCCGGTCCGCTTCGAACAGGGCTTCCAGCTGGGCGGCCGAGGCCCTGGTGGTGGTCAGGAACTTGTCCTCGTCGCCCCGAATTTCGTACTGCTCCTGCAGTGTGGCCTCATCATGGGCCCGGAACAGGGCCACGCTGCGGCGGGCCGCGGCGCGTTCGTCGCCCAGCCATTCCAGCACCTGCTCAGCCATGTCCAGGCTCGACAGATAGGTCTCCCGCATGACGTAGGGCACGTCCAGCTCCATCAGCCGGAAAGCGTGCTGCCGGTTTCGCACGCGGGCAAAGACCTTCAAATTCGGATACTGGTGGCGGGCAAACTCCGCGATCTTCACGGACGCGTCCTCGTCGTCCACCGCGATGACGAGCACCTCCGCCTTGTCCAGCTGTGCGGCGCGGAGCATTTCCGGTCGGGCGGCATCGCCGTAGAAGATCCGGTTGCCGAAGCGCCGGACGAAATCGACCTGGGTCTGGTTGGCATCGAGGGCGGTGAAGGGGATGCCCCTCGCCCGCAGGATGCGGGCCACAATCTGGCCGAAGCGCCCGAAGCCGGCGATGACCACACGATGATCGTCCGGCACCATCTCGTCGTAAGAGGGCGCCACCGCTGGCCTGAACCACCGGTCGTCCGCGATCAACAACAGCGGGCTCAACAGCATGGAGAGCGTCACCGCGAGCACGAGCAGTTCACTGAGATCCCGCTCAATCAGCCCGGCGTCCACGGCGATGGGAAAGAGTACGAAGGCAAATTCACCGCCGGCGAGCATCACGAGTGCCAGCGACTTCGCCTGGCTCTGCAGCGGGCGCGACGCGAAACGCCCCAGGGCGTACAGCACCAGCCCCTTGGCCACCATCAGCCCGGCGGTGAGCGCGATTACCTGACCCGGCACCGCGATAACCAGGCCCAGATTCACCGACATGCCCACGGCAATGAAGAACAGGCCGAGCAGCAGCCCCTTGAAGGGCTCCAGATCCGCCTCGAGCTCGTGCCGGTACTCGCTGTCCGCCAGCAGCACGCCAGCGATAAATGCACCAAGCGCCATGGAGAGACCCGCAGCATTCACCAGCAGTGCCGTGGCAATCACCAGCAGCAGCGCCGCCGCGGTGAACACGTCCGGAATCCCTGTGTTCGCGACAATGCGCAGGATCGGCCGCAGTGCGTAGCGCCCCGCGACCACGATCAGCGCCACGGCGCCGAGGCCGAGCAGCGGGTTCAAGCGCGCAACGTTTTCCCCGGCCACCGCCGCGACCCCGAGCACCGGCAACACCGCCAGAGCGGGAAGTACCGCCAGGTCCTGGAAGAGCAAAACGCCGAAGGCCGCACGCCCGTGCCGGGATTTGAGCTCGTGCCGCTCACCGAGCAGCTGGAGCACCATCGGCGTGGAGGAGAGACTGAGCCCGAAGCCCGCAATCAGGGCCGCCTGCAGTGGCAGGCCGAGCAGCAGGCCGAGGGCAGCCAGGACCACCGTGGTCGCCAGCACCTGCGCCGCCCCGAGGCCGAACACCACCCGCCGCAGTGCCAGCAGCCGGCTGGGTTGCAGCTCCAGGCCGATCACGAAGAGCAGCAGCACCACGCCAAACTCTGCGAAGTGCAGGATGCTCTCCACGTCCGCCACGAGCCGCAGGCCGTAGGGACCGATCAGCATGCCGCTGGCGAGGTAGGCCAGCACCGCGCTGAGCCGGAAGCGCCGGAACAGCGGCACCGCAATCACGGTGGCCGCGAGGAACAATGCGACCTGCGTGAGCAGGCTGATCACGGAGCAATAAAGCCCAGCGCCTTGTGGCTGCCGTCGCAGTAGGGCTTGTTTTTCGAGGCCCCGCACCGGCAGAGGAACGTTTCCTCCACCTTATTGAGGGTGCGACCGGTGCCACTCACGATCTCGAGGGGACCCTTGACCTGGAGCGGACCGTTGGGCAGCGGTGTCAATGCCAAAGGCGCCGTGCGCGCCGCCAGCGGCGTCGAGTCCTTGGTCGGCGGTTCCCCGGTAGCGGCAAAGCCCGCCGCCACATGACTACCATCGCAGTAGGGCTTGTTCTTTGAGGCCCCGCAGCGACAGAGTGTGGCCCGGAAACCGGCGGGCTGCCCGGCGATCTGGAGGGGGGCGTGGAAGGCCAGCGGCCCGTTCTCGAGAACGCGGACCGTATTGACGAGCGGACCCGCCTCCCCGGCGCCGCCATCCAGCCGGTCATATTGAATGGCGCCGGAGGGACAATTGTGAGCGAGCTCGGCGATTTCCTCCGGGGTGGCCCGATCCGGGTGGAGCCACTCGCCCTCGACGTTGGGAACGAAGACGTCCGGCCGGTCCAGGACGCAGTGGCGGGAATGAATGCATTTCCCGGCTTCGAAACGGATGACGGACCGCTTGCCGCGGACCTCTTCGACCTTGGGGGGCATGGGGTTTTCTCCTTTGTCCCTACTCTACCGCTTCCCATCCCCCCCGGATTGCCTATAATTCCCGCCCGCTATCCGCGTTACGCCACAGAACCAACGCGCCCGTAGCTCAGCTGGATAGAGCACCTGGCTACGAACCAGGGGGTCGGCGGTTCGAATCCGTCCGGGCGCGCCAAATATGAAAAAGGCCCACCTGGTGTGGGCCTTTTCTATGGTCGCGGCACGGAACACCTGATCAACCCTGATACTTACGCCCGGAACAGGAACTCCTGCATCCCGTTCTTCAACAACATCGCACTCTCGGCTCTGAACCCGCGCATGCACTTCCCGAGATCTTCCGGTGAATAGCGCGGCGCCTTCCGCGGCACCTCCGTCGTCACCGTCTCAATCAACCGGCCA
>CAYMKJ010000033.1:0-6594 GCA_964391025.1 uncultured Chromatiaceae bacterium
GCGGGGAACACCAGCATCCAGGGCGCGTTCTCCATATCGAGCGCGCCGTCGCTCACCATGACGCCCCATGAAGTCATCGGCTCCTGCACGCCCAGGCCGAGGAAGCTCAGGAAGGACTCGACGAGGATCACCTGGGGGATCGTCAGCGTCACATAGATCACCACGACGCCCAGCAGGTTCGGCACGATGTGGCGGAGGATGATCCGCCCCGTCTTTACGCCGGAGACCCGGGCCGCCTCGATGAACTCCCGCTGCTTCAGGCCCAGCGTCTGGCCGCGGACGATGCGGGCCATGTCCAGCCAGTTGATCGCACCGATGGCCACGAAGATCAGCAGGATGTTCCGGCCGAACAGCACCATCAGCAGGATCACGAGGAACATGAAGGGCAGCGCGTAGAGGATGTCGACGATCCGCATCATCACCCGGTCGACCCGCCCGCCGAGGAAGCCGGCCGTCGCCCCGTAGGCGATGCCGATCACGAGGCTGACCAGCGTGGACACGATGCCGACCAGTAGCGACATCCGCCCGCCCATCAGCGTGCGGGTAAACAGGTCCCGGCCCAGGGAGTCCGTGCCAAACAGATGTCCCCCCGTGAGTGAGGGCGGCACGGCGATCTCGTCCCAGTTTGGCTTGTCGAAACGCCAGGTGCTGAGCGACGGTCCGAAGATCACCAACAGCACCAGGACGCCGAGGATCACGGCTGCCGCCATCGCGGCGCGGTTCTGGCGCAGGCAGATCCAGGCGTCGGACCAGAGGCTGCGGGGGGCTTCGGGGGTCCCGTGCGCACCGGTCGCGCCTGAAGGCGCTCCTACAGTGTTCATTCCCGGAGCCTCATTCGCGGCTCCGGGGGTCGAGCCAGCCGTAGATGAGATCCACGAGGAAGTTGAAGGCGATGATCAGCGCGCCGTAGAACACCACGATACCGAGCACCAGGGTGTAGTCCCGGTTCAGCGCGCCGGTGACGAAGTAGCGGCCCAGGCCCGGCAGGACGAAGATCTGCTCGATGACCACCGAGCCCGTGATGAGGCCGGCGGTGGCAGGACCCAGGTAGGACACCACCGGGACCATGGCGGGCTTCAGCGCGTGACGGAGAACGATGGTCCAGGTAGACAGGCCCTGAGCCCGGGCGGTGCGGATGTAGTTGCTGCGCAGGACCTCGATCATGCTCCCCCGCGTGAGCCGCGCGATGTAGGCCACCTGGGTGAGCGCCAGCGTAATGACCGGCAGCACCAGGTTCTGCCAGCCGCCGGCCCAGAACGCGGCTTCCCCAAGACCGCCCGCCGGGAGCCAGCCCAGGTACACGGCGAAGACCAGCACCAGCAGCGGCGCGAGCACGAAGTTGGGCACGGAGATGCCCGTCATCGCCACCGCCATGGTGGTGTAGTCGGTGGGCCGGTTCTGGCGCAGCGCCGCGAGACTACCCAGGGTGACGCCGCCCAGCACGGCGATCAGCATGGCTAAACCGCCCAGCTGCAGCGACACGGGGAAGCCGCTCGCGATCAGCTCCGTGACGGTGCGGTCCCGGTACTGAAAGGACGGGCCGAAGTCCCCCTGGACCAGGTTCCACAGGTAGCGGCCGAACTGCTGGTACAGCGGCTCGTCCAGGTGATACGCGGCCCGCAGGTTCGCCTCCACCTCGGGCGCCAGCCGCTTCTCGCTGTCGAAGGGCCCGCCCGGCGCCATCCGCATCATGAAAAAGGTGACGGCAATCAGGATGAGCAGCGTCGGGATCGACTCCAGCAGGCGGCGAAGGAAGAGACGCAACACCCTTGGGTCAGTGCTTCAGGATGCGGAAGTGACGGCTGTGGTGGTGGTCCATGATGTTGGTCTCAAAGCCCGCGACCCAGGGTTTCACCATCTGCTTGCTCACGTAATAGTAGATCGGCAGCACGGGCATATCGTCCAGCATGATGCGCTCGGCTTCCTCCAGCAGCCCCATGCGCTTGCCCGGGTCAGCCTCCCGGGATGCCTGCAACAGCAGCTCGTCGTAACGAGGGTTGTTGTAGCTCATGTCGTTCAGGCCGTGCTTAGACTCCAAAATCTCCGCGAAGGTGTAGGGGTCGTTGTAGTCCCCGATCCAGCCGTAGCGGAACACCTGGGTGTCGATCCTGGTACGGCGCGTCTGCAGGAACACCTGCCACTCCTGGTTCAGGATCTCGGTCTCAACACCCAGTACGTCCCGCCACATGGCCGCCATCGCCACCGCCAGTCGCCGGTGATTGATCTCGGTGTTGTGCAGGAGCTGCACGCGCAGCGGCTTCTCCGCAGAGAAGCCGGCTTCCGCGTAGAGCCTGCGCGCTTCCGCGTTCCGCTCCGCCTGGGTCCAGGACGCCCAGGCCGGCTCCTTGTTCTTGTAGCCGGTGACCGGCGGCACCCAGCCATAGGCCGCGATCTCGCCGGCACCGGTGATCTTGCTGACGAGAATGTCCCGGTCCAGCGCCATGGCGAGTGCCTTGCGCAAGGGAATGTTGTCCTTAAAGGGCGGCTGGCTGGTGTTGAAGCCGTAGACGTAGCTGCCGAGATAGGGAGCGATGTGCAACTCCTCGGGCAGGTTCTTTCGCAGCCAGGGAATCTGCCGGTTAGGCACGGTTTCCGTCATGTCGAATTCATCGGCCCGGTAGCGATTGAGCTCAGACTCCGCGTTCTCCACCGGGTAGTACCAGACCTCGTTAAGGGTGGTCTTGTCGTTCTCCCAGTAGTAGGGATTGCGGACCAGCTGGATGTGGGACTGCACCTTCCAGTCGTTGAGGCGGTAGGCGCCGTTGCTCACGAGGTTGCCGGGCCGGGCGAACTTGTCGCCGAACTTCTCCAGCGTGGGCCGGTGCACGGGGTAAGTGCTAGCGTGGGTCAGCAAACCCAGCAGATAGGGGGTCGGCGAGTGCAGGCGGATCTCCAGGGTGCGCTCATCGATGGCGCGCACGCCGAGCTGGTCGGGCGGCAAGCTGCCGTTGACGACGGCATACGCATTGTCGATGGGATAGAGAATCGCGGAGTACTCGGAGAGCGTGGCCGGGTCCGCACTGCGCCGGAGTCCGAAGACAAAGTCCTCGGCCACTACCGGGTCACCGTTGCTCCAGCGACCGTTGGGCTGCAACCTGAAGGTATACACGCGGCCATCGGTGCTGATCGTCCAGCTCTCGGCGGCGCCCGGGATCAACGTGCCGTCAGGGGCTTCGGTGACCAGGCCCTCGAAGAGATCGCGCAGGGTGTTGGACGAGGTCACACCCTCGGCCCGGTGGGGATCCAGTGACTCGGGTTCAGTGCCGTTGCCCTTGCGCAGGATCTGCTCGGCTGCCAGTTCCTGGCCGGTAGCACCGCCCAGCTGGATCGACTTGGGCACTGGCAGGGCGACCTCCTCGCCAGGCCGGCTGCAGGCTGCCAGGAGGGCCAGCGCTGCCAGCGCCACCGGCAGCCAGCGCCGATCAGGCACTTCCGGCACCCGCTGCAGTGAGTGCTTCCGTGCGCCGGCGGCGTTTCCGGAGATGCACGAGCAACAGCGACACCGCCACCGGCGTCACGCCGGGAATGCGGGACGC
Organism: uncultured Chromatiaceae bacterium; assembly: GCA_964391025.1. Taxonomy (GTDB): domain Bacteria; phylum Pseudomonadota; class Gammaproteobacteria; order Steroidobacterales; genus SHZI01. The sequence goes on from CAYMKJ010000033.1 coordinate 3,537, forward strand.
CTGGCCAACGGTGGCCGGCCGCTGGCGCGCCAGCTTCTGCCGGATCTCGTGGGACAGGCCGTGAATGGCGGCGTAGTCCAGGTCATCCGGCAGGGCCAGCTCGTCGGTGCCCCGGCTGCGCTCGATCTCGTCTTGCTGGCGGCGCACGTAGCCGGCGTAGCGGGCTTCGATTTCTACTTGTGCGTCGATCTGCTCGGCGAGCTCCGGGTATTCCTCCGGACCGTTGACGCGACGACCGACCCGTTTGAGGCCGGTCAGCCAGGCGTAGTCAACATCGGGGCGCTTGAGCAGTTCGAGCGCGCGCTGCTCACGGCGCAGTGCCGGGTCCAGCGCCGCGTCGGCCGGCTGGATCAGGATAACGCCGAGGCGCTCCCGTTCGGTGGCGATGGCGTCCTGCTTGGCACTGAAGACACGCCAGCGCCGGTCGTCGACCAGGCCCAGCCGCCGGCCAGCCGGTGTAAGGCGCGCGTCCGCGTTGTCTTCACGCAGCAGCAGGCGATGTTCCGCACGACTGGTGAACATCCGGTAGGGCTCGGTGGTGCCACGGGTGATCAGGTCGTCCACCAGCACGCCAAGGTAGGCCTCGTCGCGCCGGGGCGACCAGGAGTCGGCAACCCGCGCGGCCAGCCCGGCATTGATGCCGGCGATCAGCCCCTGGGCGGCTGCCTCCTCGTAACCAGTGGTGCCGTTGATCTGCCCGGCAAACCAGAGTCCGGCCAGGCACCGGGTTTCCAGCGTGGGCTTGAGGCCCCGGGGGTCGAAGAAGTCGTACTCGATGGCATAGCCCGGCCGCGTGAGATGCGCGTTCTCGAAGCCCGGAATCGTGCGCACGAAAGCCTGCTGCACGTCGAAGGGCAGGCTCGTGGAAATGCCGTTGGGGTAGAGCTCCATCGAGTTGAGGCCTTCCGGCTCGACGAAGATCTGGTGGGAGTCCCTGTCGGCGAAGCGGACCACCTTGTCCTCCACCGACGGGCAGTAGCGAGGGCCAATGCCTTCGATGACGCCTGTGTACATCGGGGAGCGGTCCAGGCCCTGGCGAATAATGTCGTGGGTCGCCGGCGTCGTGCGCGTGATGTGGCAGGGCACCTGGCGCGGGTGATCTGCGCGACGACCAAGAAACGAAAATACAGGCTCGGGCGCGTCGCCGTGCTGGATGGTCATCACGCTGAAGTCGACGGAGCGGGCGTCGATGCGCGGCGGGGTGCCGGTCTTGAGGCGGCCCACGTCGAAGGGCAGTTCGCGCAGCCGTGCGGCAAGCCCGACCGAGGCGGGGTCGCCGGCCCGTCCGCCGGGGTAGTTCGTCAGGCCCACGTGAATGCGGCCGGCGAGAAAAGTGCCCACCGTGAGCACCACCGCGCGGGCCGAGAAGCGCAGGCCCGACTGGGTAATGACGCCAGCCACCCGCTCGCCCTCCACGATCAGGTCATCCACGCCCTGCTGAAACAGCAGGAGGTTGGGCTGGGCGTCGAGCAGGCCGCGCACCGCTTGCCGGTAAAGCGCGCGATCTGCCTGGGCTCGCGTCGCCCGGACGGCGGGCCCCTTGCTGGAATTCAGGGTTCGAAAGTGAATGCCGGCCTGATCGGCAGCCAGGGCCATGATGCCGCCGAGCGCATCGATTTCCCGCGCGAGATGCCCCTTGCCGATGCCACCGATGGCGGGGTTGCAGCTCATCTGCCCGACGGTTTCGAGGTTCTGGGTGAGCAGCAGGGTGCGGGCGCCCAGGCGCGCCGCGGCAGCGGCGGCTTCGGTGCCCGCGTGGCCACCGCCCACCACGATCACGTCAAAGGAATTGCTGCTGGTCATTGGTTGCCATTCTAGCCGCCACCTGCTGGCCGTAGTGGTGACGCGTTATGGCAAGGCATTTCCCCAGAGGCGCATCACGGTTTGGCAGGTGGCGGTGTGCGAGCATCCTTCCCACTACTGATCGGCACAACGCCGATAAAAAGAACAACAAGAAGTCACGCGTATGGAAGCGCCGTCCGCCCCCATTCTGCCGGCTGCAAGGCTCGACGAGCTAACCGCCTCTGGCCGCGTCCTGGACCGGTTTGAGCAGCGCGCCGCAGCGCTCTACGCCGTCTGGGCAGCGATTGCAGCGCTGGCCCACGCGGCTGGCGCCGTGCCCTTGCCCGCCGGTGCCGGGGCGATCCTCGGTCTGGGCAGCACACTGACGCTGGGACTGTTCATGGGGTTGGGACGGCTCCCGGTGGCACAACAACCGGCCGGGACCACGCTGGTGACGGCCCAGTCCCTGATGGGCATCGTCTGGTCCACTCTGTACGCCTGGCATTCGGTCGCGTCCGCCGGTGGCGCCGTGCTGAGCGTTGGCATGTACTTGTCGGCCATCGCCCTCGCAATGCCGGCGGCGAGTCTGCCGGTGCTGGGCCGCCTGATGTTCGCCGCCGCGCTGGCCAGCTTCATGACGCCGATGCTCCACCAAGCTGTGCTGGTCGATTCAGGCACGGCCACCCCGGTCTCGGGGCTCCTCGATTCCCTGCTGGCCAGCCTCGTGCTCAGCGTGTTGCTGGGAGCCGCCTACCTCGCGGCACGCATGCTGGCCGGCGCCCGTGACCAACTGCAGGCGCGGAATGCCGAACTGCAGGCCGGTATCGAGCGGATCACGCGCCGCGCCGAACGGGACCATCTCACCCATTCCTACAACCGGCGGTCCATCCTCGAGATGGTGGGCCGGGAAAAGGCGCGGGCGGACCGGAGTGGCGAGGTTCTCTGCGTCTGCCTGCTCGACATCGACCACTTCAAGAGCATGAACGACCGGTACGGACACCTCGCCGGGGACCGGATCCTGGCGGCCTTTGCGCGCCGGGTCCGCGGGGCACTGCGCACCATGGACACCGTGAACAGCGCAGACCTGCCCGTCGCCTCGGGCGAGGAACACCGTGACCCGGTCCCGGCAGGCCGCAGCGCCTTCGGCCGCGTCGGTGGCGAGGAGTTCATCGTGCTGCTGCCCGAAACGTCGCTCCGCGGCGCGCTCCTGTGCGCCGAGCGGGTCCGGATAGCGGTGGTGCGACGGCCCTTCGACGGGCTGCATCAGGTTACGGTG
>CAYMKJ010000034.1:0-3962 GCA_964391025.1 uncultured Chromatiaceae bacterium
CGTAAAGACGACGTTCTGCGGTCGATGTTGCCGTTGGGTCGCAGGAGCGGCGACCGCCGCGACCAGGAATGATCGCATTTCTGACGATCGCGCCTAAAGGCACTCCTACAGGTGTCGCGTTACTTCTCCTCATGGTAGCCGCCCCTTTGGGCGCGACCGATTACCAGCTCGAGCCCACCGGCAGCAGCCTGACGTTCACCGCCGTTCAACAGGCCGCGAAGTTCGAGAGCCGGTTCGAGCGCTTCACGGCACTCGTACGGTTCGACCCGGCGCAGCCCGAAACCGGCAGTATCACGGCGCGGATCGACCTGGGCTCGGTGGACACCGGCAATCCTGAGCGGGACGACGTTCTAAAGGGCGCCGACTGGTTCAACCTGAGCCAGTGGCCGGAGGCCGTGTTCACCGCCGAACGCATCGTCCGGGCGGGTGATGGCTACGCCGCCAGTGGGACCCTGGCGCTCCGGGGCGTCACGCGCCCTGTCAGGCTGCAGTTCCGATGGACGCCGGCAGCGGCGGACCAACCGGCCCGGCTGGTCGGTTCGGCGGCACTCGAGCGGCTGGCTTTCGGCGTGGGACAGGGGGAGTGGCGGGACACGGCCTACGTGGGTAATGGCGTGGACGTCCAGGTGGACATCCGACTGCGGCCAAGTCAGCCCACTGTCAAATCAGTGCCTATAAATACTAAGGCGCCATATGCTCAGTAACAGCATTCGAATCACTGCGTTGGATGGTCACTCCCTGGACGGCTACCTGGCGCCGCCGCCCGGCGCACCCCAAGCCGGGTTACTGGTGCTTCAGGAGATTTTTGGCGTCACCGCCCACCTGCGCCAGGTTGCCGACGAGTTCGCCGCCCGCGGTTTTCTCGCCCTGGCGCCGGCGCTGTTCGACCGCTTGAAACCCGGCACCGAGCTCCCCTATTCCCGGATCGACGAGGGCCGGAGCCTGATGCAGCAACTCGGCATCGACGACGTGACCAGGGACCTGGTCGGGTCCCTGGCCGCCCTGCGCAGCCGCCTCCCGGCCGGGGCGAAGATCGGCGTCGTCGGCTATTGCTGGGGCGGCGCTATCGCCGATCTGGCGGCCTGTCGCACTGATGTGGATGCGGCCGTCTCCTACTATGGCCGGGCCAATGTGAACTGGCTAAAGGAGCAGCCCCGCTGCCCGGTGCTCTACCACTTCGGCGCGAAAGACCCCTTGATCCCGCCAGAGATCGTGCAGCAGATCCAGAGTGGCAGGCCCGGTGCGCAGGCCTGGGTGTACCCGGAGGCCGGTCACGGCTTCAGCTGTGACGAGCGACCGGAGTTTCACCTGCCAAGCCACAAGCTCGCACTGGACCGCACACTGGCGTTTTTCACCCAGCACCTCGCCTAGCATCCCGTCCAGCCAGCGGCGCTGCTGCGTCGCGCCGCCACCCGACCCTTGCGCTGCGGGCACAGGGCTGGTTAATAGCAATCCACACCGCTAACTCTTCGGGAGCTCCCATGTCCAGGTCCAAGACGCCACCGATCGCCCCTTTCGACCTGGGCCTCGACCGGCGTCAACTGCTGACCGCGGCCGCTGGCCTGGCAGCGACGCTTGGGGTCTCGGTTACGGCACCGACCGAGGCCCGCGCTGCCAGCAAGGCGCGCAACTGGCCCGCCCGGGACGTGGGCCCCTTCGACAGCTTCCGGGACTACGTGAAAGCCCTGGAGGACCGGGGCCTGGTCATGCGCGTGAAACGGCTCGACCAGGACCAGTACGAGATGACGGCGCTCACCTACCTGCTGATTGACGAATTCGGCTGGTACGGTGCGCCCGCGATCCTGGTCGAGGAAATCAAACAGGACGGCCGCTGGATCAAGGGGCCCGTCATCACCAATCACCAGGGCCACTGGGACACCGAGGCCATCATCTGGGGACGGGAACCGGTGCCCGGCAATGGCCAGCAAACCTACCGTGAAACGATCAAGTTTCTGTACGAGGGCATCGAGTCCCGCCTCGGCAAGACGCCGATGATTCCGACCAATCCGGTACCCGCTGACAAGGCCCCGGTGAAGGAAGTGATACTGAACGGCGACCAGTGCAACCTGCTCGACTTCGCCTTCATCAAGTCGAACCCCGCCGACTCGGCCCGCTACGTCAATACCGGCTCCGTCTTCACCGAGGACAAGGAGCTGGGCATGAACTTCGGCACCTACCGGTGCGAGATCAAGGGCCCGCGCCAGCTTGGCGTGAATTCGGAAGATGGCCAGTCCGGCTGGAAGATGTTCATGAAAAAGATCGAGCGGGGCGAGAAGCGCTGCCCGATCACCATTGTCATGGGCAACGACCCCATCGGCTGGTTCATCAGCTCATCCGTCATCTCCAAGGGCGGCGCCGACGAGCTGGCCATCGCGGGAGGGTTCCGCAACAAGGCCGTCGATGTTGTGAAGTGTGAAACCAACGACATGCTGATTCCTGCGAATGCGGAGCTGGTAATCGAAGGCGAAGTGCTGCTGGACGAAATGCTGCCTGAAGGGCCCTTCGGCGAGATGTACGGCTATCTCGGCCTGAAGAAGGAACGGAACTTCGTGATGAACGTCATGTGCATCACACACCGGAAGCAGCCCTGGATCCTGAACCAGTTCACGGGCGTCACACGGGGCTTCTGCACGGCGCCTCTGGAAGCGTTCTCGTTCTACCGGCTGCAGAAGGTCGTGCCCAACGCAGTCGCATTTCACTCGCCCGTGGAGTGGACCGGCATCGGTATCCTGTCGATCGACAAGACGGGGCCCAGGCAAGGCCTGGAAGCCGGCAAGAAAATTGCGAACCTCGTCCCCATCACCAAGGCCTGCATCGTGGTGGACAAGGACGTTGACGTCTTGAACCGCACAGAGGTGATGCAGGCCGTGGGTGCGCGCTGGCAACCGTTTCCGGCATCAGAGGTCATCCAGGAAGCCCGCGGCATGGCGCTGGACCCGAGCTCTCCCAAGCGGCCGTTAAGCAGCAAGATGGTGATCGACGCCACGCGCCAGCTGCCCGAAGAAGGTGGCCCCAAGGTCTACCCGGAGCGCAATCGGGATCTGCTGACGAAGCTGGCGCCGGAGTCGTTCCAGATCGTGGAGCGGAACTGGGATCAGTATCTGAAGGGCTGGAAGCGCGCGACTTAGCGCGGATCAAAAAGTTCGGCGAAGTCGCCCCAGATGCGGGGCCAGTGCTCGCGGCGCGCTTCTTCCGACGCCCGGCTCGCCAATTCCCGCAGCACCCGATGATCGGTGGCGGTAAGCCCGGTGTGCTCCGAGCGGCTGACGAGCTGGATCGCCTCAATCGTCGGTTGGTCTACCACGGTGCCCCTCCGGTGTGCGGCTGTTCTTTCATCAAGAGCCTAGCACCCCGGCCGGCACGGTAACCACCTCGGCAAAGGTGCTGGTTGGCGCCAGTCCGCCTTGGCTAAGCGCAGCCGGCCGTCAGTCACTCAGGTAATAGTCCACCGTCGTAACCACGCGTACCTTCTTGAATTCCGGAGAGAACTGATCCCTATCTTCGATGGAGAAGAGCCCCTGCTGGGCCGTGCGGATGGCGCCAACCTTGCTGCCCGAGTCCTTTGCGAACTGCTCGGCCGCGTGGCGGGCATCCCTGGTGGCCTCGGCAATCATCTCTGGCTTGATCTTGTCCAGCTCGGTGAACAGGTACTGGGTGTTGTACTCGTAGCTGCGGATCACGGCCACGCCCTGCTTCACCAGCTCACCGCTGCGCTGGATGGCCTTCTTCGCCACGTCAATCCGGTCCGTGCGCACCGTCACCGTAACCTCCGCGGTGTAGCGATCGAGAGGGCGCCCGTCGCCGTTCCTGCCCTGGGCCTCCCGATCCTGGACACGGGGAGCCGACACGCTGATCTGCTCGGCCGGAAAGTCGCTGGAGAGAAACGCCCGCACGGTGGCCACGCCCTCGTCCGCCTTCCGCTGCAGATCAACCAGTTCGTTGGACGTCACGCTGAAGACGAT
>CAYMKJ010000035.1:0-6498 GCA_964391025.1 uncultured Chromatiaceae bacterium
GGGCCCGAACGGCAATCCGGATCCGCTCGCGGCCGCGAAGGACATTCGCGAAACCTTTGGTCGCATGGCGATGAACGACGAGGAGACTCTGGCGCTCATCGCCGGTGGCCACACCTTCGGCAAGGCGCATGGCGCCCACGAACCGTCCAAGTGCGTGGGACCCGAGCCCGCCGCCGCCGGTATCGAGCAGCAGGGATTCGGCTGGGAAAACAAGTGCGGCCGCGGCAATGCGGACGATGCGGTCACCAGCGGTTTGGAAGGCGCGTGGTCGGCAAATCCCGTCGCGTGGACCCAGCAATACCTCGACAACCTGTTTAGCTTTGACTGGGTGCAGACGAAGAGTCCCGGCGGCGCGATCCAGTGGATTCCCGCGCGGGGCGAGGCATCGAGCCTCGTGCCGGACGCGCACGATCCGTCGAAGCGCCATGCCCCGATCATGTTCACGACGGACCTCGCGCTGAAGTTCGACCCGGCCTATCGGAAGATCGCGCTGGAGTTCCGGGATAACCCGGAGGAGTTCCGGCTCGCCTTCGCCAAGGCGTGGTTCAAGCTGACCCACCGGGACATGGGCCCCCGGGCCCGCTATCTCGGTGCGGAGGTCCCGCGTGAGGACCTGATCTGGCAGGACCCGCTCCCGCGGGTCGACCATGCGCTGGTCGACGCAGGGGATGTTGCGGGGCTGAAGTCCAGGATCCTCGCATCGGGCCTGACCGTCCCCGAACTGGTCCGGACGGCCTGGGCGTCGGCAGCCACGTTCCGCGGCACCGACAAGCGCGGTGGCGCGAACGGGGCACGCATTCGCCTTGCGCCGCAGAAGGATTGGGCCGTCAACGATCCCCGGGAGCTGGCCAAAGTGCTGCAACGTCTGGAGGCCATCCAGACGGACTTCAACCGCGCACAGTCCAGCGGGAAGACCGGCGGGAAGCAGGTCTCGCTCGCAGACCTGATCGTGCTGGGTGGTGACGCCGCCATCGAGCAGGCCGCGAAGAGCGCGGGGTACGCCGTTGAGGTTCCCTTCACGCCCGGGCGCACGGACGCGTCCCAGCAGCAGACCGACGTGATGTCCTTCGCCGTGCTTGAACCAACCGCGGACGGTTTCCGGAACTATTTTGGCAGCGGTCAGGGCCGGTCGCCGGCGGAACTGCTGGTTGATCGGGCGAGCCTGCTGACGCTGACCGTTCCCGAAATGACCGTGCTGGTCGGGGGCCTGCGGGCCCTGAATGCCAACGCCGGACAAGTGGGATATGGCGTGATGACCAGTCGGCCCGGGACCTTGAGCAACGACTTTTTCGTGAGCCTGCTCGACATGTCAACGAAGTGGAGCAAGTCCGCCACGACCGAGGGCAGTTACGAGGGACGCGATCGCAAGACCGGCAAGCTCAAGTGGACGGCGACCCCGGTTGACCTGATCTTCGGCTCGAACTCCGAGCTCCGCGCCGTGGCGGAGGTCTACGCTGCATCCGACGGCAACGAGAAATTCGTGCGGGATTTCGTGAAGGCCTGGACCGAGGTGATGAACCTCGACCGCTTCGACCTGCGCTGAGTGTGGAGTGGGTCAGGAAACTGGCATTCAGCACGGTGCCCTCATGTCACGCTGGCGTGGGTCATCGCGGGACGCCGAATGATCGAGATGAGGCTGACCACAACCATCACCGCACAGCCAGCAGCTGCGGCCAGCCGCACAGCATGCGTAGTTTCAAGGGTCTGCAGGACGATGCCCAGTGACGCCCAGGCGAATACCGCGGTATAGACGGCATCCTGGGTCCGCACGCCCACGGCCGTATAGATGGCGGTTGCCGTTACGACGGTGAGAATGGCCCAGTCATCCATCGGCAATGCAAACGGGTAGACGCCCAGCGCGAAGAACCAGGCCGCCAGGTTGGCAAGTGTCGCTGTGGTGATCCAGCCGAAGTACAGGCTGAAGGGAAGATCCACGCAAATGCGCTCGCTGGCAGAAGCTGCCGGCGCCGCTCGCAGGCGCAGGTAAACCACGAGCAGGCTCCCGAGTAACAGGAGCATGAGCAGCAGACTTTCGAGAATGCGCCCGAAATGCCACATGAATATCCAGGTTGCGTTCGCCAGGCAGCTCACGAGATAAGCCGGTTCTATCCCGCGCACACGGCCCGCCCGGCCCGCCGGCACGCGGGTTGCGAAGACGGCGAAAGCGACAAGTCCCAGGTAGATGAGGCCCCAGATGGAGAATACCCAGCCCGCAGGCGTAAAGCCGGTTGGGTAGCGGGCGCTCACCTCGCCGGTGTTGACGCCATTGATGGGCACGATATTGGCTGCGGCATTGACCGCAATCACGGCCAAAGTCGCAAGAAGCGCGAGATACTTTCGCATAGCTCTACTCCCGGGTTGCCCGCGATCGACGCCAGGATCGCATAGGGACTACGATACCGCTAAACAGGCGGCCGGTCAGAATGGAATGCGCCGACCATCCCACGCGAACGCATTGCCGGACTGCGCACCGTCGAGTGAGTCAATCACACCCAGCAATGCCTGGGCGGCGTAACGAGGCGCGAACAGTTTTTCAACAGGCACCCTGGCCTGAAAGGGCCTGGAGAGCGCGGTATCGACGGTGCCGGGATGCAACGCGATGCACAGCGCCTGCGGGTTGCGGCGCGCAAGTTCAATCGCGCAGGTGCGAATGAGCATATTCAAAGCAGCCTTCGATGCCCGGTACGCATGCCAGCCGCCGAGTCGATTGTCCTCTATCGATCCGACGCGCGCCGACAGGGCGGCAAAGACCGCCTTCTCGCGCGTGGCGAGCAGTTCGAGGAAGTATTTGGCAATCAGAGCGGGGCCAATCGCATTGGTGGCGAAGGACAGCGCTAACGACTGAGCGCTGAGCGACCGCCAGGTCTTTTCCGGTTGCAACCCGGCCCCGGCATGTAACACGCCAGTGGCAACGAAGACGAGATGAACCGGGCCCTCTGGCTTGCAACGAGACGCAGCGGCGGCGATGGATTCCTCATCCTGCAGTTCAAACCGGTGCGCCTCCACCTTGGGATGGGCCGGCGGGGCCGACGCCCGCGTGAAGGCATACACCTTCGCCACACGCGGTGACGATGCCAGCAGCTCTACGATGGCGCTGCCAAGTCCACCGCCGGCCCCGAAAACGACTGCGCGCATGTCCAGGGGAAACGACCCCAGGGCGGGGAGTTCAGTCATGCGGCATCAACACACCGTGCACTGACTATGCGCGGTCGGTACTGCCTTTCCGCACAGAAGGATCCTCTGTCAGTCTGTTGAATTCACGGGCAGTCAGGAGGATTCCAGTCACCATCAGAGCGAAAACGCCAATCGCAAAGAAAAATATTGTGCCGGTGCTCATCGCCTTGCACCGCCCTGTGCCATCAGCTTGAAGTAGATCCCAAAGCAAAGGATCGAGGGCACCCAGAGTGCAGTGAACAGCCCCTCCTCGCGCTGCCCGGAAAACCACAGGTATCCCGAGAGCACAAACGAGATGGCAACTGCCAGAAGAATGAAAATATCGGACTGCTTGATCATCGTGTTTCTCCTTGAATTAGCTCTCCCAGGACCCAATGGCGCCGAGCATACAGCCGGCTACTGCGATGCTACCAATGGCTCGCAAGCCCGAGTGCCCAGCGAATGCAACCGCATCCGTTGGCAAGATTCCCGCTAGTCCGCCGACAAGCCAGGTCACCGATGGAACGATCAGCGTCACCCCGAGTGCCACCAGAAATCTACGGAACAGGGTCATGGATGCCGCCCATCGATTTGCCCTCAAGAACTAGTACGCTAAACCGCTTCAATTGGATGCAGTGGCGCCGATGGTGCTTCGGTGGGCATCTAAATACTCATCCGTGCCGAGTAATCCCAGGAGGTGAGCCATTGCGGCTCTATACGGATGGCCACCTCCTGGTCCTGCCGCGCGATCAGCCACTGCGCGAAAGCCGAATCGCGCCGCTGAAGGTAACGATCAATCAGCCGCAGCAGCAGCGCCGGCCCTGCGGCACCCGACAGGGTAGCGCGGCCTTGCCCGCGCACACCGCGGTACGGTGCTGCATCGCCGGCCACTTCGAACCCGCAACGCTGGTCTGCTTGCAGTAGTTTCGCGAGCTGCGCGCTGCGTTGAGTGGCGCACCAGATCACCCCGTCGTCGTACAGGTACCAGACCGAGCAGATGAGCGGGGCACCGTTGCCGGACAGGCAGGAGAGACGTACGGGTATCTTCGCGTTAAGCAGGAATTGCTCGATTCCGGGAGCGTCCCAGGCGCTGGTTGAACGAATGACCGGGTTATGCATGCAAGGTTCTTGCGAAACATCCGGACGGTACCCGAGGTTGGTCGCCTGACGCAATGTACTTCCCGGCGGCAAGGGCGTCTAATGAGATCGTTGCACAGGATGACTCAGACAAGGCCATTGCGCACTGAGGCCGGCTGGTTTACGCCCGGGGCATGGCTGCGGACGATGCTGCTTGGCGCCACGCTGGTTTCGGGAGGTAACGCCATGAGCTACGAAGAACCGGGCTACAGCGTCATCAGGGAGTCCGGCGCTATCGAGTATCGCCGGTACGAGCCTTACCTGGTAGCCGAGACCTTTGTGGCGGATCGCGCGGATTTCGACAGCGCGGGTAACGAAGGTTTCCGACGGTTGTTCAAGTACATCTCCGGCGGCAATACCAGCCAGTCGCGTATCACGATGACCGCTCCGGTATCTCAGGCCGCCGAGGCGGAAAAGATCGCCATGACGGTCCCGGTCCAGCAGCAGGGAGCCGGCGCTGGCTGGCGCATTGCCTTCATGCTGCCCACGCAGTACACCCTTGAAACGGCACCCAGGCCCAGCGATCCGCGGGTGCAGCTTATAGCGGTGCCTGCACGCCTCGTGGCCGTGCTGCGTTACTCGGGCCGCTGGACGGAGAGCAATTACCTGCAACATCGCCAGGAGCTATTGGGGGCACTGTCGGCTGCAGGTATCCAGTCTACAGGAGAGCCGTGGCTGGCCCGATATAACGCGCCGTTTTCCCTGCCGTTTCTCCGGCGTAATGAAGTGCTGATTGAGGTTGGCCAGGTGCCGGATTGACCCTGTAATTGAGTGCCAGCAAGTTAGCGGCTGCGCAATTTACCAGCGCTGCGGCACCCGCCTGAGCTGCGCGGGATCGAACCCCGCCTCCCGCGCGGCGGCCACCAGTTCGCCGTAGTCGGTGTCAGGAAGCTGAGGCGTCCGCGCCATTAGCCAGACCCAGCGCCGGTCAGGGACGGCAATGATGGTGCGCGTGTAGTTTTCGTCAAGGTAAATCACCAGGTAATCCCCGGCTGGCAGGAACCAGAAGAACTTCATCTTCCACGCGGAATTCAGCGGCGGATTGGCAACGCGGGCCCTCGGTGTCATGCGCTTTTCAGGCCCATCAAACCCGCCGTCTCGAAACGTGTACGTCGTCTCGATAGTCCCATCGTCAGCCAGCCGGTAGGACTCCACCCCGTTGTGAGCGCCCGCCTCCGAAATGAAGGGAAGATCGATCGGGATGAATGCGATCACGTACCAGTCGCCCATGAATCGTTGCAGGTCTACCGGACGTTGCAGGCCTGCCAGGGGCGGGGGTCCCGTGGTGGTGCAGCCATGCAGACACAGCAGGGCGCCCAGTGCCAGGATCAGATGGGAGAACTTCAGTCGCATAGTGGCTGCCCTCACGCTTCGATGTAGTCCGCCTGACGGAGCATAACGTGCGTCGGGTCATACCGGTTGATTCCGCCCGGGCGACCTGCCCGCACGGGGCAGGACGACTGCGCTTCAGCCGGGCATGAACAACGTAGAATGGTGGGAAAAGAGAACCAGGGGAGACACGCGTGTACACCAACGTCTGGTACGTGGCGGGATTTAGCAAGGACCTCAGCAACGCGCCCATAAAGGTCACCATGCTGGGCGCCGACCTCGTGCTGTTCCGCGACATGGATGGCACGGCCCGGTGTATCAGTAATGTTTGCCCGCATCGAGGCTCGAGCCTTGCTGAAGGAGTCTTATACAAGGACGGCACGCTCGCCTGCCCGTTTCACGGCTACCGTTTCAACGGCCACGGCACTTGCACCCTGATCCCGTCCCGCCGCGATCACGACGCGCAGGTGGTGGCGCCGGGCATTCGCACCGATGCCTATGCCACCGTCGAGAAGTATGGGTTGATCTGGGTGTGTCTCGGCGACGACCCGGATGCCGCGTCGCCGATCTTCGACATGCCCGAGTGGGACAACGACAAGTTCCGCTACACCAGCAACGCGGAAATCTGGAACGCTGATTACCACACCTGCAAGTTCACCAACCTGGACTACGTGCACCTGCCCATCGTCCACGGCATATTGTTTCAGGGGAACGAAAACCCGATCCAGGCACCGGAGCACCGCGTCACCGCAACAGAACATGGCTTTCAGTCAGTAATGCGCGTCAACCCCGCCCCCAGTGCCGGGGTCTGGAGTGAGTTGCGGGCCAGGGACGCCAAAGTCGAATCCATCATGAAGTACTTCATTCCCGGCTTCACGC
>CAYMKJ010000036.1:0-12967 GCA_964391025.1 uncultured Chromatiaceae bacterium
TTCGTCGCGTCCTACCGGGAAAAGCATGAGCTCGTTGCCGACGGCGACAGCAAGCGCGTGCTCCAGGTCGGTGAGAAGGAGTGGCCCCTGCCCGTGCCAGTCGTCAAGCGGGATGGCCGCTGGTACCTGGACGGCGCCGACGGCGCGGACGAGATCATTTACCGGCGGGTGGGTGCCAATGAACTCGGCGCCATCGCCACAGTCCGCGGCGCCGTCGCGGCGCAGGAGGACTACGCCGCTGTCGCCCACGACGGCAATCCAACCGGTGTCTATGCGCAGAAGTTGATCAGCGACTCAGGGATGCAGAACGGGCTCTACTGGCCCACGGTCGAAGGCGAGCCGCCGAGCCCGGTGGGGCCCTTCATCGCGAACGCTGCCGAGGAGGGCTATCGCAGGGGAGTCGACGGTGAGCGCTTGCCCTACCACGGCTACTACTACCGGCTGTTGTACGGCCAGGGCGCTGCCGCCAGTGGCGGTGCCATGAACTACTTCAAGGACGGTCTGCTCGTCGACGGCTTCGCGCTGGTCGCCTGGCCTGCCGACTACGGCGCCAGCGGCGTGCAGACCTTCATCGTCAATCAGGATGGCGTGGTCTTCCAGAAAGATCTGGGCGACGACACCGCCACTGCCGTGGAAGCTATTCAGGACTTCGACCCGGACAGCTCCTGGACGAAGGTGGAGGAGGGCGGGGGTGCCTGAAACTAGCCCGCTCTTGGGCGGACCCGAGGCGTGCGAAAACGTGCGGTAACTGACGCGGGCAGTGCCGCAATGGCCTCCCTCACACGGCTGCCCAGTTCGGTAAGGGACAGCTTGGCCAGATCGCGCTTGACCTCCAGGACGACCCGGTCGCGCAGGGCGGCGGGGAAGCGTTGTCGATAGATGCCAAGCAACCGTGGCGCCGCCACCAGCACAATGGGCGCCCCACCGCTCGCCCTGGCATCTTTCGTCAGTGCGGAGGCGACCCGTCGGACGAACACCTCCTCCGCATGTTCCTTGAGTCCGTGTTTCGGCTGGTAGGCGTGGCGAACCCCGCTGGTCCCGCTCACCACCCGCCCGGGCCGGCTGGTGCCGAGCGCCCGCTCTGGCAGCTGACCCGCCGGATTGACGAAGCACTGCAGTGACTTCAGGGCGCTCCGGCGGCTGGCCAGCGCATAGAGCTGCGCTCTCGCCTTGTCGGCGACGAGTACGCGGAATTCGGTCATGTCACGCTCCTTTACCCATGCTGGATGCTCGTTCGTCCGCTCGCGGGAGGGTATACGGGAATGCCGCAGGCTGACCGGGGCGCGGGCCATGGCGTTATTATCAGGATTCTTCGCGGGCCACGGCTCCAGCTACCAACCAAGGAATGAATCCCCCCATGCGTTTGTACACCTTCACGATCACGCCGAACAATCGCAAGGTTGAGGCCTTTGTCAGGCACTTCGACCTCGATGTGGAGATCCACCATGTCAGCTTCAAGGACAAGGAGACCCAGAGTCCCGCATATCGGGCCATCAACCCCATGGGCAAGGTCCCGGCGCTGGTCGATGGCGACTTCCACCTGTGGGAATCCAACGCGATCCTGACTTACCTGGCAACGAAATTCCCCGAGACCCGGGCGCTTCCCACCGACGCCCAAGGCCGGGCCGACGTGGACCGCTGGCTGCACTGGCAGAGTTGCCACCTGATGCCCGCCATGGGCGCGATGAAAGTTGCTGATGAGAAAGACGTGAGCACGGTGACCCCCCTGCTGCAGATCCTCGAGCAGCAATTGAGTGGCAAGGACTACATCCTCGGCAATCTGACTGTTGCCGACTTTGCGATCGTCGCTTACCTGATCACCAAGATGGGCCGACAGCTCGATTACTCCGCCTGCCCCAATGTCGCCGCCTGGATCGAGCGCATGGGAAGTCTGAAGGGTTTCCTGGCCACCCAGGTGCCGGGTTCTAAGTTGTTAAGTTAGTTTCGGCCTGTTCTGCCCGGAAACTCAGCTTCTGAATGGCTGAAGCACCGGTCAAAATCCGGTTTCCGAATCGTCGTCGAGATCAGCCATGCCTCGCGCGCGGCGGGTGCATGTGCCCGGCGGCCACTACCATGTCATCCTCCGGGGTAATCACCGCCAGGCTATTTTCGAACAGCCCAGTGACCGGGACCGCTGGGAGGGTATCGTCGCCGAGGCGCTGCTGGATCACGGAGCGACCCTGCACGCCTACTGCTGGATGACCAACCACGTCCATATGCTGGTGCAGGTTCAGACAGTCCCTTTGGGCCAGGTCGTTCACCGCATGGCCAGCCGCTATGCACGCTGGTTTCAGCGCCAACTTGCCACGACCGGGCACCTGTTCGAGCGCCGGTATCTGGCCATCCCGGTGCAGACGGACCCTTACCTGCTCACGCTCATGCGCTATATCCACTGGAACCCGGTTCGGGCTGGCATCGTGGCAGCTGCGGAGGACTATCCCTGGAGCAGTCACCGGCAATACCTGGGGCTCCGCGAGCAGCCCTGGCTCGCCACCGACCGGATTCTGGGCACGTTCAGTGACGAACGTGGTCGTGCACGGCAAGCTTATCGGGACTTTATGCAGACGGAACCGGACAGCCGACCGGCTGCCATCGGGTCGACGGCGACTGAATCGCTGGCCGACCTGTCGGCCAACATCATTCCCCTGCCAAGGGCTGCCGTATCACCAGGATTGGCGGCTCTGGACGATTTGGTGGCGCGGATAGCGGCGCAACATGGACTCACGATGGAGATCTTGTGCTCGCCCTCCCGAGCCCGGCGCGTCGCCCGGGTGCGGGCCATCATTGCCTGGCACGCCAAGGTGGCGGGAATCGCCACGCTGAGCGACGTCGCCCGCCGCTTTGGCCGCTCCACGGCGGCGATCTCGTTGGCAATCTCCGGGTTGCGGCGCAGGCATCCAGGCGTGCTCACTCTTGGCAAGGTCGTTGACGAAAACTTAACAACTTAGAACCCGGCACCTGAGTACTTCCCACGATGCCGGACCGCTCCAGGGGCGTGCTTTAATTGAAATTCCAGTTTGTGACGCGGAGCAGGCCAGTGCTGCATGAAGTGGCGGGTGACATTCTTCTGAGTCGGGCGGCGATGATCGCCCACGGCGTAAGCCCGAACGACAACTTTGGCCAGGGGCTGGCCCTCAGCCTGCGGGAGCAGTGGCCGGCGCTGTACCAGGACTTTCGGCATTACTGCAAAACGCAGCATGCCAGCACTGGTGGCCTGTGGACCTGGATGGGCGCCGACGGCCGGCGGATCGCGAACCTCTTTACCCAGGAGCCGCCGAAGTCAGCGGGCGGTCACCCGGGGCGCGCAACGGCGCAGCATGTGGGTCACGCTCTGCGGGAGTTGCACAGCCTGGTGGAGGCCGAGAAGGTCAAGAGCCTGGCGTTGCCGCGTCTGGCCACCGGCGTCGGTGGACTGGATTGGTCGGTGGTGCGTCCCCTGCTGGAGCAGCACCTCGGGACGCTGAAAATCCCCGTGCTTGTCTACACCCGCTACGAGAAGGGTGTGGCGGCGAAGGAGCCACCGCTCGGCTGACGCCGGAGTCGCCAGCAAGCGGGAAACCTTAACAACTTAGAACCCGGCACCTACCTAGAGGCGGCCCGTTGTCAGGCTGGGGCCGAGGTGCTCACGGGCCTTTTCGAGGGCCCGAACCAGCGCAGTGTGTTCATGCTCGCCATGGCCCGAGCGGAGGTAGACGTCGGCCGTCCGGCGCACGTTCTCGAGATCACGGGACTTGCCGGCCATGTAGACGAGGGCATGCGCCAGCCGGTCGGCGTCTCCCCCTGAGCGCAGTCGCCGCTCCGCTTCGTTGATGCACGCCTCCAGCGCCGCCGGATCGGTGGCGAACTCGTCCAGCGCCGCGACGGTTGCGTGATGTTCACCTGCCCCGGCCTTGTCAGACGCGGGCAACTGGTGCAGGAGCACGACAATCAGGTCGGTGGAAGTCACCACGCCGACCACGGTGCCGTCCGCGTCGGTGACTGGCAGCGAGTGATATCTGCCCCCTGCCAGCAGGACGGCGGCGTCATCCAGGGTTGCCATCCGGCTCAGCGAGATCGGGTCACGATGCATGACCGCTGCGATCCGGATGCGGCCCACGTCCGGCGCATCGCCCCCGGAGCGGGCTATGAGATCCGTGGCGCTGACGATGCCAACGAGCCGGCCGTCTTCGACCACCGGCAGATGATGCAGATGCTCCCGCCCCATCAGCTCGCAGGCCTCATCCAGCCTGGCCTCCGGCCCGATAACCACGGCCGGCGTCGTCATGATTCGCTCGATGGGTTGATTGCGCATGGCCGTTACCCCGGGAGATTACCTCACCCGCGAGGCGTCCGACAGGCACCACCGGCAATCACCGTAGATGTACGTATTGCCCGGTAGACGGGCGATACTGATCGTTGGAAACTGGAAGAATATGCCCACGCTTCGCGCAGTCATTAACGGCATCGAGTGCCAGGTTGCTCCGGGCGCCAGCATCCTGGCCGTAGTTGGCGACATGGGCCTGGAGGTGCCCGCGCTGTGCCACGATCCGCGCCTGCGGCCCACCGGCATGTGCCGGCTCTGTGCCGTCACTGTCGAGGGTTCAACCCGCCCCGTGGTGGCCTGCGCCACGCCGGTCACGGATGGCATGGTGATTACCACCCACTCAACCGAGCTCGAGGCGTTTCGCCGCACGACGCTGGAGCTCCTCGCCGGGCACTGTGCTCCCGATTCCCGGGCGCAGCTTCCCGAAAAGGAGTTCCACCGGGCACTCGATCACTACGGCATCGCCACCGGGACGAATCCCGTAGTGACAACCTCGCCGGGTGTGGACGACTCCCATCCTTACATTCATGTGGACATGTCCCAGTGCATCCAGTGCAACCGGTGCGTGCGGATCTGCGATGAGGTCCAGGGATTGTCAGTTTGGCACGCAGTGGGCCGCGCCGAGGATGGCCGGATCGTGCCGGACTCCATGACCAATCTTCGGGAGAGCTCCTGCACCGGCTGCGGGGCCTGTGTGGACACCTGCCCGACGGGCGCACTGGTGGACAAGTCGCGACTGGCGCTGGGTCCGGCGGCCGCCTGGACGAAGAGTGTCTGTGGCTATTGTGCGGTGGGATGCGAGCTCAACGTGGGCACTCGCGCTGGGCAGGTGGTGCAGGTGACCCCGGTGGTTGATTCGCCGGTCAACAAGGGCCACCTCTGCATCAAGGGGCGGTATGCCTTCGAGTTCAACAACGCACCGGATCGGGCCACACAACCTCTGCTGCGCCGGAACGGCGAGTGGCAATCGGCCAGCTGGCCAGCTGCGATAGAGTCCGTAGCAACCAGCCTGGCTCGCGTGCTGGATCGTCATGGACCCCAGGCCATCGGCGTCCTCGGTTCCGCGCGGGCCACCAACGAGGACAACTACGTCATCCAGAAGTTCGCGCGCACTGTGCTCGGGACCAACAACGTCGACTGCTGTGCCCGCGTGTGTCACACGCCCAGCGCGGCGGCACTGAAACGCATGCTGGGCTTCGGGGCCGCGACCAACTCCTTCGCCGACATCGAGCAGGCCGGCGCGTTCCTGCTGGTGGGCTGCAACCCGACCGAGAATCACCCGGTCGTCGGTGCGCGATTCCTCCAGCAGGTGCGCACGGGAAAGCCGCTGATCGTCATCGACCCCAGGGCCACGGAGCTCGCCCGGCGGGCCACGGTGCACCTGCAGCCGCGGGCCGGCACCAACATTCCCCTCCTGAACGCCCTGGCCCACGTGATTCTGCAGGAGGCGCTGACCGACGAGGCGTTCGTCAGCGCACGGGTGGAGGGCCTGATTGAGTTCGCGGCACTGGTCAGCAGCTGGACGCCTGAGCGGGCCGCCGGGATCTGTAACGTGCCTGCCGAAGACATCCGTCAGGCCGCCAGGATCTATGCGCAAACCTCGCCGGCCATGTGCTTTCACGGGCTTGGCGTGACCGAGCACGTGCAGGGGACTGAGGGTGTGATGTGTCTTATCAACCTCGCGCTGCTCACGGGGAATATCGGCAAGCCCGGTGCTGGAGTAAACCCGCTGCGTGGGCAGAACAATGTCCAGGGGGCGGCGCACATGGGCTGCGATCCGGGCCTGCTCACCGGTGGCGCGGCCATCGAGCCGAATCGCGCCCGCTTTGCAGCCCTGTGGAATACCACGATTCCCACGGAGCCCGGGCGCAACCTCCCGGAGATGATCGAGGCGGCGGCCCGGGGCGAACTGAAGTGCCTGTGGATCGTCGGTTATGACGTGTTGCCGACGCTGCCCAACCGCAGCGAGACCCGTGCAGCCCTGGCCCGGCTCGATACGGTCATTGTGCAGGACCTCTTCATCAACGAGACGGCGCGGGAATTCGCCACCGTGTTCCTGCCGGCCGCGAGCGTCTTCGAGCAGGACGGAACGTTCATGAATTCCGAGCGGCGGATCCAGCGGGTGCGGCAGGCCGTTCCGCCCCCCGGCGGGGCACAACCGGACTGGCAGATCCTGCGCGCCGTCGCACGGGCCATGGGCCACCAGTCGGAATTCGCCTGGGCCAGCGCTGCTGATATCTGGGACGAAGTGCGGGCCGCCTGGCCGGCGGGGGCGGGCGCGACGGCCGCACGCCTGGAAGATTCCGGCGTGCAGTGGCCCTGCGCCGACGAGTCAGCCCCGGGCACGGCGTTCCTGTATGCCGAGGTCTTCGGCCACGGGCCACGCGCAAGTCTGGCCTGCATCGACTATGTCCCCACATCGGAGACGGTGGATGGCGCATTTCCATTGCTGCTGACTACCGGGCGCAGCCTGTACCAGTTCAACGCTGGCACGATGACGGGCCGGGGACGCACTCGGGACTTGCGGCCCACCGACCTCCTGGATATCAATCCGCTGGACGCCGCAGCCGCAGGCATCGCGTCCGGCGATGCGGTGACTGTGCGCAGCCGCTATGGCAAGGCGTCCCTGCCTGCGCGGGTCACGAACACCGTCCGGCCGGGAGAGCTGTTCGCCACATTCCAGGATCCTGCATCGATGGTGAATCAGCTGACGAGCAGCCAGGGCGACCGCATCACGCGGGCGCCCGAGTACAAGGTGACGGCTGTGTGCCTTGAACGGCCCGGCTAGCTGCCGCCTCCCGGCACCTGCGGTGCTATCCTCTGCGGGGAATTTCAATCGTCGCCGCCTCTGCGACGAGATTGATCGGGAGCGGGTCCGATGGATCCTGAGTTCAAGTACCGGGCCTTCATCAGCTACAGCCACAGCAACGAGAAGTGGGCTAAATGGCTGCACCGGAGTCTTGAGAGTTACCGGGTGCCGAAGCACATCGTCGGGAAGCAGACCCCTTTTGGTCCCATTCCCGAGCGAATTGCGCCCGTGTTTCGCGACCGGGACGAGCTGGCGACCTCGACCAATCTCGGCGCGACGCTGACGCTGGCACTCGAGCAGTCCGCGTTCCAGATTGTCATCTGTTCGCCGGCGGCTGCGAAATCACGCTGGGTGAACGAGGAAATACTGGCCTTCAAGCGCCTTGGCCGCGAACACCGCATCTTCTGCCTGATTGTTGACGGGGAGCCGGGCGCCTCCGCGGCCGAGGCGACTGCCGACCAGGAGTGCTTTCCCAACGCCCTGACCTACACGATGGGGGAGGACGGCAACCTCACCACGACCCGCAGCGAACCGATCGCCGCCGACGCCCGGCCCGACAAGGACAGCAAGCAGGATGTCCGGCTGAAGCTGATCGCCGGGATGCTGGGGATCGGTCTCGATGAACTGAAGCAGCGTGAAGTTCAACGGCGCCAGAGGCGCCTGCTCGCACTGGTGTCCGCGTCCATCGTTGGCATGGCGTTCACGACGGGACTGGCAACCCTCGCCTGGATTGCCCGCAATGAGGCTGATCGGCAGCGGGTCCGCGCGGAAGCGGAAGCCGAGACCGCCCGGCAGACCACCCGCTTCATGGTCGACCTCTTCAAGGTGTCGGATCCCGGCGAGGCACTGGGCAACAAGATCACGGCGCGGGAGATTCTCGACAAGGGTGCGGCGCGCATAAAAGAGGAACTGGTCGACCAGCCGGGCATCCAGGCGACGCTGATGGACACGATGGGCACTGTCTACCGGAGTCTCGGTCTCTATCGCTCCGCCATTCCGCTGGCACGGGAGGCGCTGGACAAGCGCAAGTCGCTGTCGGGCGAACAGGACGCTGCAGTCGCGGAGAGCCTCCACAATCTGGGCAAGGTGCTGACCCTGAACGCCGATTACGCGGAGGCGGAGCGGGACCTGCAGGACGCGCTGGCGATCCGGCGCAAACTGCTCGGTGATGCCCACCCTGACGTCGCAGCAACCCTCAGTGCGCTGGCCGACGTGATGACCTATACCGGCCAATACGCCAGGGGCGAGCCGCTGATCCAGGAGGCGTTGCGGATCCGGAAGGCCGCCTACGGGGAGGTTCACCCCGACGTGGCCGAGAGCATTG
This sequence comes from uncultured Chromatiaceae bacterium, assembly GCA_964391025.1. Lineage (GTDB taxonomy): Bacteria > Pseudomonadota > Gammaproteobacteria > Steroidobacterales > SHZI01. The sequence goes on from CAYMKJ010000036.1 coordinate 8,437, forward strand.
GGGACCTGGGCGCCAACTACGGGGACCGGGGCGACTTCAAGCAGGCGGAGGTCTATCTGCGTCAGGCGCTAGTCCTGCAACGCAAGCTGCATGGCACGGTGCATCCGGATCTGGCGGAAGCCCTGAATAACCTGGCGTGGGTGCTGACGAGCCTGAACGAGCCGAGCCAGGCTGAAGCGCTGTATCGGGACGCGCTCGGGATGAAGCGCAAAATGCTGGGTGATGCACACCCCGAGTTAGCGGCTGGCCTGATCAACCTTGCTTACGCGCTGGAACTGCGCGGCGACTACCCGGGTGCCGAGAAGGCCTACCGGGAATCACTGGCCATGAATCGCAAGCTGCTCGGGGACAGCCATCCGGAGATCGCGCTCGGGATGAGCAACCTGGCCTTTGTCCTCTATGCGAAAGGCGACCGTCCGGGGGCAATTGCACTTCTGCGGGATTCTCTGGAGATGAGCCGGCGTGAGCTCGGCGCCGGTCACCCTGACGTAGCGTCCGCGGCGGCGAATCTGGCGTACTGGCTGATCGGGGCCCGGGAATATGACGAAGCGGGACGGCTGGTGGAAGAGAGTCTCGCGATTCGCCGCAAGGTTTTTGGCGACAGCGATCTGCAGGTGGCCAGTTCGCTGACCGTCAAGGCCAACCTGTTGCTGGCCACGCGGCACTTTGAGCAGGCCCGGCAGGCGGCCACGGAGTCGCAGCGGATTCTCGCTCTCAGTCTTCCGGCGGATCACTGGCAGGTCGCGATGGCGAAGAATGCCGAGGGCGCGGCGCTCGTGGGGCTCAAGGACTACCGGAATGCGGAGCCCCTGCTGGTCGGCAGCCTCGGGGCATTGTCCGGTGCACCCATACCCGATCTCCCCCAGCGCGGGCGGATCCGCCTGGCGGAGCTCTACACCGCCTGGGGCAAGCCGGGCGAGGCCAGCAAATACAGAAACTAGAGACACGGGAACCCGCCGCATCCGATTTGACAATAAATCACATGTGAGTTGTTTCACTTTTGGGATGCCGGTCCTTGCAGTCTGGTAGGCTTGCTGTTATCGCACCCGGCTCGCGTGGCACCGCATCAGGCGGACCGTGAGCGGGGCCAACCAGATAAGAACCAGAGGAAGTAAACCGTGGCATCAAGAAACCGAATTCCCTTTTTTGCCTCGATCGCCGCCTTCGGCTTCTTTAGCACCACCACTGTCCTCGGCCAGGCGGGCGGGCAACCCAGCCAGACGCTGGACCAGGTCGATGCTTTCAATTCCCAGGTCGTGCTGGACATGGCCTTCGACGATCCCAACGCCCCCGCCGACTATGCCGACCGCGGCATTGATGGCAGCAACCTTGCCGCCTGCAAGCTCGGGGCCCAGGGTCTGTATTGCCTCGAGACGAACGGCCTGGGGCAGCAGGTCGTGCGCCGGTGGAAGGACCCGCAAAAACCCCTGGAGTTCGTCGATCTCCTGCGTTGCGACGACTTAAGCCTTGGCCTGGCCGGCACCCGTCCGTGCTCGGGGCTTACGTTCGACTTGTCCGGGGCCGTGTGGGTCTCCGGCATCAAGGCCAACGCCGCCTACAGCCTGGTCAAGGTGGTCGCGAAGGCGTCGCTCGCCGGCTGTCCCGGCAATGGTGACTGGACTGTCCTGACCTCGAACGCCACCCTGTGCGCCCGGGAATTCGCGACCGGCAACGGGGTGCTTGCCGACCTGGACGCCATCGACGGCGAGGTGGGCGCGGCCTTCGACAGCCTGGGGACCGGCATCCTGGCGATCCAGAACGGCAACGCCGTGTCCTTCTTCAACCTGAATGTCCCAGGCGCTCCCCCGACCAGTTTTGGCAGCTGGAGCCTGGCCAGCGGCACCCGGCTGCTCAGCACGGCATTGCTGCAGGTTCCGGCTGCGAACCCGGTTGACCCCGTCTCCAACTTCCTCGTCGCCACGACCAACAAGGGCAAGATCCTGTCGAAGCCGACAGCCAGCCCCGCCACCGTCAGCCAGGTCTTTGACATGGCCGCATGGGAGCAGGCCCGCAATCCCGCCGCGGCCCCCATCACGATCGACGCGACGACCTGGGGCCCGTGCCTCACGCCCGCCTTGCAGACCAGTTGCACGGTCTCCGGCGCCACGTTGACTGCCAATGGCGGGACCGGTTTCATCCTCAAGTCCGCCAATGGTGCCAGCGGTCTCGGCGTTGCCGGCGGTGCGTCGGGCAATGAAATCGATATCGGCCAGAGCATCCTCGTGACTTTCCCGGCACCGCAATCCGTCGCCGCCATCCAGGTGCTGTTCCTCTACAACGGCCCCGAGTTCAACGACAAGGCCGAGGTGGCCCAGGTGATTACCGACCAGGGCACCTACACGCTCTCCCTGCGCAACAACGCGGATGACGCCGCGGCGGACTGGTCCGGTCCGGGCACCGTCACCAAGTGCGGCGCGACGACGAGCACCGGCCCGGGCTGCTTCCTGATCACGAACCCGTTTCCGTCGCCCGTGGCGTCGCTGCGCTTTGCGCCGCTGGCGGGTAGTGCGCCCTTCGCTGGTACCGGCACCGATAACTCGGATTTCGCCATTGGCCTGATCGACACGGCCAATTACGGCCTGCGGACGAGCTTCAAGACGGGCAGGGCTTACGTGTCCAGCCGCGGCCTTGGCGCGGTGCTGGCCCTCCAGCCGAATAGCTCCACGTTCACCGCGCTGCAGCCGGTCAAGATCAACAGCGGTGTGGACGACCTCGCCCTGTCGACCCTGCCCACCCAGCCCGACGGGCTGACGGTGGCACCGGGCATCACCATCGACCTCGCGGACTGCACCGAAAACTGCGCGTGGCTGAAGGACGCGAACGGCAACGTGACCGCCTCCTTCGACAACGTCAGGCTGGCCCCGGGGCCATCCGGCACCAAGATCTTCCAGGTCAAGAACCTGCCCGACTGCCGCTACGTGCCCCAGGTCTGCCGCACCCTGCTGATGGGCAGCAATGCCGCCAGTGACGATGCGGCCCGCCAGGACCTGATCAACGCGGGCTGGATCCTGCCGCTCGACACGGCAAACAAGCTCAAGCCGGCCGCCGAGCTGCTGAACGTCACCCCATTGCTGCCCGAGGACGTGACCGGCGAGTTCGATGCCAGCGGGATCGCCCCGAATGGCCTGCCACCGCTGTACATCTCCAATCAGTACCGTGGCCAGTCGATCAACCAGTACCGGTTCCAGGGGTTCTTCTTCAAGACGGCGGTGGGCATCGTGTTCCTCGACACCTTCGAGGCCGAGTTCGATGTCGCCAAGCTGGCGGGCCAGGAGCTGGGTTGCGTGCCCGTACCGGGCAGGCTGCGGGAATTGGACGTGTCCACCTCGGTGTCCGAGACCTACAAGAGTGTCGGTGGCCGGTACATCGACACGATCACCAATATCGGCTGCGGGACGACGAGAATTGTCAACAAGCGCCTGTCGTTCGGACCTTACAACCTGGAGGTGGCACCGGATACCTACCGGGGCGGCGTGGTGACCGTCAACAACGACGGGCTATTTGCCCGGCTGGTCCAGTCGCTGGGTGACGACCTCGAGGCGATACGGCGTGACTTCGCGTGCACCCAAGCCGACCCCGTACCAAGCGGAGGCATTGCTCCGCTCAGCAAGACCACCTGCTCAAATCTCGCGCAGCAATGGTCGGGAAGCAAACTGACGGGGGGAATCAAGCAGAAACTCGACAAGTGCGTTGACGCGGCCTTCCAGCCCAAGGCGAGCGCCAGCAACGAGAACTGCAACGCCTTCCGTACCCAGTTGGCCCAGTATCAGAGCAGCTTGCCGGCGTCGGCGACGGGTCCTGATCCGGCCAACCGGCTGGGCGAGCTCAAGGCGCGGGTGGCCACGCTCTCGCACATTTTCGAGACGCGCTTCCTGCCGTCCATTCCCCCGACTGGCTTCTGCCGGGAGAAGAACCGGTGCCCGCCGTGAGCGGCTAGTTACGCCCGCCGTGAGCGGCTAGTTACGGAAGTGCGGCGGGGTCAGATGCCAAGCTTGCCGAGGGCGTCGGCAACCTGGCCCACGGCCCCGGACAGCCGGGGGTGGTCGGATTCGAAACGCAGCACGAGCTCCCGCAGGCGGGCCTCGGCGGACTGGTGTTCACGTGGGTCAGCGGGCACATTGAGCTGGCGGACGTCGGTGAGTACCTGCTCCACCAGTTCCTGGGACCTGACGTCCAGCGAACCCGCCGATTTCAGCTCCCGGTCGAGTTCGACGAGCAGCGTGTGCAAGCGCTTCTGTTCCATTTCGTTCGCCCTGAGCCTGGAGTGAAAACCTGAAGTCCGGCAGCATTATGCACGGTTGACTGCGGGATCCTTATACTGCCGGCCATGCCACTCCCCGACCATCTCCGCATCGACCAACCCGATCAGCTCGCCCAAGTCGCCGACGCGCTCGCCGCCGCCCCCTGGGTGGCCCTCGACAGCGAGTCCAACTCGATGTTCGTGTACCGGGAGCAGGTCTGCCTGATCCAGGTCAACGCCGGTGGCGCTTTTTTCGTCATCGACCCGCTGGCCCTGGGCGTGGTGGCTGGC
>CAYMKJ010000037.1:0-24276 GCA_964391025.1 uncultured Chromatiaceae bacterium
GCGGACGGCCAGCGCGCGACCCAGCAGTGCCCGCCAGGAACCGGACGTCAGCTCGGCGAGAGAGCCGCCACGCAAGACGGCATCGAGGCCCGCTATCGGCGCCTTCCGCGCCGGATCGACCCCTTCGATTACGGCGCCCGCCAGCTCACCGCCAACCGCCACCATGGCTTCGAGTTCGATGTACGGGGCTGCTGATTCGACGCCAGGAAACTCCTGTATGTCCGCGAGAATTTCGCGCCAGGCGGGTTCGCCGCTGCCGGTCAGCACCGCGGCATGACCTGTGATGGCCACCAGGCGCGAGCGCAACTCGTTCTCAAACCCGTTCATGACCGAGAGCACGACGATCAGTGCCGCCACACCGAGTGCCACCCCGATAACTGAAGCAAGGGCCACGAGGGAGGCAAACTGGTTCGTGCGTTGCGCACCCAGGTAGCGGAGGGCAATCCAGACGGTGGCTGGTCGCATCATCGTCAGAGTGCCACCGGAATCCGCCGATCGATCCAGATCCCTTCCGGGGTGACGGTGGCGCCGATGGCCAGGAGATCCACGCCGTCAGCAGCGGCGGCACGCAGGGCGCGGCCGTAGACGGGATCCACTTCGTCGGCGGGTGCCACGACGTCGACATCCGCGCGCTGGACGCAGAACAGAACCCCGGCCCGTGCGCCCGCCCGCCGCAGGACTGCCAGCTCCCGGGCATGGCGCGACGCCCGTTCGCTCACCGCGTCGGGAAAAATGGCCCGTCGGCCGGTCACTGCCGCCGTCACGTTTTTGACTTCCAGGTAATAGTCCGGCAGGCCCGGACCTCGCAGGACGAAGTCGAACCGGACCCTGGCTGCGGGCACGCGGACCTCAGCCTGCAACTCCGTGTACCTACACAATTCTGGCAGCCGGCCGGCCTGCACGGCCGCCGCCGCCAGCTGATTGGTGCGGCCGGTGTGCACCCCGACCAGGGTGCCGGACTCGACCTCGACCAGTTCCCACGTGAAGGGGCAGCGCCGGCCAGGCCGGGCTGCGCGGCTGAGCCACACCGGCGAGTCGGGCGCCTGACAGCCGAGCATCGCCCCGGTGTTGGGGCAATGGGCCGTAACGATTGTGCCGTCTGGAAGTTGCACGTCGGCCAGGAAGCGCTGGTAGCGGCGCAGCAGCCGGCCTTCCTGCAGGGCCGCGGGGAAGCGAATGCCGGCAGGGCCGGGTTCGCCGCAGATCACCCGGCAACCGCCAACCCAGACCGGACGGTGGAACCGGGCAGGTAGCGCATTTTTTCAGCCAAGTCCATGGGATAGGTCGTTTATCTGAGGGAAGACCGAGTGCTATATTCGACGGCGCAAGCGAGCACGCCTGGAGAGGTTAGCATGGCTTCAAGTACCCGAGCCCTCGTGATTACCCTGACCCTCGGACTGGGACTGTCATCGGTCGCCACCGTCTGCAGCACCGGCGGGACGGCCCGCGCGGACACCCTGCTGATCGAAGGCGTGGACGCTGCCCAACCGACAGCCGCCGAGCGGCCGAAACGCGGCAGCAGCATGGCCAGCGTCGAGGCGCGCTTCGGCGCCCCCGGTACCCGCTCCAGTGCGGTGGGCAAGCCACCGATCACCCGCTGGGACTACGCCAACTTCGCCGTCTATTTCGAATACGACCACGTCCTGCATTCGGTTCGCCGCTAGCCCCCGCTAGGTTGCCATCGGTGGGATAATGCCGGACCCGCCGGAGAGCGGGTCCCTATGACCGGCATCCCGCCTCTTTCCCCATCTTTGCTGCCCCTGCCCCTGCCCCTGCCCTCCGCCCCTGGCGGCCGCCGAGACTGGGCGGGGTTGGCCACCTGCGGCCACGCGCTGGGGCTTGCCGCCCTGCGCCCGGCAAGCACGGCCTTCTGGCTCATCATCGTGCCGACAGTCGCCCGTGCCGAAGCGCTCGAGTCGGAACTGCGCTATTTCGCGAGCCGGCCCCCCCGCATCGCCCTGTTTCCCGACACCGAGGTTCTGCCCTACGACACCTTCAGCCCCCACCAGGACCTGATCTCCCGCCGGCTGACGGTCCTGCGGGATGTGGCGACAGGCCGCATCGATACGCTGCTCGTTGCGGCGTCCACGCTACTGCCGCGGCTGCCGCCGGTCCGGTACATCGGTGGTTACAGCGTTGCCCTTGCGACCGGCCAGAAACTGCGGCCCGAACAGCTGCGCCTCCAGCTCGAAACCTCCGGCTACCAGCGGGTCTCCCAGGTGCTCGAGCACGGCGATTTCGCGGTCCGCGGTTCCCTGCTCGATTTCTACCCCATGGGCTCGGCCCTGCCGGTGCGGGTGGATTTCCTCGACGACGAGATCGACACCCTGCGGCAGTTCGACCCCGACTCCCAGCTCTCCGGCACCGCGCTCCAGTCCCTCGAAACCCTGCCCGCGAGAGAAATGCCCGTGGATGGCGAAGCTATCAAGCAGTTCCGCCAGGCGTACCGCCGCCGCTTCGAAGGCAATCCAGCGCGCTCCAGCATTTATCGCGAGGTGTCCGAGGGCCGGATGCCGGGGGGCGTGGAAAATTACCTGCCGCTCTTCTTTGAAGACACCGCGCTGCTCTGGGACTACCTGCCCAAAGAGCGCCTCACCATCGCACTGGGCGATCCCGAAGGACTGCTCGCGCCTGCCTGGCAGCAGATCAACGAACGGTTCCAGGATTCCCGGGAAGATTCGGAGCGGCCAGCTCTGGAGCCCCACGAACTCAACGGTACGCCAACTGAACACGTCGCGCGCATCGCCGGTGCCCCGCTGCTGGTATTGGATCCCGGCACGCCGGATCCCACGGCCAGTGAGGACCGGGCCGCCACCGCCGGCCTTGCGCCGCTCCCGCAGCTGTTACTGGACCCGCGCGCTGATGAGCCCACGCATCGGCTGCGGGATTTCATTCGCAGCTTCACCGGCCGCATTCTGTTCGCGGCCGAGTCGCCGGGGCGCCGGGAGATGCTCGCTGACCTGCTGCGCCAGGAAGCCGTGCCGTCCGCCGAAGCCGCCGGTTGGGAAGACTTCCTGGGCTCAGCCCGTCCTGCGATGGTCTGCATCGCCCCGCTGAGCCAGGGCCTGCTTTTGCGTGCTGCCGGCATCGCGATCATCACGGAGCGGGAGCTCTACGGCGAGCGGCCGCGCGGCCGGCGCCGTCAACGCCGCGTCCGGGACCCGGAACAGATTCTCAGCGACCTGACCGATCTGCACCCGGGCGCACCCATTGTCCATGTGAACCACGGCGTTGGCCGCTACCGCGGCCTGACCACCATCACGATCGATACGCTGCCCACGGAATTCCTGACCCTGGAATACGCGGGGGGCGACCTGCTGCACGTGCCCGTGGCTTCCCTGCACATGGTGTCCCGGTACACCGGGACCTCCGCGGAGGAAGCGCCCTTGCACCGGTTGGGCGGCGACCAGTGGGACAAGGCACGGCGCAAGGCAGCAGCTCGCATCAGGGATGTCGCAGCCGAGCTGCTCGAGCTTTATGCCAAACGGGCGGCCCGGCAGACCGTCCGGCCAGCCGCTGCCCAACACGACTACGCGGCCTTTGCCGCGGGCTTCCCCTTCGAGCCCACGGAGGACCAGGCCCTGGCCATCGAGGCCGTCGTCAGCGATCTCACCAGCGGCAAACCGATGGATCGCCTCGTCTGCGGCGACGTGGGCTTCGGCAAGACCGAAGTTGCGCTGCGCGCCGCGTTCATGGCGGTGTCGGGAGGACGACAGGTGGCCGTACTGGTGCCGACCACACTGCTGGCCCAGCAGCACTACCAGACCTTTGCCGACCGCTTCGCTGACTGGCCCGTCACCGTCGAGGTGCTGTCCCGGTTCCGCTCCACCCAGGAAAGCCGCAAGGTCATGGATGGGGCACAAGCCGGCAGCGTGGATATCGTCATCGGCACGCACCGGCTGCTCCAGGGCGACATGCGTTTCAAGAACCTGGGCCTGATCATCGTCGACGAGGAGCACCGTTTCGGCGTCCGGGACAAGGAACGGCTCAAGGCCCTGCGTATCGACGCCGACGTCCTCACGCTGACCGCCACACCGATTCCCCGCACGCTTAACATGGCACTCGGGCGCCTGCGGGATCTGTCGCTCATTGCCACACCCCCGGAGACGCGGCTGAGTATCAAGACCTTCGTCACCCGCTTCGAAGCCCGGGTGGTGCGCGAGGCTTGTCTGCGCGAGCTGAAACGTGGCGGCCAGGTGTACTTCGTCCACAACCACATCGAGGACATCGAGAAGGTCGCCGCGGATCTCGCCAAGCTGGTCCCCGAAGCGCGGATGGAAGTGGCACACGGGCAAATGCGGGAACGGGACCTCGAGCAGATCATGCTCGACTTCCACCACCGACGCTTCCACATCCTGGTCTGCACGGCGATCATCGAGAGCGGCCTGGACATCCCCTCGGCGAATACCATCATCATCAATCGGGCAGATCGCTTCGGCCTGGCCCAGCTGCACCAGCTGCGCGGCCGGGTCGGACGCTCACACCATCAGGCGTTCGCCTACCTGCTGGCGCCGCCGCGGGAGGCACTGACGGCCGATGCGGTCAAGCGGCTCGATGCCATCGCCGCCCTGGAGGACCTGGGGTCCGGCTTCATGCTGGCCACCCACGACATGGAGATCAGGGGTGCCGGCGAACTGCTGGGCGAGGACCAGAGCGGCCAGATCCAGGAGATTGGCTTCGAGCTCTACAACGACATGCTGGCCCGGACCGTCAAGGCGCTGCAGGAAGGCCTGGAGCCCGACCTGGACAACGCGATGGCACCGGTGACCGAGATCAATCTGCACCTCCCCGCCCTCCTGCCGGACGACTATCTGAACGACGTGCACCTGCGCCTCGTGCACTACAAGCGGATCGCGAGTGCCCGCAGTAATGAGACCCTGCGGGAATTGCAGGTGGAACTGGTGGATCGCTTCGGCCCCCTGCCGGAACCCACCCGCTACCTGTTCCGCATGACGGCGCTGCGCCTGCGGGCGGAACCGCTGTCCATCCGGCGGCTCGATGCGAGCGCGGTCGGCGGCTTTGTCGAGTTCGGGCCCCGGACGACGCTCAGCCCCGCCTGGATCGTGACCCAGCTGCGTAATGCGCCCATGACCTACCGCCTGGACCGCCAGCAGAAATTCCGGTTTTCAGCCGAGCTGGAGGAACCGGAGGAGCGGTTCGCCTTCGTCGAGCAGCTGATCAGCGAGATGCTCGCGCATCAGGAGAAGCGCGAGGCGCCTGGCCGGGAGACTGCCGTCAGCCAGCGTCAGCGCTGACGGGCTGGTAACCCACATCAGGTCGTCCTGGTGATCAGCCAGCGCGCGCTCCGCCACCCGCAGTTCGTAGACCTGCTGCAGGTTCAGGCGGTTTGGCCCCTACAGTCTGGCCAGCTCTTCCGCCAGCTCCCGCACGCCGATCGCTTCGATGCCTTCGCCCATGGGATAGCGGTCCGCGCCTGAATAGACCACGAATGCCCGGGCAGGCTGCAGATCCTCCAGCGAATTGTAGAAACCCCGCCCGGGTTTTGTTGTCAGCCCGTGCTTGATCTTGATCGCCCACAGGCCATGCCGCCCGCCCAGCTCCAGCACCAGATCGATCTCTGCCCCGGCAGCCGTGCCGTAGAAACTGGCCTGCACCCGCTCCGGCGCTGCCGCAAGCAGGGATTCGATGACAAATCCTTCCCAGCTCTTCCCGATGACGGGATGCCCTGCCAACTCGTGCCTGTCTTCGATGCCAAGCAGCGCGTGCAACAAGCCGCTGTCACGCACGTAGGTCTTGGGTGATTTCACCAGTCGCTTGCCAATATTGACATGCTGCGGCGGCAGGCGGCGGACCAGCAGCAGGTCCACCAGAAGGCTGACATAGCTCGTGACCGTCGGCGCGCTGACGGAGAGCCCTCCCGCCAGGCGCGAGGCATTGAGCAGCGTGCCCTGGTTATGCGCCAGCATCGTCCATAGCCGCTCCAGCATTTCGGCCGGAATGCGCGGCCCGAATTGCGGCACGTCCCGCTCCAGATAGGTACGAATGAAGCCGCGGCGCAGGCGAAAGCTGTCGGCGGCACTTTTCGCCAGATAGCTGTCCGGAAAGCCGCCGCGCACCCACAGGCGGTTCATGGCTTGCTTCTCGTCGCCAACTTCCAGAATGTTCAGCGGTCCGAGATCGACATACTCGATGCGGCCGGCCAGGCTCTCTCCGGATTGGCGCAGCAGGTCGATGGAAGCGGAACCGAGCACCAGAAAACGCCCCGTGCGCAGGCCTTTGCGCCGCCCCCGGTCGATCAGCCCACGCAGCGTCTGAAACAGCTCTGGTACGCGGTGGATTTCATCGAGTATGACCAGCTTGTCCTCGTGGCCGCTCAGAAAGAGTTCCGGATCCCTGAGCTTGTCCCGGTCAGTCTTCGATTCGAGGTCGAGATACAGGGACGGCCTGGTTTCGGCCAGCTCATGCGCCAGGGTGGTCTTGCCCACCTGGCGTGGTCCGATGAGAGCCACGGTCGCCTGGCGGGCCAGGGCAGCTTCTACCTTATGGATGGCGTTGCGCGGTATCATCCTTGCATATTAAAAACATAGTTTTTCATTTGCAAGGATACTTGTTCTGATTCTTAGCACCACATATCCGCTGTCAGAAGGCCCGCTCGGCCCTCTCGCTACGGAACTTCGGGGGAGTCTTTCACCGCGAGCGGGCTGGTCCGTCGCGTCACGCCGGTGACGACCGGCAAGCGTTACAGACTGGTCGCCCGCTACTCAGGCGTCCCTGACCATCAGGGCGTAGCGGTGGCCGGAACCCAGCCACGAAAGCATCGGGTCCGCCACGAGCTGCATGCCGTGCTCGCGGGCAATTCCCGCCACCTCCCGGGACGTCATGGTCAGCTTTGGCGGCCGGCCGCGCCACTGGCGAAGGCGGTTCTTCGGAGAATAGTGGTCGAAGAAGGTCATGAGCACGTAGCTGCGCGCCACCCTTAGCAGCTCGCGCAGCAGGCGATGCCGCTCGTCCACCGTCGGCAGATGGTGGCTCAGGCGCACGCAGGCCACCCCGTCCACCCCACCGTCGCGGATGGGGATGTGAAATCCAGAGGCGGCCAGCAGGACCCGAGGCGTGGGTAGCGGCGGGCGCTGGCCGGCGTGGAGCAACTGGCCCCAGCCGGTGTCGGCCTGGATCAGGAACCGGGCCCAGGGCGCGAAGGACGGGCTCAACCGGCCGCCACCGCAGGGCAGTTCCAGCAGGGTGTCCACCCGCCCGCGAGCACCGATGAGCCGGGCGATAAGCTGCCGCTCGCGAAAGGTGCTCATGCGCTTGAACAGGCGGACCTCGTAGGCCCGGTTGTACTCTACGGCCGGATCGAGTTCGGCGTAGTTCTCCTGGTACTCCTGGCTGGACAGCTCCGCATTGGCGGTTCCCCAGGTCTCGGCAGTGCCCCGCCGGGCGAGATCGAAGACGCCGCTGCGCTCGGGAAACTCCGCCTTGCAGCTGACGCAACGCAGGCCCGCATCGGTCCAGTGGACGGCGGCCTGGCACCAGGGGCAGGCCAGGATCTTCAGGATTGGGTTGAGCGCGGGCGGGGCTGCGACTGGCGACATCTCTCATGATGCTAACATCAAGCCGCTCCCGGAGCGGTGACATTGAGCGATCCACAACTCCCCGATTTCGTCTTTGAAACGGCGAAGAATCGCGTCGTCATCTACCCGAACCGGGTGGTGAAGACCTTCAAGCCCACCCGGCGCAGTGCCCGTCATGCCCGGCGGGAGGCCACCGCCCTGCGGCGCCTGCAGGGCCTGCCGGGAGTACCGACCCTTCTTGAGGTGAGCACCGACGGACACACCCTGGTGATGACCCGTGTGCCCGGCGTGCCCCTGGCGGACGGCGGCACACCGACCGAGCAGAATCTTCTCGGCCTGCGGGCACTGGTGGAGCAGATGCTCCTGCGGGGCGTGGCCCGGCACTCGCTGCCCAAGCGGGACATCCTGCTCGGCGAGAATGGCAGCATCGGGCTGGTGGACTTTGAGCGGTCGACCCAGCGGATGTTTGCCGCCGACCCGATCTGGCCCGTGGCCTGCCTGGTCGTCCGCTTCAACATTCTGCGCCTGGTGAACGGCTATGCCCCGCACTTCCTGACCGCCGACGAGCACGCCTGGCTCGGACGACAGGTCCGGATCCGGGCCACCCTCCAGCACCCCCTCCGGTTCAAGCGCTGGCTGTTTCGCCTCATCGGGCTGACACCCGCCAGGGGATCATCGGCGCAAGACAAGTCGGCCTGATTCCAGTCCGGTGACCACACGGGCGCCTTTGCTTGAGGACTCGCACAGGCACATTCTCGAGATAGCCGGGCCCGAACTTTTTGCCGAGGTGGCTTTCCTCGGCGCTGGTGATGGCCACTGCTGCTCAGCACAGATGCGGATCATGGCCTCTGCAGTCACTGCTGGCACGCCGCTTTATTTCTGAATGAGTGAGCTGTCAGCCAACGTCAGCGTTGAGATCCTCGTCACCACCCCGCGTCTCGCGCACTTCCTTGCCGCTGACACGCGCTTCCGCATCCTCCAGCAGGCCCGGCTCCTCCGCCCGCGCGGCTGGAATTTCCGAGGCCAGGCTCCAGGACACCGTGAGATACCGGGCGAGCTGTGACCGGGGGTGATGAATCGACAGATCGCGAACGCGCTGGGCAATGCGTTCGGCGAATGCGGCCACCCGCTCCTCTTCCGCGCCACCGATCAGTACCGCAAACCGGTCGTGCCCGACGCGCGCGCAATAGTCGGCGGCACGCTGCAGGGAATTGGCAATGCCGTGCGCCACCTTGCGCAGGCAGGCCTCCGTGGCATGCCGGCCGAACAGGGCGTGATAACTCTCGAGAGCATCGATCCGGAAGACGATGACGCTGAGACGCCGCTGCTCGCGGCGCGCCGCGGACCAGTCCCGCAGCAGAACCTCCAGTAACGCGTTTCGTCCGGGAATGCCGGTGATTGCATCCGTCCGGTCATCGCGCAGGCCGCGGGTCCAGACATCAGTGGCGGTGAAAACGCCTGTCCGTGACATCTGGTGCGGGGTCGTACCCGTGCCGGGTTCAGCGCTGCGTGGCGCCGCTATCTCGCTGGCCGTGGTCAGCAGCCAGTAGCTGGCTTTGCCGGGCTGGTCATAGAGCGGTGCCGCGCGGAGTTCCACGCAGCCGCCTTGACAGGCTCGTGGCTGCCAGGGCTCCGGGGACGCTGGATCGAAGGTGCCATCCGCCAGGCTGTCTGCGGGGCGCCCGATGAGTTCGTTGGGGTGCAGGCCAAGGGCCCGGCCGGCGGCAGCGTTGGCGTAGACGACCTGCCGGTCACTGTGCTGAGCATCGATGATCAGGGCCGGCGCAGCGACCGCATCCAGCGCCTGGCGCAGGAGGTGACGATTCAGCTTTTTCAATGAGTTAGAAGGCATATCTCAACTTCTATGAGATACGTCAGCGCGGACCCCTCCGCGACTGCGCACCACCCGGATGTGCATCCTAGCCTCAGGTAAACACGGGTTCTGTGAAGGTGGTCACTGACCGGCGCTGTTGCCCTGCCACCTTGTTCAATCCGTCGCGAGCAACCCCGTGACGAGGCGCCGGACGCCCGCCATGCCTGAGTCCAGGGACGCGGCAATCTCGGCGTGAATAGTCAGCCCGGCGGGCGCCCGGCCCGCAGCCTGGTTCACCACCACGCAGCAGATGGCGTAGGAGAGATCCAGTTCCCGGGCCAGACCGGCCTCGGGCATCGCGGTCATACCCACCACGTGACAGCCGTCCCGTTCAAGGCGATCAATCTCGGCCGCAGTTTCCAGCCGGGGCCCCTGAGTGGCACCGTAGGTCCCGGCCGGCATGCAGTCCACGCCACACTGTTCGGCGGCCGCCAGCAGCCGGCCCCGGAGCGACGGACTGAATGGCGTAGTGAACGCCACGTGCTGCAGCGGGAATCGGCTGTCGCCGGTAAACGTGTGGTCGCGGCCCCAGGTGTAGTCGATGAGCTGATCAGGAATGACCAGACGGCCCGGTGCCGCCGCCGGTGCGATGCCACCGACCGCGTTGATGCCGAGCAGGTGATCCACGCCCAGTTCCCGGAAGGCCCAGACATTTGCCCGGTAGTTGACCCGGTGCGGGGGGATGGCTGGCGCATCGGGCGCGCCGTGGCGCGCGAGAAAGATCACCTCGTGACGATTGAGGTAAGAACGCTGCAGCGCTGACGAGGTGGCGCCCCAGGGCCCCGGCTCCAGCTCAACGGGCCTCCCCGCGCCAAAGAGTGCCGCCGTGCCCGTGCCACCAATGATCCCAAGACGCATCGTCAGTCCCTCACGTTGCCGGCAGCCCCCAGATCTCTGGCAGATGCCGCCAGTGCCCCTGATAGTCCATGCCACAACCGAAGACGTACTCGTCCCCCACCTCCAGTCCCACGAGATCCGGCTGGAGTCCGGCCTGCGCGCGCCCATGCCGCTTGCGCACCAGTACCACCGTGGTGATGCGCCGGGCGCCCGCCTGCTGGCAGTGACGGACCAGGAATTCCAGCGTGACGCCCTCGTCGTAGATGTCGTCCACGAGGACCACATGCCGGTCGCGCAACTCCACTCGGGGCTGCGCCTGCCACTCAAGAATGCCGCCCCGGGTGGCGTCCCCGTAGCGCCCGATCCGGCAGGTGTCCAGAACGAAGTCCCCCTTGAGCTGGCTGGCCAGCCGGGCAAGTGGCAGGAGGCCGCCAAGGAGCACGCCTATCAGCACACAGGGCTCGCGATCCACGAGGGGCTGCGTGGCTGCCGCGAGCCGCCCGAATGCCGCATCGACGGCGCCCCGGGCCACCAGCAGCCGGGAACCCGGTACGGCAGGGACCATCAGCTGAGCGTCAGGCCCGGTGGGGCCTGGGCCTGGTCCAGCGCGGCCATGGCTTGCTGCCAGGGGAGCGACCCGCGAAACCCCGGGTCTCCGACCGGTCGCCGGCGCAGCGTGATCAGGCGAGCCTGACTCACAACCTGGCCCACGGGATCGCCGTAGCCCCTCAGGGCGGCGAGAGTAGCGTCGGCCCCAGCGGGGTCATTGCAAATCAGGGCCATGTCCGCGCCGGCGTCGAGCGACCGTCGTGTGCGTTGCGCCATGTCGCCTTCGCTCACCAGGGCCTGCATGCTGAGGTCATCGGAAAAAATCACGCCGCCAAATCCAAGCTCGCCCCGCAACGCCGTGCGCAGCCAGTAGGGTGACAGGCTGGCCACGTCAGCATCCACCTGCGGATAGCGCACGTGGGCGACCATGACACCGTTGACGCCCTGGCGGATCAACCGCCCGTAGGGCAGCAGGTCGTCATAGAGCTCCGCGAGCGTTCGCGGGTCCACCGGCAGTTCCAGGTGGGAATCGGCGACCACATGGCCGTGACCGGGGAAATGCTTCGCGACCGCGATCATGCCGGCCTTGTGCATGCCGAGGACATAGGCCGACGCGAGCTCCGCCACGATCTCAGGATCCCGATGGAACGAGCGGTTGCCGATGATCTCGCTCAAGCCGTAGTCGAGATCAACGACGGGTGCAAAGCTGAAGTCCACACCAGTGTCCAGCACTTCGGCCGCCATGAGCCAGCCACAGGTCTGTGCCAACCGCCGCCCCTGGTCGTTGTCGAGATCGTACTGGTGCCCCAGCCAGCGCAACGGTGGCAGGCGGTAGAAGCCTTCGCGGAAACGCTGGACCCGACCACCCTCCTGGTCCACGGCGACCAGCAGTGCCGGGGAACGGACGCTCCGGATCTCTGCCACCAACTCCCGGACCTGGGCAAGGTTCTGGAAATTTCGGCTGAAAAGAATGACAGCACCAACGAGGGGATCCTGGAGCCGGACCCGCTCGGCGGGCGCGAGCGCCAGGCCTTCCACATCCAGCATCAGTGGCCCAAGGGTCATCGCCAGTCCGGTACGTCAGGGAACCAGGTTTACCAGTGTGCCGGGCATGACGGCGTCGAACAGCCAGCACACCTCGGCGTTGCGCATTCTGATACATCCGTGGGAGAAGGGCACACCCATCGGCTCCTGATCCGGCGTGCCATGAATGTAGATATACCGACGCATCGAATCCACGTCACCCAGCCGGTTTCTCCCGGGCTCCAGGCCGGAAAGCCAGAGGATGCGGCTCAGGATCCAGTCACGGCCGGGCTCCGCCCGCTGCAGTGCCGGCGAGAAGATCTCCCCCGTGGGTCGTCGGGCCCGGAGCACGGCGCCCTCAGGCAAATCACGACCGATCCTGGCGCGAATAACGTGCTGGCCGCGGGGCGTGCAGAGGCTGCCGTACTGCTCGCCGGGTCCGTAGCGCGAGGTGGAGACGAGAAACTCCTGCTCCACGTGTCCTGCACGGCGGACCTGCAACATCTGCCGCGTCAGGCTGATCGCAAGTTCCACGGTCGATGCAGCCATGGCCGTCAGGGGCGCTCGAAAAGCGCCATCGATTCCACGTGACTGGTGTGCGGGAACATGTCCATCACGCCGGCGCTGACGAGCCGGTAGCCATGCTCGCGGACCAGGAGCCCGGCATCCCGGGCCAGCGTCCCCGGGTGACAGGACACATACACGATGCGCCGGGCGGCGAGCTTGCCCAGCGCGGGCAGCAGTTCGACCGCACCCGTCCGCGGCGGGTCGAGCAGCACCAGGTCGAAGCGCTCGCGCGTCCAGGCGCCCTCCGTGCCGGCGCCGGCCAGGTCGGCCTCCACGAAGCGCGCATTGGACAGTCCACCAAGCGTGGCATTGTGCCTACTCCGACGAATCGCGGCGGGCGCCCCTTCGAGACCGAGTACCTCCCCGGCGCGTCGGGCCAGGGGCAGCGTGAAATTGCCAATGCCGCAGTACAGATCCAGGACGCGGTCGGCCGCCGTCGGCGCGAGCAGGCGGAGCGCCTGGTCCACCATTTGCCGGTTCACCTCGCTGTGCACCTGGATGAAATCAGTCGGGCCGAAGGTCAGCGTGAGATCAAAGGCCGGCAGCCGGTAGTGGAGTTCGTCCATAGGCTGTTCCGGGTGCAGGGCAACGACCGATTCCGGGTTCCCGGGCTGCAGGTAAATGCGCACCTCCTGGCTCGCCGAGAACTGCACCAGTTGCTCCCGATCGGCGGGGGTCGGCGTGTCCAGCACACGCAGCACGAGCGCCGTGGCGTTGTCTGCCACGGTGGCCTCCACCTGGGGCAGGCGGGCCCGGATGGAAAGCATACCGATCAGGGCGGACAACGGCTCGATCAGTCGGCTGATCGCGGGCTCCACCGTCGCGCAGGTCAGCATGTCGACCACCCAGGGCTTCTCGTGCTCCCGAAAGCCGACGAGCACCCGACCCTTGCGTTCCACGTGACGAACGGCGAGACGCGCCCTGCGTCGATAGCCCCAGACCGCGCCGCGGACGGGTGGCAGGACCTCCGCCGGCTGCAGATCTGCGATGCGTGCGAGGCTCTCCAGCAGCGTCGCCTGTTTCATCGCGAGCTGCGCATCCGGCGAGAGGTGCTGTAGCGAGCAGCCGCCACACCTGCCGAAATACTCACAGCCGGGCACGACCCGATCGGGCGAAGGGCGACGAATCTCGACGAGCACCCCTTCGTCGTAGTTGCGACGTCGACGTCGCCGCTGAAACGTGACCTCCTCGCCCGCCAGCGCCCCGGGGACCAGCACGCGCTTGCCCCCCGGCACCAGCACGCCACTCCCCTCCAGGGTGAGTGCGGTGACCTCAGCGATCTCGATGGCAGGAAGCCCGGTCACGGGGAGCGTTTCAGGTGCCAGCCGCCGGCGACGGGGCCCCATCAGACCGGGCAGCCCAGGCGGCAGCGAAGGCCCGCCAGTGACTGGCATCGGTCGCCGCCAGGAAGCGCTGGACGCGGGCCAGCTCGTCGGCGAGGCCCTGCTCATCGAGCTGCCCGCGCATGAACTGGAAACGCAGCCAGATCAGGTAGGTGTTCATGACGTCGGTCTCGCAGTAGTCGCGGATCGCCCCGATGTCGCCCTTCAGCCACGTGTCCCAGACCTGATCACCGCCAAACCCCAGCTTGCCGGGAAAGCCCAGGAGCGTGGCAATGTCGTTGAGGCTGGCGCGGGAACGGCCCTGCCAGGCCGAGAGCACGTCCATCAGATCCAGGTGCCGCCAGTGGAAACGGCTCAGGTAGTTGTTGTAGCGAAACGTGTTCTCATTGTCGCCATGCTCCCAGTACCGGGGCGCCTGTATGCCGTGCAACAGGGCCCGGTAATGCAGCACCGGCAGATCGAAACCGCCACCGTTCCACGAAATCAGGTCCGGCGTGTGCCGCTCAATGGCCTCGTAGAATTTCGCCACCAGGTCGCGCTCAGTGCTGTCCGGGTCTCCCAGGCTCATCACCTTGAGACCATCCCGGTAGCGCCAGACCACCGAGATTGCCACCACCCGGTGCTGATGCAGCGGCAGGAAGTCCGAACCCGTTTCCTGCAGCCGGTGGAAGGTCATGGCTTTGGCCACTTCCTCGTCGGGCAGGCCCTCCAGACCGAAGAGGCGCCTCCCCAGGTCCACGTCGGGAATCGTCTCGATATCGAAGACCAGTGCACGCATGGATCAGGCTGCCCTAATGATTCAATGAGATGGGGGATTCATGAGGATCGGGCCTGCATGAGAATGGCGAAGGCCACAATCAGGCCGGCCTCATCGGACAGTGTAATGTGCCCGCCGCCAACCCCGAAGGACTGACAGACCTGCTGCCCCCGCGGGGAAAAGATGATCTCCGGCTTGCCACGCGGATCCTGCACGACACCGGCATCCCGCAGCCACATGCCGTTGGCAAAACCGGTCCCGAGCGCCTTGACGATGGCTTCCTTCGCGGCAAAACGCATGCTGAGGAAGCGCACCGGGTTCTTCGTCTGGCGGAAATCCCGGAGCTCCTCCGGCATGAGCAGGTGCTGGACGAAGCGCTCACCGAAGCGCTCGTAGGCTGACCCCACCCGTTCGATTTTCAGGATGTCCGTGCCGACGCCGAAAATCATGGGGTGCGGGCGCCGCGCATCAGCTGCTTCATGTCGGCCACGGCGGTGGCCAGCCCCGTGAAAACCGCCCGCGCCACGATCGCATGGCCGATGTTCAGCTCGACGATGTCGGCAATGGCGGCAATCGGACCAACGTTGTGGTAGTTCAGGCCGTGACCGGCGTGCACCTCGAGCCCGGCAGCCGCCGCGAGCCGGGCTGCCCCGGCAATCCGGAACAGCTCCGCGGCGCGCTGCTCACCGGTCGCGGCGTCTGCGTATCCGCCGGTGTGCAACTCGATGACCGGCGCGCCGGTGCGGACGGCCGCTTCAATCTGGCGCTCATCCGCATCGATGAACAGACCGGCCCGGATCCCGTGGGTCCTGAACTGGCTGCAAGCGTCAGCCACGGCGTCGAAGTGGCGGCTCACGTCGAGACCACCTTCGGTGGTGAGCTCGGCGCGGCGTTCCGGGACCAGGCAACAGTCAGCCGGCCTGATCCGGCAGGCGATAGCAATGATTTCCGGAACCACCGCCAGCTCCAGGTTCATCCGCGTCTGCAACAGCGACTGCAGGATCGGGAGATCCGCATCCTGGATGTGGCGCCGGTCCTCGCGCAGGTGCACGGTGATGCTGTCCGCGCCGGCCTGCTCGGCCAGCAGGGCGGCCTGGGCCGGGTCCGGATAGCGCGTGCCCCGGGCCTGGCGAAGCGTGGCGATGTGGTCGACGTTGACGCCGAGAAGGAGGTTGGCTGATCGGATGCTCATGACGGGCGCCATCTTAGCGGCGCATGGACGCCAGTACCTCCCGGGTCTTCAGGGTCCGGCCATCCAGGTAGTGGGCCAGCACGGCACGAAAGAGCTTCTTGGCCAACTTAAGGATAGCCGGCGAGGAGAACTCACCGCGGCCGATGGCGAGCAGCTCGGTGCCGGAGAGCGTCAGCCCGGCACCGCCCTCCGCGGCCGGCACAGGCCCCTGCTCGAGGCGATACTCATAGACTGCAGCCGGGTCCAGCGGGACATCGTTCAGCACGTCCTGGTCCAGGTTGAGGCCGTAGCCCACCTCGGCCAGCAGCTGGAACTCGAAGCGCCGCAGAGCCGGCTCCGGATCACCGCCAACCCGCAACTCTGCCAGCGCCTGGGAGTAGGCAATGAACAGACCCGGGTGGGGATCGCCCCGCCGCACAAAGTTCAGGATGAGTTCGTTGAGGTAAAACGCTCCCATCAGGGCCAGCCCGTCGAGAGCGGGCGCGAAACTGGCGGGTTCGGCGCTACGCAGCGTGTACAGGGACCCGCGCCCCACCCAGGAGAGGCGCAGCGGCAGGAACGGCTGGAGCACACTGCGCCAGCGCGAACTCGGACGGCGGGCACCCCGGGCGACCAGCCCAACCCGCCCGTGTTGGGCGCCCAGGGCCTCCAGGATCTGGCTCGTTTCCTGATAGGGCCACACGTGCAGGATAAAGGCATCCTCCAGGTCCGTGCTGGCTATCGTCCCGCTCATGAGTTCGCTTCGAAGCCGAACTGCTGGAGAGCCCGGGCACTGTCGGCCCAGTTGGTTTTCACCTTCACATGGGTCTCGAGGTAAAAGCGGAGTCCGAAGATCTTCTCGAGATCGAGCCGGGCGGCCGTTCCCACCGACCTGATGGTCGCGCCGGCCTTGCCCACGACGATGCCCTTGTGAGACTCCCGATCGGCCCAGATCACCGCGTCGGCCAGGACAACACCCGGCTTCTCCTCAAGGGCCAGGATCTCCACGGCGAGGCCGTAGGGCACCTCCTGACGAAGGGCGATGAGCAGTTTCTCGCGGATGATCTCCGCCACCCGGAAGGCCATGCCCCGGTTGGTGGCCGCATCGAGCGGGTACAGCGGTGGGCCCACGGGCAGCAGGTCCGTGAGTTGCTCCAGCAGCCGATCGAGGTTGTCCGCGCCAGCGGCGGCAATGGGCACGATCGCGTGGAACCCGGCCCGCTTCTCGCAGGCGAGCAGGTACGGCAGCAGAGCTGACTTCGGCCGCACCAGATCCACCTTGTTGACCGCGAGAATCACGGGGATCTGCGCGGCAAGGACGTGCTCCAGCACAAAAGTGTCCGCAGCCTTCCAGACGCCCGCCTCCACGACGAACAGGGCCACCTCGGCACCCACCAGGGCGCCCTCGACCGCCCGGTTCATCGCGCGGTTCAGGAGGTTGCGCTGGCGCGTATGCAGGCCGGGCGTGTCCACGAACAACACCTGTGAGTTCGGCCGCGTGAGGACGCCGACGATGGCATGGCGCGTGGTCTGGGGGCGCGGCGTGACGATACTGATCTTGCGGCCCACCAGCGCATTCACCAGTGTGGACTTGCCCACGTTCGGGCGACCCACGATGGCCACGAAGCCCGTGCGGAAGTCCTTAAGCATCGGCACCCAGCGCCCGCAACGCCTGCTCTGCCGCCTGTTGCTCAGCGGCCCGGCGGCTCGCGCCCTCGCCGCGAACCTCCACGCTTGGCGTCGCCAGCCGGCAAACCACATCGAAGTGCTGGGCGTGTGCGGAACCGCTCACCCGCTCGACATCGTAGGTGGGCAAGGCGTGTCCCCGTCCCTGCAGAAATTCCTGCAGGCGGGTCTTGGGATCGCGGAGTTCTTCATCGGAGTCCAGAGCAGCCAGACGCGGACCCAGCAGCTTCAGGATGACCGCCTGCGTGGCACCCCAGCCACCGTCCAGAAAAGCCGCACCGAAAACGGCCTCCAGCGCATTCGCCAGAATCGACGCGCGCCGATGGCCGCCGGACCGCAGTTCGCCGCTACCGAGCCGGAGCAGTTCCCCAAGGGCCAATTCCCGTGCCAGCTCCTCCAGAGTTTCGCGCCGCACAAGCCGGGCCCGGAGCCGGCTCAGGGTGCCCTCATCGGCGCCGGGGTGCGAGGCATACAGAGCCTCCGCAATCACCACTCCGAGCACAGCGTCCCCGAGAAACTCCAGGCGCTCGTTGTTCTCCCCGCCGACACTCCGGTGGGTCAGGGCCAGCTCCAGCAATTCTTCGTCCTGAAACCGATAGCCGAGTGCGCCGGAGGCCCACTCGGCCGACAGGCTCACTTAATGATCTCGACCGAGTTGTCGAAGCTGGCCATCAGCGAGAGATTGGCGATGTACGGCACGCTGTCCTCGTAGCTGACGCTAACCCGGAACCCCTCTTCCGTCTTCGAGATGACGAAATCCTGGCGCCTGGGATAGTCGATGCCATTGACGTCCAGGCGTTTGCCGATCGACGCCAGGAGGCGCGCCGTGGTGGCCCCGTCGCCATCACTTTCCTCCTTCACATTACTCATTAACTGACTAATCTGCATCTGCGTCATGTAGATCGGAATCAGCCGGATCGCGCCGTAGCCGACCAGCCCGACCAGCGCCGCGACCAGCACGAAGCCGATCGCGGTCATTCCCTGTTGCCGTTGCCGCATGGTGCACCCCTCCATTGATCAGAGCCAAAAAACCCATCCCCGTCAGTCGATGGCATGTCCAATTCGCCGCCAGCGTGGCAGACCCGGAAAATCCCAGTTCATCCAGACCCGCACGGCCTTGCCGACGACATTGCCGTCCGGAATCATCCCGACACCGTCGTACCGGCTGTCCCGGCTATTGTCCCGATTGTCACCCATCATGAAGTAGTGGCCTTCCGGAACGAAAAAAGTCCCCTCAAGGCTGCTGCGTCCGGGCATGAACAGCACATCGTGGTCGTGGTTCCCCAGTTGCTCCCGCCCCAGGATCGATCCCGGCTGATCGCCGCTCTGGTAGGGGCCCGCCGGTGCCACGGCGACCGGTTGCTGGTTCACGAAGATCTGGTTGTTCAGATAGGTTATGGAATCCCCTGGCAGGCCCACCAGTCGCTTGATGTAGTTCGTGGACGGGTCCGCCGGCAGACGGAAAACCACCACGTCGCCGCGCTCCGGTGACCCCAGATCGAGCACCTTCGTGTTGAGTACGGGCAGCCGCAGACCATAGGCGTACTTGTTCACGAAGATAAAGTCACCAATCAGCAATGTCGGCATCATCGAAGCGGACGGGATCCGGAATGGCTCGAAGAGGAAGGACCGGATCACCAACACGGCCAGCAGAATCGGAAAGAACGATCGGGCGTACTCGATGATGACCGGTTCCGGCACGTTATTCGCCCGATGCCGCGGACGGAGCCAGACGCCATACGCGGCCCAGGTCAGACCGGTCAAGCCGGTCGCGACAACCAGAATAAGAGCGAAATCCACGGGCAATCCCAGTTGGCCGGAAACCGGCGGTAGGGTATCACGCGGCCCGCGAGGGGCCTTAGTGGGACGTCGGAAAGAGTGCGAGAAGTGCGCCACGGTCGAGGTGTGCGACGCTAACCTCCCGGTCCGCACTGCACAGTACCGGCACCCGGTGCCCGTAGGCTTGCCGCCAGTCGTCGCGACTGTCGACATCGAGGATGCGAATCGTGGCCCGATCCCGGCACAGCGGAACCAGTTCTTCCAGCATGAGTTCGCACAGGTGGCAGCCGGGGCGGCTGTAGACGAACAGTTCCAGCACCCGACTACCGACCCGGGCTGGCGGCAGGCCGGACGGACCTGGCGATGGTCTCGACAGTACTGACCGGGACTTCACCCACGGCGGTAATCAGATAGGCGCCGAGGACGGTGGTGTAGGCATTCGCAGCACCCATGCGCGACGGTCCCTCGCCCTGCTCCGCGGCCGCGACTCCGGCTTCGATGAATACCGACACGCTGGCCACCCCGTCTGAGTAGATCAGGTGGTCCAGCGCTGCGGCGGTCGCCTCCGTGCGCTCGGAGCGCACGGCCCGCAGGCTGAAGCCGGGCGGCAGGGACTCTACGCGCCAGGCCCCCTGTTCAGCTGCCCCTGCGGGCCCCGGACTGGCCGCCGGACGAGCCGCGGGAGGCGAACGTTGCCAGGTGAAGCTGTCGAGGGTCACCGATGGCTGGAGGGCGGACGCGGGAATCCGTTCGGGCAGACTGATGTCAGAGAACAGCAACTGCTCGACCACAACGCCGTCGTCACCGGCGATCTGCACCTTCAGGGGCATGGCGGTCGCGCGATCCAGCCACAGGCGATAGCCGTAGCGATGGCTGTCGGTGGGCCGCACCGTAACGACGCGCGTCTCGCGGCCGACGAGCCGGCCCCCGCTCGCAATCATCAGCCGGTAGTACCGGTCATCGAAACGCAGATCGCCTGAGAACTGCTGCCGAAGCGGACTCGTGCCCTGCCGCTCATCACCCCTCTTCTCCACCAGCACGGCCTGCTGATCGGGGAGGATGCAGGTGACGTCCTCGCCCCGGCGGATGATCTCGCGACCGACTTCGTCCATGGCCGTAATGCGCTCGGTCGGCACGCCATTCTCGACGCGGTGTACGACGCGCATGACCGCCGCATCGGCACCCTGCAACTGGACCAGGGTGCCTTCGTAGTTCAGGTACTCGAGCGCATAACCCATCCGCTCCAGCCAGCCCTGGGGATCGTCACTGCCCAGGGCAGGCATGGCCAGGATGGCGCAGGCGACCGTGAGTACTGCCCGACTCCGCACACATCCCGTCCCTGGCCCCGTCCCTGGCCCCGTCATTGGGCCCCTCATGGGGTGGGTGACCGGTCCACGGCCTGCAGGGCCAGGGCGTAGGGGCGATTATTGACGATGTGGGATTCGGTGACCCTGGCGGACAACAGGCCCGAGTACTCCCCGTGATAGACGAGATAGTTGGTCAGCCGTCTTGACGAGAGCGACGCCTGCCCAACGGACCCAGGAGCGGGACCGGCCACAACCGGCTGAGCGGACGCCTGGACTGGATCCCCAGCCGGGCGCAGCAGCGGCCCCTGTGCAACAGTGAACGCGACCGCAGCCAGCGCGAGCCCCGCCGCCATGGCGTAGGGCAGAACCCGGTTCGTGCGCACGGCCGCTGGCTGTCGCTCAGTGTCTGCCGGCTCTTCCAGCGCTGCACGAACGCGGCCGCCAAGTCGGAGTGCCGCCAGCTCAGTGGACACGTTGCCCGCCTGGCCCCTCCGGACACTGCTGCCGATCAGGCTGTAGCGGGCGAGGCGTGCCTTAAGTTCCGTTGACTCCGCAAGGCGGGCAACCAGCAGTTCCAGCTCCTCCTTCGGCAGCTCGTCGTCCAGCCAGGCTGACAGCTGCTCGTCGATGAGTGGGTTGCGATCCGGTGCTGTGATCATGGGCATCGTTCTCTCTTAAGCAGTTATTGGGCAGTTATTGGGCAGCTCTAAGTCAATCAACCGTCAGTCAGGGGGCGGATGGCCACATCGATGGCTTCGCGGGCTCGGAAGATTCGCGAGCGGACCGTGCCGACCGGACAGTCCATGGCGGCCGCAATCTCCTCGTAGCTGAGGCCCTCGATTTCGCGCAGCATGATGGCGGTCCGCAGTTCCTCGGGCAACGCGGCGATGGCCTGCTCCACGCCCTCCCGGAGCTGCTCCTGCATGGCGAGCCCCTCCGGCGTCTCCTCGTCGCGAAGGTGCGCATGGCGCTCGGCATATTCCGGAGCCTGGGCATCCAGATCGAACTCGACCGGCTTTCGCTGCAGGGCCACCAGGTAGTTCTTGGCTGTGTTGATGGCGATCCGGTAAAGCCATGTGTAAAACGCACTTTCGCCTCGGAATGCCGGCAAGGCCCGGTAGGCCTTCACGAAGGCCTCCTGGGAGACATCGAGAGCTTCCGTCGGATCGCGCACATATCGCATGACGAGCTTCAGGATTTTCTGCTGGTATTTGAGCACCAGCAGGTCGAAGGCGCGCCGATCACCCCGCTGAGCCCGCTCTACGAGAAGCTGATCGCCGCCTGTCCCTGCCATGCCCGAGGTCCTGTGTCGGATCGCGGGCGCCGGTAACTTACAGGCGGGTAGACAGGGCCACCCCCGGAAAGTTCGCCCCGCGTGACGCGCATCTCCGCCTATCGAGTGCGGCCTTCACGTCTCGGACAAGCGTCCGGTAGTGCAGCGCAGCGCCCGGGTCGATTCTACGTGAAACCTCGGGCCCTAACCGCGACCGTGGCCGCTACCGTGTCGCAGCCGCACGAGGAGCCGGCGCCACACGTCCGGCGCCAAACGGTCGCGAAACAGGATCGCCTGACCCCGCTGCCCCTCTTTGCCAACGAACGCCAGACCGATGGCCAGTCCCGGCAATACCCACCAATGCACCAGGGTCGCGGGAAGCGGGGTCGCGGGCAGCAGGGTTGGTGATTCCCGCCCAGTGCCGAGAAGAAACCGGCCGTCGGGCGCCACCTGAATACGGGTGACGTACCGGGGTGCGCCAGGCCACGAGCGCAGCAGCTCCCATAGCCCACAGGCCAGAATGAGGGCCGCTACCAACGCCCGCGGCTGCCAGGCCAGGCCACTCAGACTGACCGCGGTCAGGGCGAGCAGAACGCCACAGAAAATAAGCGCAGGGACCCGCCGGCACGCGCGCCGGTCAATATCGAGACTGAGCAAGAAGCTGCTGGATGACATCGTTGATGTCCGCATCCTCCGCGACGAGGCGACCGGCCAGCAAGTCGAGAATCTCAGGATCCTGTGCGGAAAGGAGCGTCTCGAAGGCGGCCTGGACGGTCGGTGACGCCGCCAGGAGCTCGCGCTCGAGATAGCGCAGCAGCAGGACATCGAGTTCCCGCAGGCCCCGCCGGCAGCCCCAGCGCAGACGGGCTAGACGCGTGGCGTCCAAGGCCCTGGCTACCACCGTGGCCGCTAGAGGCGGCGCTCAGCGAGCAGGCGCTTGGTGGCCGCGATGGCCTTGGCTGGATTCAGATCGTTCGGGCAGGCATTGGTGCAGTTCATGATCGTGTGGCAGCGATACAGCCGGAAGGGATCCTCAAGATCATCCAGGCGCGACCCCGTCGCTTCGTCCCGCGTATCCACGAGCCAGCGATAAGCGGCCAGGAGCGCCGCGGGCCCCAGGTAGCGATCGCTGTTCCACCAGTAGCTGGGGCAGCTGGTTGAACAGCAGGCGCAGAGGATGCAGGCGGACGGGCTGTTGATCAGCTCCTGATCCTCCTTCGACTGCAGTCGCTCCCGGTCCGGCGGTGGTGGCGTCTGCGTCTGCAGCCAGGGCTTGATCGACGCGTACTGGGCATAGAAGTTGGTCAGGTCCGGCACCAGGTCCTTGACCACCGGCAGGTGCGGCAGCGGATAGATCTTCACGTCCCCGCGAATGTCAGCGAGCGCCTGGGTGCAGGCCAGCGTGTTCACGCCGTCGATGTTCATCGCGCAGGACCCGCAGATGCCTTCGCGGCAGGAGCGGCGGAAGGTCAACGAGGGATCTATCTCGTTCTTGATCTTGATCAGCACGTCGAGAACCATCGGCCCGCAGCGGCCGGTGTCCACCGCGTAGGAATCGAGGCGCGGGTTGCCACTGGTGTCCGGGTCGTAGCGGTAGATCTGGAAGTGCCGGACCCTGCCGGGATCGGACGGGGCAACGGGCGGCGCGTGGGTCTTGCCCTTCGCGACGCGAGACTTGGCAGGCAGGCGGAATTCAGCCATGGCTAACTCGTACGCTCCTTCGGGATCAGTAGGTACGCGCCTTTGGCGCGATCGTCTCCACATCGTTAGTCAGAGTCTGCAGCTTGACAGGCCGGGCATCGAGTCGCACGTTACCCTCCGCATCCAGCCAGGCCAGCGTGTGTTTCAGCCACTGCTGATCGTCCCGGGCGGGAAAATCTTCCCGGGCGTGGGCACCGCGGCTTTCGTGACGCCGGATGGCGCCAGCGATGGTCACCATGGCCTGGCCCAGCAGGTTGTCGAGCTCCAGGGTTTCCATGAGGTCGGTGTTCCAGATCAGGCTGCGGTCTGTGACCCGGACGTCGGCGAACGAGGCGTGGCACTTGCGCAGCGCCTCGATACCCTTCTCCAGCGAGTCGCCGGTGCGGAATACGGCGGCGTGGGCTTGCATGATTCGCTGCATTTCCAGCCGGATCTCGGCGGTGCCACGCCGCCCCTTTGCGTTCCGCAGCCGGTCAAGGCGTGTTACCGCCATGTCCGCCGAGTCAGCCCGGAGAGCCTTCTGGCGGGCGCCGCCCACGACGGCCTCGGCACACCGCTTCGCGGCCGACCGGCCGAAGACCACGAGGTCGAGGAGTGAATTAGAACCCAGCCGGTTGGCCCCATGGACGGACACGCAGGCTGCCTCGCCAATGGCCATCAGGCCCGGTACTGGTGTATCGGGGTTGCCATTCTTCAGCGTCAACGCCTCACCCTGCACATTGGTGGGCACCCCACCCATGTTGTAGTGGACGGTAGGCAGCACGGGAATCGGTTCCCGCGTCACGTCCACGCCCGCGAAAATGCGCGCCGTCTCGGCAATGCCCGGCAGGCGCTCCTGGATGACGCCCGGGCCCAGATGCTCCAGATGCAGAAAA
>CAYMKJ010000038.1:0-9937 GCA_964391025.1 uncultured Chromatiaceae bacterium
TGCAACAGCGCGCCCCAGAGTTCCCACACGGAAAAGCCGAAGGACGCGGAATGGAACCAGGTCCAGACATCGTCCGGCCCGAAATTGAGCGCCGCTGTGAGCGGGGGAAACAGCCCGGTGAGATTGCCGTGGGTCACCGGGACACCTTTCGGCAGTCCCGTGGACCCGGATGTGAAGAGCACGTAGCACCACTGGGCTCCATCGATTGCAACGTCGGGATTTGCGCTGCTCTCGGCGGCAATGGCCGGCTGGTCCCGGTCCAGGTCCACCACCGGGCCCGCATGGTCGGCAAGCTGGTCGAGGAATGCGCTGCGGGTGACGAGCACGGGGGGACGGACCGCCGCCCGCATACGGCGCAACCGGTCCGCGGGCCAGTGCGGATCCAGCGGCACATAGGCGCCGCCCGCCTTCAGCACGGCCAGGATCGCCACCAGCAGGTCCGGACCCCTGTCGAGGCACAGGCCGACCGGCACGTTCCGGGTCACACCCAGGGTCATCAGTCGGTGGGCCAGCCGGTTGGCCGCGCCATTCACATCCCGGTAGTTGAGCCGCCACTCGCCGTAGACGACCAGCGGAGCGCGGGGCCGTACGGCGACCAGCGCCTCGAAGCGGCGCGGCAGCGTGAGGTCGGCCGCGGTCTCGGCGGAAGGTTGATTAGTGCTGTATGGGTTGTTCATTTAGCCAAATGCCAAGGGACGCTCGTTCCGACCGTGCACGACGATGCACAACTTAGCCTCGCAAAAGTCCCACCGCAATTGCTATTGACCTCCAACGCAAAAGGACGGGCCGCTCGCACGCTCCCGTCATTACGTTATAGAACTCGACAATATGACTCCCGATATGATGGCTTCGGGAGCCGGAATGGGCCTGAACTGAACTAAAACGAGGTGCTTGCGGAGATCGTTCCGGAACTGAGGGCCGGGCTGGGACGATAGCTGGTCGGGGTGGCTGCATTCCCGTCGCATCGGCACGCTCGCAAATTCCACGGGCCTTTGTTCGCGGTTAGGATGAACAATTCTTGAATACTTGAAGCAGGTAGAGCTTGTCCCGTGCGAGATAGATGTCGTCCATCTTCCGCTTCGCCTGCTCGCCATTATCTGTCGCCAGCAGGGCAGGCAGGAAAAAAAACATACCGACGAAGGTTGCCACTTGGTTCTGCGTCCGCTTTCCGGCAATGGCCTCTTCCTGAGATGCAATAACACTGCCGAAAGCTGAAAGCTCTTCTTCAATGTCGGGGCAGGACCAAGTTACCGTTGCCGGATCGAAATCTTCTACGCGTATCCTTTCCCGCGCATCAACGGAACTATAGTCTGGCGGCAAATCGCTTGCGGCCCCTGCGCATCCAGAGGCGCCCGCTATGATCCCGAATGAAAGTACTAGAATTTCAATCGGAAAAACTGATAGCCCGACCCTTGCCACCCAACGAACCCCAACTTTCACCGGAAATACCTACCGAGCCATAGCGAACGAATATAACGGCGTCAGCTCCGAGTTCTGCGGCTTTCTGTTTGAGCGCCTCATTTACCATATCGTGCGTAGGGTCCTTGTTAAAAATCGTGGTCTTATGAACGGTGACCTCGATGTCGCCCAGTACCCTAAATGTTCTGTTGGCCAGGCCCGTTTCCGTAATCAGAACAGTCTCTGGTTTCTGCTCCATCCTCCCGGCAACAATTCGCGTTTCGGAGCTGGCATTGCTGTGAACCCTTGACGTGGACCACGAAGCACACCCCAAAAGCAGTAGAAGGAGACCAAGTATGAGGATCCGGCCCGGCATGTGCGTCGGCCTACGGGTAGACCTCGTAGTCCAAAGTGCCAGTCACGAATTTATTCCACCAATCACACAGTAAAAGAGGAGTATAGGCTGAACAAAGGCCCTGGCCCTGGCGCAATGGCCGTCAGTCGGGAGGCCATCGGGGACCGACTCGACCTGACCGGACGAGCAGCGACCGGGGCGAGTTCGCCGAATCTCGTCCCACCCCACAGTTCCTCGCACTGCACACCTTGTTGAGCGCAGCGCGGCCCAGCCGGTTGCTGTCCGGCGGAGCTGTGGGACGCCGTTTCTCAATTCAGATCCAGAAGCCCCTGGGGTGGACCCCGCGCCTCGGGCAGCAGGGCACCACCCGCCAGCACCGCCCCGGTTTTCTCCAGGTGCTGCAGAGAGAACCGCAAGGAAATCCGGATAGTGGCGCTCGTAGCGGGCGACGGGTTGGAGATCAGCCGCACGCTCCGAATCCTGACCAAGTCACCGGATTCACCGCTAGTCCCGGTGCCGGCCACGTCCGGGCTTACGCACCAAGCAACCTGCGCGCCAGCACCGACTGCATATTGCGACGACCATCGGCGATCAGGTGGACGATGACCTGACTGCCAGTGACGCGGTAGATCACACGATAAGGCTTGAATGAGGTCTGGCGGTACTCTTTGATGCCCAGTGCGACCAGTTCTTTCGGATGACTCCCACGCTCCGGATAGTGCGACAGGCTCTCCGCGACCGCCATCAATTGATCCAACACGTGGTTGGCGTTGGCAACGCAATCAAACTCGACGATGTAGTCGTGAATGGCCTCCAAGTCCTGTTCGGCACCCTCGGTGAGCAGGACGTCGAACTTGGCGGGAGTGCCAGCCTTCAGGTGATTACTCGCTTGGCACGCAGACGGGCAACGACGTCAGCCACAGGCTTGACCTTGCCAGCCGCCACCTCCTGATTGCCCAGCGCCAGGATCTTCAGCAGTGCCAGCGTTTCCTGGGTTTCCTCGAACGAGGCCACATCCTGGAGGACCGCCTTGGCTTCACCGTTCTGCGTGATGACCAAAGGCTCACGCCGCTCGGCGAGGTGTGCCAGAACCTCGGCAGCATTGGCTTTAAGGTAACTGATCGGTTTGACTTGAGATGAGAAGCGCATGGCCGTGCTCCTGATGCCTGGACAGGACCAAATATAGTCTTTTTATCGTCTCATGGGAAGGAGCGCGGATTGACATCCGAGGGTTGCCCTATCCAGCGGCACCAGCGCCGAACGCGTCCCGGACCGCTGCCCGCTCACGCGGGCAAAACGTTCTCCCGCTTCTCGCCCGTCAGCCCCAGTACCGGCGGATTACGCAGATAACCCGCATAGAACTCCGGTGATGCGACCGCCGGGTCGAGCTGCAGCGGGTGCCATGCAATCCGGTGAAAGCCGGCGGCCTGCAGCGCCTCCGCATAGGTCTCCCGGCTGTACCAGAACGTGTTGAAGCGGATCATCTGCCGGCCGGACACCAGCGCGTAAGTGATACGGCTGCCCTCGCGCCGGGCTTCCACCGCCTGCTTGTCGAAACCGTAAGGTGCGTAGCCCGCGTAATCGGCCGGCTGCTGGTCCGGGTTCTCGGTGAGCGCCACGAGTCGCCCGCCGGGCGCGAGCGCATTGCCGAGGCGCCGGCACATCCGCCGCAACACCTCGACGGTCGGTGCGTAGTGCAGCAGGTAGGACGCTAGCACCACGTCGAAGCCAGCCTCACACAACAGGTCCGGCAGGTCCTCGACGGCGCAGCACGCATATTGAATGCCCAGGGGCGACCCCCGCTCCTGCTCACGGGCCAGTTCAAGCATGGCGGGCGACACGTCCACGCCCGCGACGCGCGCGGCGCCGGCAGCCATCAACCGCCGGGCGTGGAAGCCATCGCCACAGCCCGCGTCAAGAATCGCCAGCTGCCGGCAGTCACCGAGCAGCTTGCCAAGGGTCCAGGTTTCGATGGCGGTCCGCACCGGCGACGCCTTCGTGCGCTGGTACTCCTTCGCAATCGCGTCGTATGCGGCGGCCTTCATCGCGGACGCCTGCGCATCGCGACCCAGTCTCGCAGCAGGCTGGCACATTCGTCCTCGAGCACGCCGCCCGCAAGCACCATGCCGTCTGGCACCGCACCCTGCAGCTCGCGGTTGGTGACTGCTCGCAGCGCGTCCAGCCCGACGCCGAACCAGACGCGTTCGATGCCCGCGTAGTGACTCGCGGCGAGACACATGGCGCAGGGCTCCACGGTGACGTAGAGCTCACAGCCGGACAGCCAGGGTGTCCGGGCGTGCTGGCAAGCCGCGCGCAGGGCGAGGATCTCGGCATGGGCGGTGGGGTCGGGTCCGGCGATTACGGCGGTGTGGGCACTGGCGATCACCCGGCCGTCCTGCACGACGCAGGCACCGATGGGCGGCTCACCAGCCAGCAGTCCACGCCGTGCTACGGCCAGCGCCTCGCGCATGGCCGACGAATCAGGGGCTGCCTCGCTGCCAGCCTCGCTGCCAGCCTCGCTGCCCGCCTTGGGCTTAGCGGTGGGGGGACTCGTCTTCACCCTGGTAGATCGCGCCACTGGTGCAGGTCTCGTGCACGATGACCTTCGCCAGCTCCGGCAGGGACGGCTTCAGCCGCTGCCAGATCCAGCGTGCCACCACCTCGCTGGTGGGATTCTCGAGGCCCGGCACGTCGTTCAGGTAGTGGTGATCGAGCAGGTCGTAGACCGGCCCGAACTTTTGCTTGATCTCGGCAAAGTCCATGATCCAGCCGGTGTGCGGGTCCACCGGACCCCGGACGTAGAGCGCACCCCGCCAGGAGTGGCCGTGCAGGCGGCTGCACTTGTGGCCAGTTGGCACGTGGGGCAGCCGATGGGCTGCCTCGAACATGAACTCCTTGAAGATCTCCATATATATGAATGGCCCCGCATGGGCGGGCAGGGGCTTGTTCTTTGGCTTCGGTTGTGGGAGCGGGCGAGCATTCTGCACCAGCCCGCGGCATAGTGGCCAGCAATCAGCACGACTGATTTTCGAACACCGATTTGTCCCTCCGCCGGGTGGCCAGTACCATGCCGCGGGCTTCATCCTGCAGCGTGGAGCCTCCCTTATTTATGAGCATTGGCCCTTTATGACCATTGACCGCCCCGTCAGCAACTCCAGCCAGGTGATCAGCATCGTGGGCGGCACCGGCGCGCTGGGGGGTGGACTGGCCCGCCGGTGGGCGAAAGCGGGCTTGCCCGTGGTCATCGGCTCGCGCAGCGTCGACAAGGCAGCAGCAGCGGCAGCGGCACTCAAGGCGGCATTCCCGGGTGCCAGCGTGCAGGGCATGAGCAATCTGGAAGCGGCCCGGGCGGGCAACGTTGTAATCCTCACCGTGCCCTTTGCGCAGCAGCGCGCCACCCTCGAAGGAATACAGCCCGCCCTCGCCGGCAAGATCCTGGTGGACACCACTGTGCCGCTGGTACCGCCCAAGGTCGCCCGGGTGCAGCTGCCAAAGGAAGGTTCCGCCGCCCTGATCGCCCAGCAGCTGGCCGGGGACGACGTGTCCGTCGTGGCCGCCTTCCACAACGTGTCAGCCGACTCGCTGCACACCGACGAGGACCTGGACTGCGACGTGCTGGTGATGGGCAACAAGGTGGAAGCGCGGGCAGTGGTCGTGGCGCTCGCCCGGGCCGCGGGCCTCCGGGCCTGGCACGCCGGGCCGCTGGAAAACGCTGCCGCCGCCGAAGCCCTGACGTCGGTGCTGATCTTCATGAATAAGCGCTACGGTGGCGTGCACACCGGCCTGCGCATCACCGGCATTCCGGACGACGCCGCCTGAGCTGCCGCCGTGGAGGGCAGCCTGAAGGCGCTGGAGTTCATCCGCATCCCGGGCGTCCCGCTCGTGGAGCCGGGCGCGAACCTTGCGGGCCTTATCGCGACGGCGCTCCGAATCGCCGACGCGATCCCGGCTGCCGGCGATGTGCTCGCCGTCGCCCAGAAAATCGTCTCGAAGGCCGAGGGCCGGATCGTGCGCCTGGCGACCGTCGAGCCATCCGCACGGGCCCGGGAGATCGCGACGCAGGCCAACAAGGATCCCCGCGTCGTGGAACTCATCCTCCGGGAGTCCCGCGCTGTCCTTCGCGTGTCGCCCGGCGTGATCATCACCGAGCACCACACGGGCGTGATCCTGGCCAACGCCGGCATCGACCGCTCCAACCTGCAGGGGAGCGACGATGCCGCACTGTTGCTGCCCGAGGACCCGGACGCGTCAGCAGCCCGCCTCCGCAACCACTTGCAACGGGAATTCGGGGTCAGACTTGGATTAATCGTGACCGACAGCATCGGCCGGCCCTGGCGGCTCGGCACCGTGGGCTTAGGCATAGGCTGCGCCGGCGTGCTGGCCCTGAATGACCTGCGCGGCCAGGCCGATCTCTTCGGCCGGCAGCTCCAGGTCAGCGAGGTGGCCGTGGCCGACAGCCTGGCCGCTGCGGCCGTGCTGTTGATGGGCGAAGCGGCAGAAGGTACGCCGCTGGTGCTGATCCGGGGCGCCGAAGCGACTGATCGCGGACAGACAGCCCGCGCGGCCCTGCGCCCGGCGGACGAGGATCTCTTCCGGTGACGGCAATTCTTCCCCGCTACGTCGTGCTCTCCGGTGGCGTGGGCGGCGCCAAGTTCGCACTCGGCCTGTCCCATGTGCTGCGCCCGGAGCAACTCACGATCATCGCGAACACCGGCGATGATTTCACGCACCTGGGTCTAGCGATATCGCCGGATCTCGACACGCTCATGTACACGCTGGCCGGCCTCGTGAACGAGCAGACCGGCTGGGGTTGCCGCGATGAAACTTGGGTATGCATGGCGGGCCTCGAGGCTCTTGGCGCCGAGACCTGGTTCCGCCTCGGCGACCGGGACCTGGCCACGCACCTGGAGCGCACACGACTGCTCGCGACCGGACAGACGCTGACCCAGGTCACGCGCCACCTGTGCACGCAACTCGGCGTGAACATCAACCTGCTGCCCATGTCCGACGGACCGGTCCGCACCCTGATCGACTCCGACTCAGGTCCCCTCGCCTTCCAGGACTACTTCGTGCGGCGCCGCGCGGAACCCCGGGTCACCGCGCTCCGTTACGAGGGCGCCACCCGGGCCCCGCCCACCGCCGCGCTGGCCAGTCTGCTCACGGACCCGAACCTCGCGGCGATCTTCATTGCGCCGTCGAATCCCTGGCTGAGCATCGATCCGATCCTCGCGATTCCGTCGCTGGCCGCGGCGCTACGCTCGTCCACCGCGCCGGTCATCGCGGTGTCGCCGATCGTCGGTGGCAAGGCACTGAAGGGCCCGACGGCCAAGATCATGGGGGAACTTGGCATGCCGGTGACGGCACGCGCCATCGCGCACCACTACCGGGATCTGCTCGACGGCTTCATTCTCGACGACACCGACCGGGCCGAGGCCGACGCGTTGATCAACCGCGGGCTCGCCGTGGGCGCCACCCGCACGGTGATGACCACGCTCGAAGACCGCATTCACCTCGCCGAATTCGCGCTCGGCTTCGCGGCGCCCCGCTAGGTCATGCCCGCCGCCTGGGCCCTGGTGCCGATCAAGCCCTTCGCGACCGCCAAGACTCGGCTCGAAGCCCTGTTGACGCGGCCCGAGTGCGCCCGTCTCGCGGAGGAAATGGCCCGGGACGTGCTGCGGGCCCTGCAGTCAGCACCGGACATCAGCGGCATCGCAATCCTCAGCACCGAACTGCGGCTGGCCACGCTGGCGGACGCGGCCAACGCCGCAAAAACGACCCGCCTCTACGCCGAGCAGGAGGGCGAGGACTACCGGGCCGCCCTCAGCCGGGTGGCTGCCGACCTCGCCAGCCACGGCGCCCGCCAGCTGCTGGTGGTGCCGGCTGACCTGCCGACCCTGTCGTCGGGCGACGTGCAGCAACTGCTGGAAGGCCACCGGGGCGGCGTCACGGTCTGCCCCGCAGCGCTTGATGGCGGGACGAATGGGCTCCTGCTGAGCCCGCCCACCGTCATCCCCTTCCTCTACGGCCCGGCCAGCGCGCAGCGCCATCTGGCCGCCGCCGCAGCTGCCGGCGTCACAGCGCGGGCAGCGGAGCTCACCGCATTTGCGCGGGACGTGGACAGCCCGGATGATGTCCGCTGGCTGCTCGGCCAGCGGGTCGCCTGCGCGACGCTGGCCTGGCTGAAGGCCAGTGGCATTACCGAGCGATTGAAGAAGCAGTGAATGCGGCAACCAGGCTGAGCGACCACCCCGATCTCGCGGCAGCGAGACAGGTTGGTGCGGTACCGCTGCGCGAACTGCTCGCGGACGCTGCCGCGCTTCGTGATACCGGCCACGGCAACCTCGTCACCTACTCCCGCAAGGTCTTCATCCCGCTCACCGAACTCTGTCGCGACGTGTGCCACTACTGCACCTACGCGAAGACGCCTCGCCGCCTCGCGACTGCCTATCTCTCACCCGAGCAGGTGCTGGCCATCGCCCGCGCGGGCCAGACAGCCGGTTGCCACGAAGCGCTGTTCACGCTGGGCGACAAGCCCGAACTTCGCTACCGCGTGGCCCGGGAAGCCCTGGCGAGGCTCGGCTACGCGTCCACGGTGGATTACCTCCAGGCGATGGCCGCGCTGGTGCGCAAGGAAACCGGCCTGCTGCCCCACCTGAATCCGGGAGTGCTGACGCTGGACGAGTACCAGCGCCTGCGCTCGGTGGCGCCGTCGATGGGCATCATGCTCGAGTCCGCGTCGGCGCGGCTGACAGAGCGCGGCGGTCCCCACTTCGGTTCACCGGACAAGGCGCCCGCAGTCCGGCTCGCCTCGATCCGCGCCGCGGGTGAGGCCCGGGTGCCGCTCACCTCCGGCCTGCTCATCGGCATCGGCGAAACCCGGGACGAGCGCCTGCTGAGCCTGCTGCTCCTGCGGGACCTGCACCGGGAATTCGGGCACCTTCAGGAACTGATCATCCAGAACTTCGTGCCCAAGCCCGGCACGGTCATGGCTGGCGTGCCGGAACCCGACTTCGACGAACTGCTGTGGACAATTGCCCTGGCCCGTCACCTGTTTGGTCCGGCCATGAGCCTCCAGGTGCCCCCCAACCTGAACTTAGGCCGGCTCGCCGACCTGATCGGCGCCGGCATCAACGACTGGGGCGGCGTGTCACCCGTCACGCCGGATCACGTGAACCCGGAGTCGCCCTGGCCCGAGCTGGCGATTCTTGCGCAGCAGACCGCTGCCGCTGGCAAGCTGCTGACGCCAAGACTCACGGTGTACCCCAAGTACATCGAGCAACGCCGCGAGTGGCTGCACCCGGAGATCGCGCCCGCGGTGCTGCGCCACGCCGACGCGTCGGGCCTCGCACGGCCGGATGGCTGGGCGCCGGGCGCCGGAACAGCGCCACCTGTAGGATCGCCTTCAGGCGCGACCAATAATGTGTCGCGCCTAAAGGCGCTCCTACAGCCCACCGAAGATGAAATAGCCCACCTCTTCACCCTCCGCGGCCCCGACTTCCACCAACTCGCCGCCCACGCCAACGAACTGCGCCGCGAAACCTGCGGCGACAACGTCACCTACGTGGTGAACCGGAACATCAACTACACTAATCTGTGCGCCTACAAGTGCACCTTCTGCGCGTTCTCCAAGGGCAAGACGGACGAGGATCTGCGCGGCGCCCCTTACGTGCTGGACATGGCCGAAGTGTCCCGCCGCACCGAGGAGGCCTGGCGCCGGGGCGCGACCGAGGTCTGCCTGCAGGGGGGCATCCACCCGGCCTTCACCGGCCAGACCTATCTCGATGTGCTGCACGCCGTGAAAGACGCGGTGCCGGACATCCACGTGCACGCCTTCTCACCGCTGGAAGTGACGCAGGGCGCGAAGACGCTGGGCATCACGCTGGAAGCATTTCTGAGGCAACTGAAAGCCGCGGGCCTCGGCACGCTGCCCGGCACCGCCGCCGAAATCCTCGACGACGACGTACGACAGCTGATCTGCCCGGATAAGGTGAACACCAGCGAGTGGCTCGGCGTGATGCGCACAGCCCACAAGCTCGGGCTGCGCACGACGTCCACGATCATGTTCGGCCATCTCGAGACACCCCGGCACTGGGCGCGGCATCTGCTGGCGATACGCAATCTGCAACTTGAGACCGGTGGCTTCACCGAGTTCGTGCCCCTGCCCTTCGTGCACATGGAAGCGCC
>CAYMKJ010000039.1:0-5534 GCA_964391025.1 uncultured Chromatiaceae bacterium
CGTGTTAATGGAAATCGACCACAACACTGGCCGCGTCATGGACGCGATTGCGGCAGCCGGGATTGATGAAAACACCATCGTGGTCTGGTTCTCCGACAACGGCCCGACCCGCTACTCACTCACGCCCTACGAGAACGGCGACACCGGGCCGTGGACAGGAGAACTGGGCAGCGTGTTCGAGGGTGGCATGCGCACGGCAGGAATGATCCGCTGGCCGGGCAAAATCAAGCCCATGGTGTCGGACGACCTTTTCCACGAGATGGACTTCTT
The DNA here is from genome assembly GCA_964391025.1 of uncultured Chromatiaceae bacterium. Classification (GTDB taxonomy): domain Bacteria; phylum Pseudomonadota; class Gammaproteobacteria; order Steroidobacterales; genus SHZI01. The sequence goes on from CAYMKJ010000039.1 coordinate 271, forward strand.
CCCAACGCTCGCACGCTGGGCTGGCGGGACCGTGCCGAACGACCGCCCGATAGACGGCGTGGATCAGTCCGATTACCTGCTGGGTAAGCAGCCTCACTCCAACCGCGATCACGTCCTCGTCTATTACAACGGCGAATTCGCAGCGCTGCGCTACCGGCAGTACAAGCTGATTCGTGCCGTGTATCCGCGGTGGGGCAGCCTCGTTGCCAAGTCGGAATACCTCAGGGAAATGCCGCTCGTGTACAACCTGAAAGCTGACCCGAAGGAACAATTCAACCTCTCCGGTGGCGCTGAAGGGGTTCTCTATGGCTTGGCCATCAAGGAGCAGCAGTTCCGTGGCGCCTATGAGAAGAGCGTCAAGGAGTTCCCAAACGGCGATTACTCCAGGTTGAAGAGCAGTCAGTGAAGACCGAATTGTGGTGTCAACACCGACCAGGGGCCAGGTAACAAGCGGTTGCAGCGGCCGGCGCTATCGCGCCGCGGCGTTGGGCGTCAAAGCAGAGGGGAGATAACAATGGATAGTCAGAGGAATGAAGTCACGATTGTCGATATCAAGATGCCTTTCTGGTCCATGGTGATCTTCATGGTTAAGTGGGCTATCGCTGCTATTCCAGCCATCCTAATTTTGGTCGTGGTTGGGGGCGTGCTCGTTGGTTCCCTAAACGGGATGTTTGGTAGTCCGGGCCGCTAGAGTCATGCCCGACAATTACGGCGATGAGCACAACGGCAAGGGAGTGGGCATGATCAGCCTGGTTAAAGCCAAGTTCGTGACGCCCAACAAGGCGCTTCACCCGACTTCCTTGCCTCCGCTTCGCATCGTCAAGGCCTCGGGTGAGCTTGGACGTTAATCTCAGAACCAAGAGATTTTGAGACCCCATATTCGGAAATCGCGGGACGAAACGACGAACGACCAAATAGTGATGTCTGCCAGCGTGGCCACAGGCTATGCCTGCTCGAAGGCTGCGCGACCCAGGCCAGATTGGCGGATGACTGACTGTAAGGTGCCGACGCGTATCTCGGCGTGATCGGGCACCACCACTGTCGTCGTGGCCACCGGTCCGGTCTTTTGCATCACGATGTGGCTGCCGCGCCGGCGAACTTCGAGAAACCCGTTTCGGGCCAGGACCGCGCAGACCCCCCTTCCGGACAGAACCGGCAGCCTACCCAACCGCTACCTCGACGCTGGTGACGAAGACTTCGCCTCGCAGGCGATTCGTGACTTCCGCGGCCGACGCGGTTTCAAAAAACAATTCCAGGGCTTCGCGCAGGTTGTCGCGGGCGTGCTCGATGGAATCGCCCTGGCTCGCGATGTCGAATTCCGGGCAGAGCGCCACGTAGCCGTCCCCGTCACGCTCAATGATTGCGGTGAGTTGTCTTTGCATGGAACCAAGTATACGACTTGATTGAGGGCGCAGGTAACGGTGCCGGGTCGCAAATCCGGAGTTCTGGCGCGCGCCACAACAGGGGGATTTCGCATGCTTGGAGTTCATGCACGCGAGTAAGCCCCGAACCAACTGGGCAAGTCGCTGTAAACACGGCCTTTCCCCGGCCTGGCATCAACAGAATTTCTTTACCCATCCCCAGTCTGTGACCTTAGAGCAGTCCATTCCTCGGTAGTCAGCTGGACGAGAAAATCCGGCGGAAATCGCCGCTGGTTGCGCCGAACGGCCTGATTCTTTGGCGACGGGCAAATCCCGCCACAGTGGGCCGGTGGCTGGGGGATTCGTTCGTCCTATACTCCCGCCCGGTTCACCTCCTTCTTGCTCAGGAATCGTCCACATGCAGCCGCTGCTTCTCACCCTCGTTCTGATTGGTGCCTTGGCAGAGTCTGCGCTTGCCGCCAGCCCGCCCGGGTGCATCGCGATCGTCGGCCCGGGCAGTGTCGGCGGGACACTGGGACAGCGCTGGGGCAACGCGGGCTATCCGATCGTCTACGGCTCACGCACACCCGAGGCTCCGCGGGTGCAGGAGATCGTCAGGAAGTCGGGTGCCAACGCGCGCGCGACGACGCCGGAGAAGGCCGCCCAGGCCTGTAACCTGCTGCTCTTCGCGGTGCCCTGGGAGGCGGCCGAGACCTCGATCAGGAGCCTTGGGCCGCTCACCGGAAAGATCATCATGGACGCGAACAACCCGCTGGACGTCCGTGACGGGCGCGAGATCGCGCTGCCAGTGACAGACTCCGCGGCGGAGCGCCTGCAGGCGTGGGCAACCGGTGCGGTGATCGTGAAGGCGTTCAATACGCTGAACTGGGCGGTGATGGAAGACCCGCGCATCGCCGATGGTCCCGTCAGCGTGCCGCTCTCGGGTGACGATGTCGAGGCCAAGGCGAAGGTCGCTGAGCTGGTGAGGATCGTCGGCCTCGAGCCGGTGGATGTTGGCCCGCTGCGGACCGCTCGCTACACGGAACACATGGCGCTTCTGTACGTCAGCATGTCGGTACGCGGCGCGACACACGAGTTCTATCTCCGGCCGCGCAAGTGATGGCCGAAATGCTGCCTGCCCGCGCGATACTCCAGCCGGTCATGGCGTTGGTGCTCTGGACCTTTGTCATGTGGGTCTGGCTGTATGCGACGCGCATCCCGGCGATCCGGCGCCTCCGTGTGGCGATGCCGCCGACGCAGACCAAGGAGGCGTTCAATGCCCAGCTGCCGCCGGATGTGCGCTGGAAGGCCGACAATTACAACCACCTGCTGGAGCAGCCGACGCTGTTCTACGCGGTCGCGCTCACGCTCGCGGTGCTCGATGCACAGGACGTGATGAGCGTGGGCCTCGCCTGGGCCTACGTCGCACTGCGAGTGATTCACAGCCTGATCCAGGCCACCGTCAACGTCATACTGTGGCGGTTCGCCGTCTTCACGCTCGGTTCGGCGGTGCTGGCCGTGCTGGCGATTCGGGCTGGGGCGCTGGTGCTGCAATAGGCCCTTCGAGCGCGTTCAGTCCTGGTGCACTGGTGTGCTGCCATCCCAGGAGCCATAGTCATGCACATGCCTACCGGGCCACAAATCAACAAGTCGTTGCTTGAGAAGGCGAAGTCGCTGACCGCCCGGGAGAGTGCACGACGCCTGGTGGCGACCCGGTCGAGTTACCACCCTCAGCCCGCCAACGCCTCCGTCAGCGATTGGGTCAAATCCGGCGCGGCTGCGCGCAATTTCCCGTCCTCAGTGATCAGCCGCTTGTTAAGCTGCGTGGCTGCCACCAGAAAGCGCGCATCGTAGGCGGAAACGCCGCGCTCGACTGCGATGCGCAGCGCGTCGGCATGTGCCACGCTGAGCAGTCGCGGCTCCAGTCGCGTGACGGCTTCCTGCAAGACCGAAACGCCCTGGCCGATCGTCAGCTCCTGGATCCGGACGTAGCGGGTCAGCACGTTGCTCAGTTCCACCAGCGCGTGAGCCTCCGTGCACCAGTCAGGATCGCGAACGTAAAGCTCCCGGGCCGCCAGTTGCCAGGGTGTCTGGCGAATGAGCAACGCGAGAACCACGTTGGTGTCGACCAGGTACATCGAGGATCCCCGCGTTCCCTTTAGTCACGGCCTTCGCTGATCGCCGCCTCGATGTCGTCGATGGTCTGCAGCTTGCCGCTGCGCAGACTGACCGGTTCCGGCAACTCCAGTTGCCCGGCCCCGGTCACAAGACCGGATTCCAGCAGCCGAATGGCCTCCTTGGTGACGGAGCGGCGATTGCGCTCGGCCTGGGCCTTCAATCGTTCGTGGAGCTGTTCGGGAAAATTCTTGATGACCAGAGTTGACATAAGAAGGACCGGCTTCTGGGATACGCCAGGAAGCATAACGGTAGCATTACGGTACCTTCAAGACTTTTTCGCTCGTACCGGCGTCAACCCCCGGTTTGCTGACTCAGGCTCTCAGCTGTTGAGAGGTGGCAGCTAATCCCGTGCCGCCCTCCAGGCCTCCGACCTCCGCTATAGCGACTTATCTCTAAATTGATGAAAAAACCGTCAACAACGAATAAAGAGCAATAGATGAATCCCCGAGACAACCCCTACGCGCCCGCAGCGAAGGCTGCCCTCAAGTTCTCATTCGATGGCTTCACGCGCGCCTGTTAGCTCTCCAGGTCCGCAGTGAAGCCGATCGGACGTCGCTTGGGCGTCTTCGGGGTCGTTAGGGCACGAATCGCACGGTAGACCACTTGGAACTGCTTACGGGTATCAGCGTCGAGGGTGGATACGGAACGCTCAAGGACCGCCAGCTTTCGCGTCAGGTCGGTGTTCGATGCGATGAGCTGCCGCAGCCTCAAGAAGGCACGGACCACGTAAATAGACATGTCAATCGCCTGCTCGCTGCTCAGCACCGTGGCCGCCATGATGGCGCCGTGCTCCGTAAATGCGAAAGGCAGGTATTTGCGGTACTGGCCCCGCCCGGTTTCTAAGGTCACAGACTGTGACCTTAGAGCCATCCATTCCTCGGTAGTCAGTTGGACGAGAAAATCCGATGGAAATCGCCGCTGGTTGCGCCGAACGGCCTGATTCAGGGCCTTTGTGGCTACGCCGTACAGGGCCGCCAAATCGGAGTCCAGCAACACTCGCTGGCCCCGTACGACCCGAATGCATCTGACGACGTCGGGTGGTTCAGAGCTTGGATGGCGTGCCATCGGGGGAGCGTGCGCGGGTAACCAGGGTTTCGCGAGCCGCAAATCCCCCTGGTTCACAGTGTTTCTCCAGCTGCGCCGAAAAGGTGCCTGCCGCAGTGGGCCTATTCGCGCCGGCCCTAACCCCCCGCCCGATACTCCCTGGCCGACTGAAACCGCAACACCTCCAGCGGCGCCGCTTCATACCCCGCCGCCACCCGCTCTTCAGTCGGCGTCCCATACAGCGTGGTCCGGTGCACGGGCCGCCGTCCGATACTTTCGATCAGCGCATCCATCCGCTCCGGCGGCAGCTCCTGGCCAAAGCTCGCACCCGCGGCGCGGGAGATGCTTTCATTCATCAGCGTGCCGCCGAGATCATTGGCACCCGCATTCAGAATGCGGGCCGCGCCTTCCTCGCCCAGCTTCACCCAGCTCACCTGGATGTTCTTCAGCACGGGGCCGAGCACCAGCCGCGCAATCGAATGCATCAGCACCACCTCCCGCCAGGTCGGGCCGGGCCGCGCGAGGCCGCGGCGGTACATCGGCGCTTCCATGTGCACGAAGGGCAGGGGCACGAACTCGGTGAAGCCACCGGTCTCAAGTTGCAGATTGCGTATCGCCAGCAGATGCCGCGCCCAGTGCCGGGGTGTCTCGAGATGGCCGAACATGATCGTGGACGTCGTG
>CAYMKJ010000040.1:0-17856 GCA_964391025.1 uncultured Chromatiaceae bacterium
GTGGGCGTGGTGTTGATTGTGCGGCACTAGGCGACTGAGCTGAATTTCTCTACGAACGCACCAGTTATGCGACTAATGCCCGGGTCCCGCCTGTGGCGACAATAGCTATGATTGCAGTCATGTACCTTATAAGGTACGATCTCGATGGCACAGTTGCCCAAACTCTCCGCAGTATTCTTTCGGACGGGCTTTGCGCGTGAGCCTGTGCGGGACTGGCTGCGGTCGCTGCCCAGGGACGAGCGGCGGGAAATTGGCAGTGATATTGCCTACGTGCAATACAAGTGGCCACTCGGCAAGCCCCGCGTAGACCACATCCGCGGCAAAGTCTGGGAAATCCGCAGCAGGTTGGTTGAGCGAATCGCGCGAGTGCTGTTTGTGGTCTCGAATGACGAGATGCTGCTGTTACATGGCTTCATCAAGAAAACCCCAAATACGCCAGAAGCGGATATCGCGCTCGCCGAGCGGCGGTGGAAGGAGTGGAAAAATGCCGAGCGATAGTAAATATCGAGGCTCGAGCTTCGATGAGTTCCTGAAAGAGGAAGGGCTCTATGAGGTTGCCCAGGCCGCGGCAGTCAAGCGGGTGATTGCGGAGCTTCTGGAAGAGGGTATGAGTCGCGAACGTCTTTCGAAACCCATGATGGCGAAGCGGATGGGGACCAGCCGGTCGCAGCTCGATCGGGTGCTCGATCCGGGAAACACCACGATTCAGCTCGATACGTTGATCAAGGCCGCGCGGGCTGTAGGGCGTGAATTGCGGATCGGGTTTGGGCCGAGGCCTCGGGGCGAGGTCGGGGGTGGGAAGGGGCGGCGGTAGAGAGCCCGAGCCCGGGGGGCTGGGCGCATCTCGCAATGGATTCAGCAGGTGGGGTCGGGGTGCGCATGATCACGGAACGGCGAAATCCGCCCGGTGCTTCCCGTGGTGGTTCGGTTCTCCTCTGCCAGCGCCGGTCCACCCTGAATACCCCCTTTGCAAAACACCTTGACTCGCACCGTACGCCTGTATAAAATTTTATACAGAATAATTGTATGGGCGATGAGAAGGAGATTCGTTGGGTAGGGTCTGCCTACGACGATCTGCTGGGATTTCCGCAAGATCCCCGCAAGGAAGCTGGCTTCCAGTTGGGGAAGATCCAGGCCGGGCTTGAGCCGACCGACTGGAAGCCGTTCGACGCCGTGGGCGTTGGCACAAAGGAGATTCGCGTCAAGGACGCGAGCGGCATCTACCGCGTGATGTACGTCGCCAAGTTCGAGGAAGCCATCTACGTCTTGCATTGCTTCCAGAAGAAGACCCAGGTAACCAGTAAGCTGGACAAAGCTATTGCCGAGGTGCGCTATCGCGCCGTGATCAGCGCGAGAAAGGGACGGAAATGAAGATCGACACCGAAATCCGCCATGTGACGAAGCCGGGTGCAAACCTCTTCCTGGAACTGGGTTTTTCGCCAGCCGAGGCCAGGCGTCTGCAGGCTGCATCCCGCAGACGGATCAATGACACGCGGCTGCTGAAGCAGCAACTAATGGAAGAGCTGTCCGCCTGGATTGCGGAACATCATTTGAAGCAGGCCGACGCCGCCGAGATTCTGATGGTTTCGCGCCCGCGCGTGTCCGATGTAGTCAATAGGAAAACGGCCAAGTTCACCATCGATACGCTGGTGGAAATGCTCAGCCGCGTCGGCAAGCCGGTGAAGCTGGCGATCGGTTGAGGCCAATTTTCTGGACTGCATGGCAATTTCGATTTCTTTGTCGAGGTGCGATTTCCCATTCATCCAAAACAAGAAGCGTCGAGAAAATCTGCCCGGCTATTCTGACTCTGTCGCCGCCGAGAGCGGCGGCGTTGTCGTCTCCTGCTGCACGCGTAGCCGCTTCGGCTCGTCGAGCAGGAGAGCCTGTAGCAGCGCGAGGGTTGCATGCGAAGGGCGGCCACGCGTCTCTTCAGTGACGTGCGGAATCACGAAGGATGGTCCACTGGTTCCATGCACGTTGATTAGCTTAGGACTGGCACGGGCCGCCAGCACGATAAGGTCGTGTTCGCATTCGGTGATTGCTCGCCCATTCGGCCGACCACGCCCGTTTGGTGCTGAAAGAAAGAACATCACGGGTGTTCCGCGCGCGTAATGCGTCATGAATTGTTGATACTTGCTCAACTTGTCGTGAGTGAACGCTTCGTTAGAGAAGGGACCGAGCGCGGCTTTTCCAACGTAGCCCGGTACAATGCCGCCACCGGCACGCATCGCGAAGAGGTAGCAACCGCGTTCATCGGCTAGGCTTGGGTTCTTGCTCCAGAAATCCGCGACGACGTCACGTGTGATCGCACGGCCACCTGGTCGCCGCTCGGCGGGAATCTCAAGCGGTCCGTGTACTTTGAACTGCGCTGCCATATGTAACTCCCTGCTTCGGTAGGCAGCCTAGCCGTCGGGTGGTCTCCAATCTGCGAACGGCGGCACTGATGGTCAAGCAAAGAGCGAGCCGGCAGTGCGACACTCCGCAGGGTCGTGATGCTCCTCATTACGCGCACCATATCCCAACGTTCGCTCGGCTCCATTCTGTTCTCCTTGGTGACTCAAGCGCTGATCTAACAACACAAAGTGCGGGTATCGGATCATTACATTGATTTACGTCCGCCCGGCTTTCCGTGCGAGCAATTGATAATCGTCAGAGCTGACCATTCGTGTTTGGAAAAGAGATCGCATCCTGCTAGTTCAAGCCGAATGCCTGCGAAGTCAGCGGATTCGCCACTGGCTCCACCAGCAAGAAGACCGCCGAAGCCCGTTCCCCGGTGCAGCTTGAGCGTGGGGCTACGTTGTCTTCCGTCTCAACCAGCCCATAAGGGCGAGGGCGGAGCCGAAGAGCCAGACGGCAGCGGGGGGCGGCACGACGCTAACCATAGCGCCGTAAGCGAGGCCGGAGTTTTCAGAGGCCGGTACCGCCCCGAATCCATTGATCAGTTGGCCGGTCACCGCGTGGTAGGCGGAAGCTTGGCCGGCATTGAACGAATAAAGCACCCCGGCGGCCATGACCTGCGCTGGAGCCGACAGTCCGATCCACAGAGCCAAGACCCACGTAAGGAGAACCCTCGACGCAGCAATGTAGTTTCTATTCTTCATGATTGACTATCGGCGAAAGTGCACTACCCTGAGGCCCCTCTTGGAACCAAACAGCGCGTGATTTTGAGTATAAGCCGAACAAAGCCCGGCGAGGCTGCCCCGAGCCTGCAGGCCGACGCTGAGCTACTCGCCGGCGCCGATGGTTCCAGTCTGCTACTTCCGTATCCCGAAACGCCTCAGAGCTTGACTGTTCGACCTGAGCGCTGGTCACGAAGCGCTCGGAAGAATTCCCTGTCCAGGCCCAGACCATCCAGCCCGAAACGCGTGCGAAAGTCCGCGCAAGCTTCGCGAAACGCCAGCCGACGCCGTTCAAGAGCCCCGCATTCCGTTGGCGACATGATCACCGCGACTGGTTGGCCACGTCGCGTGATCTGGATCACCAGGCCTGCCTGAACTTCGTTGAGTATGGCCGTCATGTTGGCCCGTGCCATGCTTACGGAGTACGTCTTCATGATGAGCAACCAGTTTACCTGGTTGCGTAGACGTCTATGCTAATCCTTGGATCCTGAAACCCTGTGACAGAATGGCCCGGTGACCCCACCACCCTCCAGACACGCCAAGCCCGTCTCCCTGTCGTCGTCTAACGGCCAGCTGCGGGCACCATCTCAACCCACCTCTGCCGTCGTCGTCGGCGCCGGCCTGGCCGGACTCGCGGCCGCTGTGGTCCTCGCGGAGCGGGGCGTGCGGGTGACCGTGCTCGAACGCGAGCGCTTTCTCGGCGGCCGCGCCGGGGCCTGGACGGACCGGCTTAAGGACGGCACGACCTTCGACATGGAGCGGGGCTTCCACGCCTTCTTCCGCCAGTACTACAACCTGCGGCAGCTGTTGCGGCGGGTGGATCCGGAACTGGCCTTCCTCAAGCCCACCACCGACTACCCGATCCTGACGCCCACCGGCAACGAGTCCTTCGCCGGGCTGACCCATGCGCCGCTGTTCAACGTGGCGAAGCTCACCTGGCGCACCGAGACCCTCGGCATTGGCGACCTCATGAAAGTGAACGTGCCGGCCGCCCTGGCCATGCTGCGCTTTGATAGCCCGAGAACCTACGCGGAGTTCGACCGGTGCACGGCGGGCGCCTACCTGGACTCGCTCAATTTTCCACCGCTCGCCCGCCAGCGCCTGCTGCACGTGTTCGCGCACTCCTGCTTCAATCCCCCGGCGGATATGTCGGCGGCCGAGCTGCTGCAGATGCTGCACTTCTACTTCACGGCCAACTACGACGGACTCGTGTTTGACGTGGCCGACCGGCCATTCTCCCGCGGCATCTTCGAGCCGCTCGGTGCACTGCTCGGGAGCCTCGGCGCCAGCGTGCGCACCGGCACCAGTGCGCGGGCGCTGGTGCGACGGGACGACACCAGTGACGGAAAATGGGTCGTGGAGACGGACAGCGAATCCGTCACGGCCGATCTGGTCGTTCTCGCCACCGAAGTGACGGGCATCAGGCAGATCGTCGGCGCCTCCCGCGGTCTTGATGACGCGGACTGGCGGCGCCGGATCGACTCGCTGCGGGTGACCAATGCCTTCGCCGTCTGGCGCCTGTGGCTGGACCGTCCCGTGGCGGCCGGCCGGTCCGGCTTCGCGGGCACGGCGGGGGTCGGCCCCCTCGACAACATCTCCGTCTATGAGAACCTGGAAGACGAGAGCCGCGCCTGGGCCGCCCGCACCGGCGGGTCGGTGGTCGAGCTGCACGCCTACGCGTTGCCCGCCGGTTGCGACGAGACGCTGCTGAAGCGGGAGTTGCTCGCAGGGCTGCACACCCTCTATCCGGAAACGTCCGCGGCAGCCCTTATTGAAGAGCGCTTCCTCCTGCGGCAGGATTGTCCGGCCTTCGCGCCCGGGAGCCATGCCCTGCGGCCGGAGGTGCGGACGCCCTTTCGTGGCCTGGGCCTGGCTGGAGATTTTGTGCAACTGCCGTTTCCTTCTGCCCTCATGGAGCGCGCCGCGTCCGCGGGCATTCTTGCGGCCAACACGTTGCTGGATCCCCTGGGTGTCCGGCCGGAGCCGCTCTGGTCGGTTGCAGTCCGCGGGCCGCTGGCCAGCCGGGCATGAGCGAGCTGATTCTTTTCGGGCGCTCGCTGCCCGAGTTGCCCGCCGGGCCGACGCTGCCGGACTGGCAGCAGGCGGACCCGCGCTGGGTGGCCGGCGCTTTGCAGATCGCCATGGGCCGGTCCGGTGGCGGCTGGTTCGTGGTGGACGAGCGGCGCCGCTTCGGAGCGGAACCCCGTCGCTACCGGATTGACGATCGGGAACTCGTCTTCTGGCACGGAGCGAACGGGCTTAAGGCAGCGCCGGATACCTGCCCGCACATGGGCGCTTCGCTTGCCGGCGGTTGCGTGCGGAACGGCCGGCTCGTGTGCCCGTGGCACGGAATGGAGCTTGGCGACAAGCCCCAGGGCGCCTGGCGGCCGCTGCCGCTCCACGACGACGGGGTTCTGGTCTGGGTCCGGTTCGATGACGCGGGGGAGGCGCCGACCGAATTGCCCATTCTGCCCGTGCGTCCCGGCCGCTATATCGATGCGGTCGTCCGCCTCGAGGCTCGCTGCCAGCCCGAAGACCTGCTCGCGAACCGGCTGGATCCCTGGCACGGCGTGCACTACCACCCGCACACCTTTCGCCGCCTGCGCGTCGTCGAGCGCCGGGACGACGAAATCACGGTGCGGGTTGCCTTTGCGGTTCTTGGGCGCCTGGCCGTCGAGGTCGACGCGCGCTTTCACTGCCCGGACCCGCGCACCATTGTGATGACCATCGTCGCCGGCGACGGGGTGGGCTCGGTGGTCGAGACCCACGCCACGCCGATCAATGAGACCCACTGCGCGGTGATCGAAGCCACGCTGGCCAGCTCGGACCGGCCGCAGATGAGGTACGTATTGCCGTTGGCCCGGTGGGTGCGGCCCTGGCTCGAGCGGCGCGCGGCGCGCCTGTGGGTCGAAGATGTGGCTTATGCGGAGCGTCGGCGCGTGGTACAAGATCAGCAGCCGGGCTCGCGCACCGCCAGAGGGTAGGTGATTCCCCGGATTCTGTCGGGATGGCCCAGGGACCTATCGTCACAGGATGGTGACCATGATCCGCAAGATCCTTGTCGTGGCTGCGCTGCTCTCGACCCCCCTCGTGTTGCAGGCGAGCGACCTGAACCCGTTCATGGATTACAACGGCGACCAGTTGTTTCAACGCTTCTGTGCCAGCTGCCACGGCCCGCTGGGTTATGGCGATGGTCCGGTGGCGCCTTCCATCAAGGTACTGATTCCGGATCTCACCCAGTTGTCGAAGCGGTCTGGCGGACGTTTCCCGGCCGATCGTGTCCAGGAAATCATTGACGGGCGCGCCGTGCTGACCGCCCACGGCACCCGGCCGATGCCGGTCTGGGGCTACGAGCTCGAGGCGCAGGTGCCACCAGATCAGTCGGGCCGGACCGTCGCCCAGGGCCTGATCGACCGGCTCGTCGAACACCTCAGGTCCATACAGAGATAACTGCCATGCCATCCAGCCCCTGGCGCTCCATTGCGGTCGTCGTCGACCCACTCCAGAAGACCCATCCGGCCTTGCAGAAGGCGGCCGCGCTGGCCACCCGGTGCGGTGCCCGCCTGACCCTGCTGAACACCTTCGTCCTGCCCCAGCCGATGGTCGACGTGGCGCGAATCTCGGCGCGGGAGATTATCGACGCCGCGCTCCGCGACCGGCGCCGCAAGCTGGAAAAACTGGCGGCTGGTCTGCGCCGCGGCAAGGGCGGGCGCGGTTTGCGGGTGCAGTGCCTGGTGGAGTGGGATCATCCCGAGCACGAGGCTGTGGTCCGGCACGTGCTGGCAGCCCGACCTGACCTGCTGGTTGCCGAGACCAGTCACCACAACCGGCTGGTCCGCTGGATTCTGTCGAACACCGACTGGGAGCTGATCCGCAGCTGTCCCTGTCCACTGTGGCTCGTGCGCGGTGGCGCGCTCCCGAAGAAGCCGAGCCTGCTGGTGGCCGTCGATCCCGGGCACGTGCAGGCCCGACGTTCCCAGCTCGATTCGCGACTGCTCGGGGCTGCCCAGGCGCTGGTCCAGAACTTCGGTGGAACCATCAGCATCATCCACGCGGACGACCCGCAGGATAGCCGGATCGATGCGGTCGAACGGCTGGGCAAGCGCTTTGGCGTGTCGTCGGCCAATCGTTACGTCTTCCCCGGCCAGGCCATCCGGGTGCTGCCGGAGGCGGTCTGGCACGTGGGAGCAGACATCCTGCTGCTCGGCGCGGTCTCCCGGAGCCGGCTGGATCAACCCTTTATCGGGACCACCGCCGAGCGGGTGATCGACCGGCTGGAGTGCGATGTGTTCGTCGTCAAGCCGGTGGGGTATCGTTCACCCGTTGCCCGTCGGCGCCCGCGTCTTCCCGTCTGAGTCAAAGGTTTGGTATCGTCGCCCACTAGACCACAAGGAGTGAGTGTTCTATGACCACAACACCAGCAGCAGACGTGCCGCGCAAACCCGCTGTCAGAAAGACGGCGGTCACTATTGAGGCTGCAACGCTATCCACGGCCACGGCCACGGCCAGAGCCACGGCCAGAGCCACGGCCGGAGCCTGGACCGGCGAGGACCGTTACCGGATGATCGCCGAGGTCGCCTACTTCCGGGCCGAGCGCCGTGGCTTTGCGCCGGGCAGCGAACTTGGAGACTGGCTCGCCGCGGAGATCGAGGTGGACGATATCCTGGGAGAGACTGGCCCGCGCTAGCCTGCCTCGGCGTCGATTCTGCTGCCAGGTTGCCAGGGGTTCCCGTGACCAAGACTTCCACGATGAAGCCGTTTGCCGCGGGCGACATCTTCCTGGGCTGCACGTACCTGATGAATGTGCCCGGAGATGATCACGCCGGCGAGGGGCGCATCCTGCAGTTCGACCGACATATGGTGCCCAGGGGCACCCTGTACACGGTCGGCACGACCCATCTCATCGTCAACCTGCGTTTCGGCCCCGACGGTGTGCTATGGGGGTTCGATCCGTTTTCCCACGCGGTCATCCGGGTCAGCCCGGATGGGCAGCAGCTGCCTGCCGAAGACTTCGGCGACCGGGGGTGGGGCAGTGTGTGCTTCGGGCCTGACGGCAGCATCTACCTCTGTGAGTACCTGAAGGGCAACAGGCCCTACACCGGTGGGGACATGCGGGTGCTGCCCGGTACCGATGTCGTCGGCTACGGCCGGATTGCGCATTTTGATTCGTCATTCCAGCCGCTCGCCGAGTTCGCCAATGAGACGGCTGAGTCGCTCACCGGTTTCCACGGCGTAACCCACTCGATACTCGAGCCCGGCGGTGAGTTCATCACCTACATCACCGATCTCGGGATGCGGGTGCTGCGTTTTGACGTTCGGCACGGCCGGCAGCTGCCGGACCTGGTGACTTACCCGGGGGGCGAGGAGTACCGGCAGAAGTGGACGACCGGCGTGGCCTACCGGAAGGACGGCACGCTGCTGCTCCTGCGGGGCAGCTTCATCGACTGCATCGATCGCAAAGGCGTGTCGATCCGGACGCTGCCCCTGGATGCCTACGGCTACGCGATGATCACGGCGTCTGCTGACGACCGCCACGCGTTCTGCGCCAACATCTTCACCGGCGTCATGTCCAAGGTGGACCTGGAGACCGGGCGCATCGTCGGGCAAATAGACACGGGTCTCGCCAAGCCGCAACGGAGCCTGGCGGGAGTTGCGGAATTCACTTCTGGAAAGCAGCCATGAGCACCGCCTATCGCTGGGTCGAACCGCCCTGGCCCCTCACCGAACTGCCCCGTGACCAGCTGGAGGACCGCATCCAGCAACTGCTGGGCATCACTAACATGTGCGTGATGGCCACTGTCACCGCCAGGGGTCAGCCCATCGCCAGTCCGATCGAGTTCTACGCGGACGGCCTCGACCTCTACATGCTGCCCGACCCCGGCACACCAAAACTCAAAGCGTTGCAGCGCGACCCCCGCATCTCGGTGGCCGTGCACGGTGCCTACCACGGCTGGCACAGTGCGCGCGGCGCCCAATTTTTCGGCAAGGCCCTGATCATCGAGCCCCACACGCCCGGCTGGGAGCGCGGCATGAAGGTTTTCCGCTGGCACGAGTGGGTGAGCGATCTCGCCATGGACACCAGCAAGCCCTTCGAGCGCCAGGTGCTGAAGGTGGTTCCCGACCGGATTCTCTACACGGAGACCTGGTTGTGGAAGCTCGGCTTTGGGGCGAAGCAGAAGTGGTTGCGGGCGGGTTAGGTTGGCCGAGGTTTCTGGGCCAACTGGAGCCACATCGCCCGCGGGGAAACGATGGGCATTCCATCCACAGACTCGAGGCTGAGCAGCGCCTGGTCGCCCGTAACGAACGCCTCTGCCTTACCGCCAATGGCGCAGGCCAGAATAGGAACGTCGTCCGGGTCATCCACATAGGCGACCCTGCGGCGGGCCGGGGAGTTTCCTGGGCTGACTATAACGCCCTTGTGCTTCAGTACTTTTTCGAACCCCTTGATGACTGGTGCCGGCATGGAAAACTTCTGTGACAGCACCCGACGCAGTTCCTCAAGTACGACTTCAGCGATCAGCAACTCGTGCTCATTAAAAATCACTTCAAGCAACTCGTTGCAGAGCCCGCGCGTGGTGAGTCCGCTGACCAGCACGTTGGTGTCCAGGAAGATCCTCACGACACGTCGCGAAAGACGTCCTCGTCAGTCAGATAACCAGCCGCGGCCGCGTAAGGCATGGCCGCCCGACGCAGCGCCCTGAATTCTTCGATCAAGAGCTGATTCCGGAGTGCTTCCCGGGCTACTTCACTTTTTGTGCGGCCGGTTTCTCGGGCCAGTCGCGCTAGCAGGCGATCCAGTTTCCCGTCGAGACGAATGGTCAGTGTGCTCACAGATGTCACCACTAAAGAATTGCCGTAAGACATCGTAACACACCCTCACTTTCGCCCTGATTGTCGGCCATCTCGGATCGTCACACTACTGAAAAGTCACGGCCGTCCGACAGCGGCGTTTCTGGGGATTTGCCGCAGTATTGCCCCCTGACGGCCGCCGTATAGCGGCCGGTCCACTGAGCCAGTAATCTGCTGATCACAATGACGACGAGAAGCGACAACTCCACTGGCGACCCGCTGTGCCAGGCCATGGCACTGCACCGGGCCGGACGGGCGCAGGAGGCGGACGAGCAGTACGCCGCCGTGCTCCGGGCCGAGCCGACTCAGCCCCGGGCGCTGCGTCTCCAGGGCATCCTGGCGCGGGACACGGGTGATCTCGACCGGTCCCTGAAGCTGCTGCGGAAGGCAGTTGATGCGGCGCCGGCCGATCCGGAACCCGCGGCCGAACTGGGCCTGAGTTATCTCGCCGCCGGTTATCTGCACCTGGCCGAAGCAGCGTTCCGCCAGGCGCTCACCCGGGATCCCGACTCCGGCAAGGCCCTCGCGAATCTCGGCGCGCTGCTCCAGTACCGGGGACATGTGCAGGAATCCATCGACTGTCACCGGCGCGTGCTCGAGCTGGACCCGGACGATCTGGAGGTCCGCTGTAATCTCGCGACCACGCTGGTGGAGGCTGGCCGCGGCGACGAGGCCCTGGCTGAGTGCGACGCCGCGCTCGCCGGGTTGCCCGGCCGGCCCGAGTTGCTGGCCACGAAAGGTGCGGTGCTCGTGGGCATCGGCCGTTACGCCGCTGCCGTGCCGCTGCTTGAGTCTGCGCTCGCGGCCGGTCCCGACGACATGGCGCTGATCAACCTGGGTCTGGCCCACCAGCAACTTGGCCAGGCGGGGGAGGCGATGGCCGCGCTGGAGACGGCGGTGCGCGTGAATCCGGACAACGCACGGGCGACCGCCGATCTCACCACGCTGCTCTCGGCTGCCGGCCGCAGCGATGCAGCGCTCCGGCTGAGTGATGACTTTCTGCGCCGCCATCCTGGCGAGCGCCTTGTGCTCGCCTCCCGCGCGGTTGCCCTGCGGGATGCCGGCCAGGCCGATGCCGCGCGGGAGCTCATCGACCTGGAGCGTCTCGTGAGGATTCGGGAGTTCCCGACTCCGCGGGGCTTCACCGACCACGCGGACTTCAACGCCCGGCTCGCTGCCCTGTTGCGCGCCGATCCCTCCCTGCTCCCGAGTCCCCTCAGCAAAGCCACTCGGGGTGGCGCGCAGACCGGCGAGCTCAATCCGGATTCATCGCCGGTGCTCAGTGCGTTTCGGGACAGGCTGAATGCGGAGCTGCGTAACCTGATCACGGAGTTGCAGCGGGACGGTTTTTCCCGGCATCCCGTGATGGCCTGGGCCGCCGACCGCTGGACCCTTCGGATCTGGGGGACAGTGCTCGGGCCGGGCGGCCACCAGCTGCCACACCTGCACCCGCTGGCCTGGCTGAGCGGCGTCTACTACGTGGTGGTGCCCCCGGGGCTCGGCGACGACGGCGCCCTGGAATTTGGCGAGCCCCCGTCCCGGGTCCCCGTGCAGATCGAGCCGGAGCGGCGCCGCGTCAGCGCCCGGCCCGGTCGGCTCGTGGTGTTTCCCTCCTGGTTCTGGCATCGGACGCTGCCCTTCGCCCAGCCGGGCGAACGGATCAGTGTGGCGTTTGACGTGATGCCGGTGGCCGCGACCCACGCTGCTTCCCCGGGAATCTGACTGGAATCGCCTGAAATCAGCAATCAGGCTGCGGGTGGCCAGGCACTCGCGTCGATGGTTTCCTCGTAGGAGTGCCAGGTGGCATACCCCAGCAGCGGGATCAGCACCCCGAACGCGAGGAATGCCGTCGCGAAGCCCACGAGAACGGCCGCGACGATGATCGCTGCCCAGACCAGCATCGCGCCCTTGTTCCGTAGCACGGCATTGATGCTGGTGACCAGCGCCGTCACGGCATCCGTGTCCCGGTCGTCGATCATGGGTAGCGAAAAGGCACTGCAACTGAACGTGATCGACGCAAAAATCAGGCCGACGATAGAGCCGATGCCGAAATAGACCAGGAACTCAATGGCCGAGGCGTTGGCACCGATCGGCAGAAAGATGCTGATTACCGAGGCGGCGCGCGCCCAGACCAGGAACACGACCAGCAGCGCCAGCGCAAGGACCATTGCATTGCCCAGCGCACGCCGTGTGCCGCTCAGCGCCGCCGCGGTCGAGGGAGCCTGTCCGCGCCCAACCTGTCGGGCGACTTCATAGAGGCCGATTGCGATCACCGGCGCGATGAAGACAAAGCCGGTCAGCATTGCGAGCAACAGGATGTAGCTGCCCAGCCAATATGCAAGAAGGCTGACCAGGTAGCTAATGACGACAATCAACGATCCGTAGGCAAAGCTGGGGCCGGGCGCGCGGCGCAAGTCCTGCCAGCCGAGCCGGATCCAGCGCAGCGGCGCGGCCGGTGTCAGTTCGCGGCACGGCGCAACGAAGGGTAGCTCCGTGTCGACGCCGGGGGTGCCGGTGGCCGGATCAGGGTTCATGTTCGACGTTCATGGGAGGAGTTTACCGAAGGACTCCGCAAGTACCAGGGGAGCAGCAGCGGAGGCCCGGCCGGCTCCTCTGCCATTGCCGCAAACCGACGTCAGCGCCTGATGTTCGCGCCTGCGATTATTCGTCAGGCTCTGCCGCCGCCCGTCGCTCACTTTCCCAGAACCGGTACATGAACGCGCCGTAGATGGTGGTCGTGGTGTCATCGGTGAAGAGCGGGCTGTCTTCGTTCTTCGCGCCCTGGTAGAAGCCCTGCCGGATCCCGCCCCAGAGCTCGAGCCGGCGCGCTACCGGCACGCGCAGCGACAGCGCGATTTCCGTGCCGAGATAGCCGCCGGTCGGTGCAAAAGCGGAACGTTGCGTCGTCGCGAAGTCTGGCGTGACTTCGTAGTAGTAGTCCATGTAGCCGTCACTCGCGAAGGTGGGCGTGATGCGCAACTTGACCCGCCGCCCGGACTTGTCGAAGTCGCGGGTGAATTTCAGTTCGGGTGAGTACACCAGCCCCTCGAACGTGGGATCGAGGCCGTCCCACGAAAATGCACCACGCAGCTGCAGGGCCAGGAATGCGTCGGCGGCGAGGAAGCCACGGTCGACAAACTGCAGCTCCAGCTCGGGACCCAGTTCCAGCAGCAGGTCGAGGTCGGGCATCCCCGTGCGCGCAGCGATATCGTCGCTATCTGAACCAAAGACCAGGTCGAAGTCGATGTCCAGCTTGATCCGGTCCCTGCGGAAAACCCGGCCGCGTATCGGAGAATCTGTGTCGTCACCAACGCGAAGAAACGTACCGCGATACACCGGGAAAGGCAGCGGAACAAAATCCCCCTGGGAGTCTTCGGACGCCGGGTAGGACGGCCCGTAACGCCCGAAGGCCGCGATATTCAATTCCCACAGCGCATCGGTCACCGGGTCTTCGCTGGCTGCCGCGGGCACCGCGACGCCCCCACAAAGCAGCACTCCCAGAGCGACGCCGACCCGGAGTCTGAAAAGCACCTTGTTGCTGCTTCCTGGCATTCTGATTAAGAGGTTGGCAGATGCCCTCGACGCTCGCAACCGGCTGAGTGAGTCTCCGGCCTCCCTTCCGGTCTCCCTTTCGGGACTGCACAGTGGGGCCCGCCAACGAAACAGTGGATGGCCTCGGGGCGCATCATTACTGTGCTAGTCGGGTAGCTAGCGTGTAGCATCTCCAACCCGCTGCCACCCCAGGATTGCCCCCTTGATCACCACCGCCAATATCACCATGCAGTTCGGCGCCAAGCCCCTGTTCGAGAATGTCTCGGCCAAGTTTGGCGATGGCAATCGCTATGGCCTGATTGGCGCCAATGGCTGTGGCAAGTCCACGTTCATGAAGATTCTCGGGGGCGACCTCGTACCGACGTCGGGCAACGTGGCCCTCGATTCAGGTGCCCGCCTCGGCAAGTTGCGCCAGGACCAGTTTGCCTTCGAGCAGTACGCGGTGATCGACACCGTGATCATGGGTCACGCCGAGCTCTGGCCGGTGCGGCAGGAACGGGACCGGATCTATGCCCTGCCGGAGATGAGCGAAGAGGACGGCATGCGGGTCGCCGACCTGGAAACCCAATTCGCTGAAATGGACGGTTACACGGCCGAGTCCCGGGCCAGCGAGCTCCTGCGCGGTGTCGGCATTCCGCCGGAGCTGGATGCGGGGCTGATGAGCGAGGTGGCGCCCGGCTGGAAGCTGCGCGTGCTGCTCGCCCAGGCGTTGTTCGGCAATCCGGACGTGCTCCTGCTTGACGAGCCCACCAATAACCTGGACATCAACTCGATTCGCTGGGTCGAGGAGTTGCTGAACTCCCGGGACTGCACGATGGTGATTATTTCCCACGACCGGCATTTCCTGAACAGCGTCTGTACCCACATGGCTGACCTGGACTATGGGGAGTTGCGTATCTATCCAGGCAACTACGACCAGTACATGACCGCGTCCACGGTGGCCCGCGAGCGCCTGCTGGCGGACAACGCGAAGAAGAAGGCCCAGATCGCCGAGCTGCAGACCTTTGTCAGCCGTTTCTCCGCCAATGCCTCGAAGGCCCGGCAGGCCACCTCCCGTGCCCGCCAGATCGAGAAGATCGAGGTCGTCGAGGTGAAGCCCTCGAGTCGCGTGAGCCCGTTCATCCGCTTCGACCAGTCCCGCAAGCTCTACCGTCAGGCGGTGGAGGTCGAAGGGCTGACGAAAGGCTACGACGGAACGCCGCTGTTCAAGGGCCTCAACCTGAAGATCGAAGTGGGAGAGCGGATAGCAATCATTGGCGCCAACGGCGTCGGCAAGACCACGTTGTTGAAGTGCCTGATGCAGGACTTGGCGCCGGAGAAGGGCACGATCAAGTGGTCCGAGAACGTCGCCCTGGGTTACGTCCCCCAGGATCGCAGTGACGACTTTGCCAGCGACCTCACGCTCTTCGACTGGATTCGCCAGTGGCAGCAAAAGACCGACGATGAGCAGGCACTCCGCGCGACGCTCGGCCGCATGCTGTTCTCGAAGGATGAAAGCCGGAAATCGGTCAAGGTCATCTCCGGCGGCGAGGAAGGCCGGCTGCTGTTTGGCAAGATGATGCTTATCAAGCCGAATGTGCTGCTCATGGACGAGCCGACCAATCACCTGGACATGGAATCCATTGAAGCCCTTAACCTGGCGCTGGAAAACTATCCCGGCACGCTGATCTTCGTGAGCCACGACCGGGAGTTCGTGGGTTCACTGGCCACCCGAGTGATCGAGATGAAGACCGACGGGATCGTGGACTTCCATGGCGGGTACGACGACTACCTCCGCAGCCAGGGCGTGGGGGAGTCGCAACTGCCGAAGCGGATGAGCAGATAACTTGTATCGGGCGCAACGACGAGTTCTGGCGCTCGGGTGCCGGTAAACCGTAGCTTATGTAATTCCAGGCTGTTAACTGGTTCACAGTTTATATAGCCTGCCCGAATGTCCCGCACCGACGGGCGCAAGAACAATAACCACGGGGGACGCCGCCATGCAGGTGCGGGCAGGTTATCGGACGGGGGCCGCCGTCGTGCTGCTGCTGTCGGCGGCAGGCCTGTCTTTTCCGGCGGCAGCAGCGAGGCGCCCCGCGCCACCACCGCCCGCCCAGGGATCCTTCTCAGACCAGCTGCAGGCCTACGACACGACGCGCTGGATCAAGGCTGACGGCTGGGTCAACGGCTCGCCGTTCGCCAACGGGTGGAGCGCCGACCACGTCCTTTTCCAGGGCGGCTTCATGGATCTGCGTCTGGACAACGTGCCGATGCTGGGCGAGCCCTACACGTCCGGGGAATACCGCACCATCGGTTTCCACGGTTATGGCTGTTACGAGGCGAGCTTCAGGCCGGTGGCGACGCCCGGTGCCGTAACGTCCTTCTTCACTTTTGCGGGGCCCAAGGACAACGGTGGCAACGGCAAGCACAACGAGATCGACATCGAATTTCTGGGCCGGGATACCTCGTCGGTCCAGGTCAACTTCTACACCAATGATGACACCTACACGTCGCAAAACGAGGCGCTGATCAACCTCGGTTTCGATGCCTCCCGGAGTTCCCACGCCTATGGCTTCAAGTGGACCTCGACGGGCATCAGCTGGTATCTGGATGGGGGACTGGTCTACTCGGTAACCGATTCCGCGCTGAGGCCGACGCCCAAGGCGAGCGATTCCCTGCAGAAGATCATGCTGAATCTGTGGCCGGTCGACGCCACGCTCGCCAGCTGGGCGGGGACGTTTGTCTACCCGGATCATCCACTGGATGCCCTGTATGACTGGGTGCGTTACACCGCAGGCGAGTCCTGCACGGTCACCGGGCTCGCCCCGGCCGCGCCGCCACCGGGCGATCCGTCGATCGTCCACGTGCAGAGCATTGCCGTGAGCCTCGATCCGACCGGCAATCAGGTAATCACCCGCGTCAGCGTCGTGGACGGCCTCGGCCAGCCGGTGTTGGGGGCGACGGTGTCGGGAACCTGGTCCGGTGTCATCACGGGCGGGGATACCACGCGCACGACGGACACCAGCGGGCTGGCGACGTTCTACTCGTCCCGCTCCAGGACGCGGGGCACGGTCACGTTCTGCGTGACGAACGTCACTCGCGGCGGCCTGAATTACGACCAGACCCTCAACCTCGAGACCTGCGACTCGATCACGAAGTAGACGTCGCGCCCGGCAAAGTGCGCGCTTGCCGTGCGGTGGCAGGATAATAAGCGGGGTTTGTGTCCCGTTTCTCGGACTTACCGGTCGCCACGACAGCCTGTACAGTCCAAACGCCATGCTCGCCCGTGGCAGGCCGCCAGGTCAGCTGCTAGCATTGCTAGCACTGGCAGAGTTCTGGAGTCGTGGCATGGCGCAGCTTATGGTCCGCAATCTATCCGACGATCTGGTCAAGGCATTGAAGCAACGCGCAGCAAAGCACAATCGGAGTGCCGAGCAGGAGCATCGGGAGATACTGCAGGCAGCACTTCGTGGTTCGCGTCGGCGTCGCCTTGCAGACGTGTTGGGAGCCATGCCGAATGTGGGTGAGGATCGGGATTTTCTCCGGGATCAAACTGACCGACGAGGCTGAATGTGTACCTGGTTGATACTGATGTCATCAGCGAGGCGCGCAAAGGCGCAAAGGCCAATGCGGGGGTCAGGACGTTCTTTCACGCTGCCAGTCGTGACAACACCCCACTCTTCTTGTCGGCAATCACTATTGGGGAGCTTCGGCAGGGAACCGAAATAATCCGGCATCGTGGTGACAGGCCACAGGCAGCGCGCCTGGAACACTGGCTGGATGGCGTTACAAGGGACTATGCAGACTCGATTCTTCCCTTCGACGAAGAAACGGCGCATGTCTGGGGCCGCTTGCGCGTGCCGAATCCGGAGTATCCCCTCGATAAACAGATCGCCGCAACGGCGCTGATCTATGACTTGATCGTGGTGACCCGCAACAACGGATATTACGAGCCGACCGGTGTGCGGTTCGTGAACCCGTTTACCTGAAGGGTGGCCGCTCCGGCGCCAGGGTCGCGCTGACGGTGCGGGCTTTGTTCGCCCTATACTCGATGTCATGCCGCTACAGACCGGCATGCAGGAGTAGCTCCCGTTTCGATCTTCGAGCCCAAGCTGGTCACCGTTCTGCGGGAGGGCTATAGCCTCGACGCCTTCCGGCACGACGCCGTGGCCGGCCTCACCGTGGCGATCGTGGCCCTGCCGCTAGCCATCGCCATCGCCATCGCAAGCGGCGCCACACCGGACAAGGGCCTGTTAACGGCAATCGTCGCCGGCTTCCTGATCTCGGCGCTGGGCGGCTCCCGGGTCCAGATCGGCGGCCCGACCGGCGCCTTCATCCCGATCGTCTACGCGGTGAT
>CAYMKJ010000041.1:0-6093 GCA_964391025.1 uncultured Chromatiaceae bacterium
AGCCAATGGGGTTCCGGCGCTGCACCGTGTCCCAGGCGTAGGCGACCATCGCGTCGGTTGCAATGTTGGGCAGCGAGGTGGCGACAGCCCGGCGGTCGCCACCGGCTGCCTGGATGTCATTCAGTATCCAGTCGTCGTGGCACACCTCTTCATTCAAGTAGTGGATCAGGTCATTGCGGAGCTTCCCGTGCCGGTCCGGCAGGTTGGCGCCGACGGCCATGAGCAGCGGCACGGTGTGCCGGACGTGGTGCCAGGCCTGGGTCAGGAACGCCACATAGCGGGCGCGGCTGATCTGTCCGGCCAGCGCCTCGCCAATGACGGGCGCCTGCAGCAGGTAGTCCCGGTCGCGCACCGTTGTCAGGCGCAGTGCTTCGCGAAACCCGGTCGTCACGCAACCGTCTCCTGAGCGGCGGTCGTGTCCCGGTAGAGCTGCTCAATAGCCGGCTCGTGCTGCCGGAGGACGTGGGCACGGCGCAGTCGGCCGTTGGCAGTGAGCGAACCATTCGCGAACGTAAAGGGCTCTCCCGCCAGCGCCCAGGACCGGACCTGCGCGTAGTCCGGGAGACGGCGATTGGCGCGGGCCACGGCGGCGTCGATCCGGGCAGCCCTGTTGCCCGCGGCGGTTGGACTGATGAGCGCCGTGAGCCAGGGCCGCGCCTCACCGATGACCAGCGCGGTGGCGATCTCGGGCTCCAGCTGCAGCTCCCGTTCCACCCATTCCGGCGCGATGTTGCGTCCCAGGCTGGTGATCAGCAGGTTCTTGAGCCGCCCCTGCACATGGACGAAGCCGTCGGCGTCGATGCTGCCCAGATCACCCGTGGCGAACTCGTCGCTACGGTGGCCCTGCTCGTCACCCAGGTAGCCCAGCATCCCGGCGTTGCGCACGATGATCTGCTGCTGCTCGTCCAGCCGGACCTGCGCATGGGGCAAGGGCCGGCCCACGCTGCCGCGCCGGCTATTCCCGGGTGTGTTGAGGCACACCACGGAGCCACACTCGCTCAGGCCATAGCCCTCGAAGACGGGCAGTCCCACGCGCCCGGCCTGGTCCAGCAGCTCGGGCGACACGAGTGCACCGCCGACGGCAATAAAGCGCAGGCTGGCGGGCGGCGTCCAGCCCATGACCGCCGCGTGCACCAGCAGCCGCAGGAGTTCGGGAACCAGGATCAGGCTACCGGGCTCGCGGGACGTAATCGCGGCGGTCAGGCGCCCCGGTTGCAGTCCCCCATAGCTCATGCCGGTCTCCGCCAGGGAGGGCATCTCGCAGGTAGCGCCGGAGAGCAGCGAGGCGTAGACGCCGGCCACATTCTCCAGCAGCGTCGGCAGCGGCAGCAGGCACAGGTGGCGCTCCAGCTGCAAGCCGCGCGTGGCGTCCGCCAGTGACTGGGCGACAGCCTTGATGAGTTCGGCGGACAGGCACACACCCTTGGGTTCTGCAGTGCTGCCCGAGGTGTAGGTGATCTTCAGCGTGGCCGCGGGAACAGAGCTGGAGCCCACCGGAGTTGGCCGGCGCCAGAGGGCCAGCCCGGTTTGCGGCGAGACTCCGGACGGCGCAAAGCCCAGGTTCAAGGCCTGCAGAGTGGTGGGCTGATCGGTGGCCACGGCATCGATGCCGGCGTCGTTCAGGACATGGGCCATCTGGCCCGGCGTGAAGTAACCCGGCAGCGGGACGTGGAGCAAATCCCGGCTCGCCAGGGCGAGGTCAGTCAGCGCCCAGGGGCAACCGTTGTCCGCCAGAAGTGCAAAGCGCCGGCCGCCGGAGGCCGCGAGCCAGTGGGCCTCGGACTCCACGAGCCCGGGCAGGCTGGTGTAGCTGATCGAGTGCGCGCCATCCCGCAGCGCAGGGCGGTCGCCGAAGCCCGCTGCCGCGGAGAGACGGAGCATGTCAGCGCTGGTGACGCCGGCGGGCCGACAGGTCAATTCCGGAGTGCAGATGCCCGGCCATGACCCGGGGATCATTCTGGTAGTAACGCCCCCAGGCGCCGGCCCCGCCGGCCAGACGGGCCCCGTCTGCAGCGGCAAGGTCCACCAGGCTGGCGCCGACACTCATCAGGATCTCTCGCACGACGCCGGTTGCCGTGAACACCACCCACGAATAACCGCGGTCCAGGAGATACCGGGGGAGCAGGCTGACCAGGTGGCGCGCAGAGCGACAGCTGCCACCGGCCAGATTACCCACCTCGACGATATTGCCACGAACCACCGGAACGCCGATTTGCGCCCCAAGATCCTTCTCTATCGGCCCCGCCAGGTACTGCTCGAGAAACAGCGCGCCCGTGGCGGCGGAGCGATAGCCGGCCACGGCGCGGAGATCCCCCGTCCGATTCTGCAGACCAACGAGCTCCGGGAGAAACTCCCGGACCCGGGCACCGTGCTTGTCGAGGAAAGCCCCGGCGATGAACGCCTCAGCTGCTACGCGGCAGGGGCTCGCGGGGGCAATCGGGCTGAGCTTGAAGAGGGTCGCGACGGCGTTCGGGGCTTCCATGCGGGTCCTTTGACGGGCTCACTGCGGGGCGTTGGCCGGTTTGAGGGTGGGACGGCTCGACCCCACCCGATCAATCGGCTCGAACCCGTCTGACGCCGTAACGCCAGACTCGAGGGGCCATCTCGCCCCCCACGCGCGGTCAGCGCCGCGCTTCGCGCAGCAGCCGGTACTTGCCAAAGTCGCCGAGTGGGGTGAGGCGAGCCCGCGCTTCGGCCGGCAGCTTCTCGAGGTCGTCACGGCGGAGGACGATGAAATCCTCGGGGCGGTCGAAGAGGTAAGGTTCCAGTTCCCTCGCATCGTGCAGCACGAGGGCCTTACCCCGCGAATAGAACACTGCCGACTGGGGTTCCTTTCCCAGGTAGATCAGCCGCTCGCCGGCGTGCGCGCGCTGCGCCTCGTAGGTGCGGACCAGCGCCTTGTGCGACAGGTCGGTCTCGGCGCGGACATGCAAAGCCAGGATGGCGCCGACGAACACGACCGCCAGGCCGAGGGCGGCGGCGATCCCGGCCAGCGCCATCGGCCGCAACCCGCGAAAATCGTCGTCCACCGGGCGCCAGATCGTCGCCAGCAGCAGTGCGAATGCCGGCAGGCCGGGCAGCACATAGGTTGCGAGCACGTTGCCAGAGATCGTGAAGAACAGCATGGGCGCGACGGTCCACAACAGCAGGTAGGATTGCCAGCCGTCTCGAACGAGCGTGCGCAGGTCGTCGCGCCGGAATACCGCCCCACGGGCAAGCCAGCCGATCGCCGGCAGTGACCAGGGCAGCGCGGCGCCCATCCAGAACAGCCAGATCATGCCGTGGGGACGAGCATGCGCCGCCCCGTAGAGGTCGCCCTTCCAGCCGGGCTCGACAAAGCGCTTCCAGTGCTCGCCAAGCAGAAAGTAGTTGAGAAACCCCGGCGACGCGCGCTCGGCAGCCCAGTACCAGGGCACGACGAGCGCGGCTGCCAGCAAGGTGCCCACGAGCCACGGCAGGCCGGCCCATACGGCGCGCCACGCTCTCGTCCACAGCGTCCATGCGCCGATCGGCAGAAAAGTCAGGACCAGCGCGACGGGCCCCTTCGCCAGCATGCCGATGGCGAGTCCG
Source organism: uncultured Chromatiaceae bacterium (assembly GCA_964391025.1). Classification (GTDB taxonomy): domain Bacteria; phylum Pseudomonadota; class Gammaproteobacteria; order Steroidobacterales; genus SHZI01. The sequence continues at coordinate 3,571 of CAYMKJ010000041.1, forward strand.
GCGAAGAAGGCGAAGCCTGCTGCACGCCGCAGCGCCGGCGGCCCGTCAATTGCCAGCCAGAAGCCCGCCATCGCGACGGTGGTCCCGAGCAGCAGTACCGCGTCCGTCATCACGGCCCCACCCGCCACGAACACGAGCGCCGTCGTGGCGAAGCACGTGCTCGCCCATAACGCAGCGTCGCGGCCCGCGCGCAGGCGGGCGAGCAAAAAGACGATCCCACCGCACCCGAGCATGAGCAGCAGTGAGGGAAGACGCACGGCAAACTCATTGACGCCGAAAGCCGAGAGCGACGCCGCCGACAGCCACATCGACAGCGGTGGCTTGCCCCAGAACGGCACGCCATAGGCGATCTGGGGTACCAGCCAGTCGCCGGTTTCCAGCATCTTGCGCGCGATCTCAGCGTAGCGGGACTCCGTCGAGTCCATCAGGGGATAGGCGCCAAGCGTGGCGAGGCGGACAGCGATGACGATGGCGAGAGCCAGCCACAGCCCTCGCCGCTCCCGCGAGGTCAATACGAAGGTGATGAAGGTGGGGTCTCGGCAGGGAGCGGGAGCAGGCGCGCTGGCTGCAGGTTACGTTGCACGAGGTAGAGTGGCCGCCCCTTTACCTCGACGAACATCCGCGCGAGGTATTCGCCGATGACCCCGAGCGCCATGAGCTGCAGGCCGCCGAGGAACAGCACCAGCACCACCAGCGTCGGGTAACCGGGGACCGGGTCGCCGTAGGTCATGGTCTTGACGATGACGTAGGCACCGTAGATGAACGCGGCCAGCGCCGTCACAAAGCCCACGTAACTCGCCACTTTCAGTGGCGCGACCGAGAACGACGTGATGCCCTCGAGGGCAAAATTCCACAGCCGCCAGTAGTTCCACTTGCTCTTGCCGGCGAAGCGGCCATCGCGGTCGTAGACGATTTCCGCCGTGGGAAAGCCGATCCACGAAAACAGGCCCTTCATGTACCGGCTGCGTTCGGGAAATCGCTGCAGGGCTGAAACCGCCCGGCGCGACAGCAGACGAAAATCGCCGACGTCGGCTGGAATATCAATCACCCCGATCCGGCCCATGGCGCGGTAGAACGCGTGGGCGGTGGTCTTCTTCAGCCAGGTTTCATTCGCCCGAACCGGGCGGCGCATGATGACCACGTCGTTCCCCGCCTGCCAGGCCCTCAGCATGTCGGGAATAAGTTCCGGGGGGTCCTGCAGGTCGGCATCGATGACCACGACGGCATCGCCGCGCGCATGGTCCAGGCCCGCGCTCATCGCCACTTCCTTGCCGAAGTTCCGCGAGAGATCGACGATGCCAACCCGCGGGCCACGGCTGTGGAGTTCGGCGAGCAGGTGCATCGAGGCGTCGCTGCTGCCGTCATTGACGTAGACAATTTCCGTATCGAACCGGAAGGCGAGGACGTCCAGCACTGCAGTGAGCCGCCGGTGAAACTCGGGCAACACCGCTTCCTCGTTGTAAACAGGCACCACGACCGACAGCGACTGCCGGGCGGCCTGGGTCCTGGTCTGTGGGGAGTTCAGAACGTCCATGCGCGATTGGCGAAGTAGCCTGCTACCAGAACGACACCGGTGGCGACGACCTGGCCGACGAGATAGTGGGCGCCGGCAACACTGGTCATCAATGCCAGCACCGTCGCGTTCGTCGCCAGTCCGGCCAGGGCGACGGTGGCGAAGCGGGGCAGTGACTGAGCGTGATTCCGGATTCCCGGGAAGGTCCAGCGGTGGTTGACCACGTAGTTCACCACCGCACCAGCGACGGCCCCGGAGGTAGAGGCAGCGACCACCGGTGCCCGCGCGAGTTGCACCAGCGCGACAAGTGTTGCGTAGTGGATAGCGGTGCCCGCGGCGCCCGCCGCGCCGTAACGCAAAAACTGGGGTGTCATCAGCAAACCCGCCTCCAGCCCGTCGGGGCTTGTCGTTTAGACGGTTGGATTGGGTCCGATCAATCGGCCAGAACCCGCTAAGCTTCGGGGAACCCCCCGATTGAAATTGATCCACTGCCTCGTCCAAACCCCCATGAATTGCCCGGGAACCTGCCGTGACTGAGTCGACAGAGCTGGTACAGCGCATACTCGCGGGGGACGAGAGGGCCTTCACCGCCTTCTTTGACGACTACTTCCCCCGGGTCTATCGCTTTGCCCTGCCCCGCCTGAACAGTGACGCCGACGCGGCTGCCGAGGTCGTGCAGGCGGCACTCACCAAGGCCATGCGCAAGCTGAAGGACTTTCGCGGTGAGGCGTCCCTGTTCACCTGGGTCTGCCAGATCTGCCGCCACGAAGTCGTGGACTACCTGCGGCGAGAAGGCCGGCACACCAACAACGTGGTGCGGATCGACGACAGCGCCGACGTGCGCGCGGCGGTCGAGGCCATTGCGGGGCCGGAAGCCGAGGAACCGGCGCACCGGCACAGCCAGGCGGAGGTCCGGCAATTGGTCAGGACCATTCTCGACCGGCTGCCGCCCCGCTACGGCGACGCGCTGGAAATGAAATACGTGGAAGGACTCTCCGTGGACGAGATCG
>CAYMKJ010000042.1:0-3660 GCA_964391025.1 uncultured Chromatiaceae bacterium
CCCGTCTTGCCCTTCACCTTGCCGCCGGTGACCTTCTCCACGTACTCGGCGTTGACGCGGGCCGCGCGCTCCAGCAGGCGGGAGTGCAGGTAGAAGACGTCGCCGGGATAGGCTTCGCGGCCCGGCGGGCGGCGCAGCAGAAGCGACACCTGCCGATAGGCCCAGGCCTGCTTGGTGAGATCGTCGTAGATGATCAGGGCGTCTTCACCCTTGTCGCGGAAATACTCGCCCATCGCACAACCGGCATAGGGAGCCAGGTACCACATGGCGGGCGAGTCGGCGGCGGAGGCGGCAACGATGATGGTGTGAGCCAGTGCACCGTTCTCTTCGAGCTTGCGCACCACGTTGGCAATGGACGAGGCCTTCTGGCCGATCGCCACATAGATGCACTTAATGCCGGTGCCCTTCTGGTTGATGATCGCGTCGACGGCGACGGCGGTCTTGCCGGTCTGCCGGTCGCCAATGATCAGCTCGCGCTGGCCGCGGCCGATGGGGACCATCGCGTCGATGGCCTTGATGCCGGTCTGCACCGGCTGATTCACCGACTGGCGGGTGATGACGCCCGGCGCCACCTTTTCAATGGGGGAGCGGCCAGCGGCCTGGATCGGACCCTTGCCGTCGATCGGCTCACCGAGCATGTTGACGACCCGGCCAAGCAGGCCTTCGCCAACCGGCACTTCGAGGATGCGGCCCGTAGTCTTCACCGTGTCGCCTTCCGAGATGTGCTTGTAGTCGCCGAGCACCACGGCGCCGACTGAATCCCGCTCCAGGTTCAGGGCAAGGCCGAAGGAGTTGCCGGGAAACTGGAGCATTTCACCGTTCTGGGCGTCAGCGAGACCGTGGATGCGGCAGATGCCGTCGGTCACGGCGATGACCGTGCCCACGTCCCGCGCTTCCGCGGCGCTTTCGAAGTTCTTGATGCGCTGCTTGAGCAGCTCGCTGATTTCGGAGGCTTTAAGTGCCATGTGTCGTTCCTTCGTCTAGGCGCGGAGGGCGGTTGCCAGTTTGTCGAGTCCGGTGCGGACGGAGCCGTCGATGACCCGGTCGCCCACCTGCAGACGGGCGCCGCCGATGAGTGTGGGATCAAGCTGCACAGCCAGCCGGATCTTCCGGTCAAAGCGCTTGTTGAGTGAGTCGATGATGCGTTGCTGCTGGGTGTCGCTGACGGCGGACGCGGAGGTGAGGACCGCGTCCAGCGTGCGCTCGGCGTCGGATTTCAGTACTTCGAAGCGCGCCAGGATTTCCGGTAGCACCCCGAGCCGCTGGTTTTCGGCGAGCACTTTGAGGAAGGCGGCGCCTGGTGATTTCGGGCCATCCTTGAGCGGTGGCGGACTACCGAGCTTCTCCCGGCAGATGTCCGCGATGGCCGCTGCAAGGACAAAGTTGTCGGCGCCCGGCGTGAACAGCAGGCGCTGTGCGTCAGGCGACAGGCTGATCTCGGCCGCGAGCTTCAGGAAGTCCGACCAGGCCCCCAGCTGATTGTCCGCACGGGCAATCTCGAAGACTGCCTGGGCGTAGGGTCGGGCGGTGGTGCCGTGTTCAGCCATGACTGCGTTGACTCAACCGGGGGCCCTAGATCTGCGCGGCAAGCTTGTCGAGCAGATCCTGGTGGGCGCGGGGATCGATTTCCCGCGCCAGGATCTTCTCGGCACCAGCCACGGCGATGCCAGCCACCTGGGCCCGCAGTTCGTCCCGGGCCCGGTTGAGCTGCTGAGCGACCTCGGCCTGGCCCGCCTGCAGGATGCGCTCGCGCTCCTGGGTTGCGCCAACGCGGCCCTCGTCCACGATCCCATTGGCGCGAGTCTGGGCCTGATCGAGGATCTGGCGGGCTTGCCCGCGAGCCTCTTCAACCATACCTGCGATCTTCACCCGGGCGTCTTCCAGCGAACGGGCACCCTTGTCGGCGGCGGCGAGGCCGTTGGCAATTGTGGTGCGACGCTCTTCGATGGCAGCCAGGATCGGCGGCCACACGAACTTCACCGTAAACCAGATGAAGGCGAAGAAGGTGATGCCCTGGGCGAATAGCGTGAAATTGATATTCATCTCGGCCCCCGCGATACGGTGCTTTAGCCGCCGCTGACGACGGCGAGCAACGGATTACCGAAGGCGAAGAGCATGGCAAGGCCGACGCCGATGATGAAGGACGCGTCGATCAGGCCGAGGAGCAGGAAGACTTTTGCCTGCAGCATCGGGGCCAGTTCCGGCTGGCGGGCGGCGCCCTCCAGGAAGCGGCTGCACATGATGCCCACGCCGATACAGGCGCCGGCGGCACCCAGGCCGATCATGAGGCCGATGCCAATGCCGGTATAGGCCTGGATCATCGCGAGGTACTGAACGTTATCCATGGTGGTGTCCTTTTCTCTTCAGCGGAAGTACGTGGTGGTGGTTGGGTTGTTGAACCAGTGAGCCTGTCTAATGCGACTCATGCGCCATCGAAATGTAGACGATGGTCAGCATCATGAAAATGTAGGCCTGCAGCGGCACGATCAGGAGGTGGAAGATTGCCCAGCCCAGGCCCAGCAAGGCGCCGCCGACGAGGCCCACAAGGCTCGTGGCGGCCCACATCCCGAGCAGCAGGAAGATGATTTCGCCGGCGTAAAGATTGCCGAATAACCGCAGTGCGTGGGAGAGCGGCTTGGAGACCAGCTCGACCAGGTTGAACAGGAAGTTGAAGAGCCAGAGTAGCGGATTGCTGCCGAAGGGCGTGCAGAACAGTTCGTGGATCCAGCCGCCGAGGCCCTTCACCTTGATGGAGAAGTAGATCATCAGCAACCAGACCGAGAGAGCCAGTGCAAAAGTGGTGTTGACGTCAGCGGTGGGCGTGAGCCGGAACTTTTCGGGACCTACGGCGTGGATCGCCTTGGCGGTGATGTCGATCGGGAGGAACGCCGTGCTGTTCATCAGCAGCACCCAGACAAAGACAGTCAGGGCAGCGGGAGCTACGAACTTGTTGGGATCGCCGTGGAAGATGCCACGCACCTGCCCGTCCACGAAGTCGAAGAGCAGCTCGACGAAAGCCTGGCGCCTGTTGGGCACGCCGGCGGTCGCGCCACGACCGACCAGCCAGATCAGGCCGATGCCAACAAACCCGAGCAGCGCGGCCATGACTAGCGAATCGACGTTCACCGTCCAGAAACCACCCGGGCCAATCGGCTGGGTTAGAAACGCCAGATGGTGACTGATGTAGGACGTCGGGGTGAGTGCTTCTGCGGCGGCCATAGTCGACTGAGCTTTTACCTAGTTTTCCCGAACGAACAGCGCGAGCGCAAAGACGATCGTGGTCACAATGAACGTACCAATGAAGGCGACGATCACAATATTCTTGTAGATCGACAGCACGGCCCAGAGCAGAGCGACGATCAGAACAATCTTAACCGCTTCAGCCCGGAGCGCGGCGAGCATTGCCAGCCCCGCAGAGTCCTTCCGGGAAACCGACGCCACCGTAGCGAAACCGAACCCGGCAACAAGGCTGACCAGGCCACCCAGCGCTGCCGACAGTGCCCCGTGCTGGCCAGAAGCCAGTGCGGAGATCGCGGCGAGAGCAGCGGTGGCCATCACCTGCCACCGGAGGACCGTGCGGATTGCCTGGCTACGAAGGCCGATCATGGCATCGTGTCCCGTGGGACGGGCATCCCGCGCCGTTTAGCCGGCGCATTCTAT
>CAYMKJ010000043.1:0-13001 GCA_964391025.1 uncultured Chromatiaceae bacterium
CTAGCGCAACACGAACTGGAACGTGCGGCAGGCCGTGGACCGGACGGCCTGCTTGCCGACCCGTGCGGGGGTGAACCGTGATGCGCCAATCGCATCCAGCACGGGTTCGTTGAAGACCGCGTCCGTCGAGGCGCGCACTACTGGCGTGTGGACCCGGCCCCGTTCGTCCAGCGTGAAACACACCACTACCCGACCCTCCTGGCGGGCCGCCCGGGCCGCCCGGGGATAGACGGGCTGGGGAAGGACAATCGGCTCGGGCTCGGCCAGTTCGCTAGCCAGACCATTGGCCAGCCGAGTGTCCGGCGAGCGCTCTTCGGGTGCCGGCAACCCGGGGGCCAGGGAGTTGGCGGCGCGACCCACCATAATCTCCCCCGAGACCTGGGCCAGCGCCACGGCGCCGGTCAGTGCCACAGCGCTGGCCAGCGCCGTGGCGCTGAGTAGCAGTCTGGCCAGGCCGGACCATCGCCTGAAAGTCATGAATACCCCCGCGCCGAGTATAGCGACGGCGGTTACAAAAAGTTACAAAGCGGATGCGGCACTGAGGCGACCTTTAAACTCGCCTGCAGGGTATTGTCTCTACTGAAATCAAAGGACTCTGCATGCGCATCCTTGAGACACTCACCCGCCGCCCCTGGTTGCTTGCCGTTGGCCTGACGTTACTGGTTCTGCTCTGGCTGGCCTCCGGTGCCCTCGGGCGCCATCCGGCCACCACCGCTGCACCGCCCGCGGTTACCACGGCGACGGCCCGGGTCCAGATTCGGGCACAGCAGGCCGAACCCGTGACCCGCACCATCAGTGTCTACGGCAGAACCGCCCCGGCACGAAAGGTGGAGATCAAGGCGGAGACCAGCGGCCGTGTGACGGCAGTCGGGATTACCCGCGGCGAACCGGCCACCGCCGGCCAGACGCTACTAAAGCTCGACCTTCGCGACCGGCAAGCCCGCCTCGACCAGGCCCGGGCTGGTGTGAGCGAGCAGCAATCTGCCTGGGCGGCCCAGCAGGAACTGAAACCCCAGGGCTACATCTCGGACACGCAGCTCGCGGAGACCCGCGCCAAGCTCGAGGGAGCGAAAGCCGAGCTGATCAGAGCTGAACTCGACCTCGAATACATGAACGTGCGCGCGCCCTTCAATGGCACGGTGCAGGAGCGCTCCGTCGAGGTTGGCGACTATGTGCGCCCGGGCGACCCCGTGGCCACCTTCGTGGACAACACCCGCCTGATCGTGACGGGCAGCATCGCTGAGCAGGACGCTGGCTTCGTCCGCGTCGGGGAGAACGCCACGGCCGTGCTGGTGACAGGCCAGGAAGTAAAGGGCCGGATTCGCTACCTGGCTCCCGTGGCCGAAGAATCCACCCGCACCTTCACCGTCGAGCTCGAGATTCCGAATCCGGGTGGCCAGCTGCCGGCAGGCGTCACAGCCGAAATGCGCATTCCTGGCGGTGAAGTACTCGCCTATCGCATCGCGCCTTCTCTGCTGACTCTCGATGCCAGCGGCGAGCTGGGCATCAAGACGGTGGACGTGCGGAATCAGGTCGAATTCCACAAGGTGCAGATTGCCCACTCGGAGGCCAATGGCGTGTGGGTCACTGGCTTGCCGGCGACCGCCAACATCATCGTGGTGGGCCAGGGCTATGTCTCAGGCGGCCAGCCGGTGCAGGCCGTGGAGGCCCAGGCTGAAACGGCCCTCGCAGCCGGAACAGCCGCCGGCAAGGCCACCAGCGACGTCGCTGACCGCTTAGCAGGGCGCGTCAGTGGCACGCAACCATGAATGGGCTGATTGACCTCTGCGTCAGCCGGAGCCGCGCCGTCATGGTGGCGCTGGCTGTGCTGCTGTTCGCCGGCGGGACGGCCTACCGGGGCCTGCCAAAGGAAGCCCAGCCGGACGTGGACTTCCCCTACATCAGTGTCGAGGTCCTGCTGGACGGCGTCGCCGCGGAGGACTCCGAACGACTCCTCGTGCGCCCGCTGGAACAGCAGCTGCGTAATCTCGAGGGCCTGAAGGAAATGGTGTCCTCGGCCACGGAAAACCGGGCTTCCGTCACCCTGGAGTTCGGGCCGGAGGTGGATGTGGATCAGGCGCTGACCGACGTGCGCGAGCGCGTCGACCAGGCTAAGGCGGAACTCCCGGAGGACGCCCGTGAACCCACCGTCAATGAAGTGAAGTTTTCCCGGTTCGATCCGATGCTGGTGATCAACCTGGGTGGCACCGTGCCCGAACGGACCATGAATACCATCGCCACCAATCTGCAGGACCGTCTCCAGGCCATCGACGGCGTACTCGAAGTGAACATGGTGGGTATCCGCAAGGAAATTCTGGAAATTGTCGTCAACCCGCTCAATCTGGAAAGCTACGGCCTCTCCCCTGCCGACGTGCTGAATTTCGTCCAGCGCAACAACCGGCTGGTCGCCGCGGGCTCCATGCAGTCCGATCAGGGCCGCTTCGCCGTGAAGGTGCCGGGAGTCATCGAATCCCCGGAAGACGTGCTGCAGCTGCCGATGAAGGTGGATGGCGAACGCGTCGTGCACTTCCGGGATATTGCCGAGGTCCGCCGTACCTTCAAGGACCCGGAAAGCTACGCGCGCCTCAACGGCGAGCCCGCGGTTGGCATCCGCGTGGTCCAGCGCAACGGCTCGAACATCCTCAACACGGTCGATGCGGTCAAAGTTGCCGTGGCCGAGGTGCAGAAGAGCTGGCCGCCCGGAATTTCCCTCACCTACAGCCGGGACAAGTCGGTGCGCGTCCGCGAGGACATCAGTCAGCTGGTCAACGACGTGGTCGTGGCGGTATTGCTGGTGGTGGTCTGCCTGATCGGCATCCTCGGCCTGCAGAACGCGCTCCTCGCCGGAATTTCGATCCCGGGCTCCTTCGCTGCGGCCTTCGTGCTGCTCGCCGCGACCGGCCTGACCATGAACCTGGTGGTGTTCTTCGGCCTCATCATGTCCGTGGGCCTGGTGGTGGACGGCGCCATCGTGGTGGTCGAGCTGGCCGACCGGCGCCTGGCCGAGGGCCTCGATCGCCGGGTGGCTTACGCCGAGGCGGCCAAGCGCATGGCCTGGCCGATCTTCGCTTCCATTGCCGCCACCATCGTCGCCTTCCTGCCCCTGGTGTTCTGGCCCGGCATCATCGGCAGCTTTCTGCGGTACATGCCGATCGTGCTGATCTACACGCTGGCGGCCTCCCTCGTTATCGCGATGTTCGTCGTCCCGGCACTGGGCGCAGTCTTCGGGCGCAGCGGCCACCTCACTCCGGACGCGCGGCACCAGCTGGGTCTCGCTGAAACCGGTGACCTTGGACAGATCAGGGGCTGGACTGGTCGCTACCTGCGCGTGGTCAAGGTCGCGATCGACCGGCCCTGGGTCACCGCCGGTGGTGTCACCGGACTGCTCATCGCCGTGTTTGTGGCCTATGGGGTGCTCGGGCGCGGCATCACCCTCTTCCCCAATGTGGATCCGGAACAGGGCAGCGTGGATATCCGGGCGCGCGGCGACTTGTCCACCCAGGAGAAAGACCGGCTGGTGCGCGGTGTGGAGAGCCGGGTTTATGGTGTAGAGGGCATCAAGAACGTCTACGTGACATCAGGCGCCGGGAACAAGGGCGCCTCGCCGGACCAGATCGGCTCAATCAGCCTGAACTTCGACAACTGGCGCCAGCGCCGTCCCGCGGGCCAGATCATCGCCGAGATCCGGGAACGGACGGCAGACATCGCCGGCATCGTGATCGAGCCGCGGCTGCCGCAGGACGGACCTGTCCAGGGCAAGCCACTGAACATCGAAGCGTCGTCCCAGTCACTGGACGCACTGCGCGATGCCGTCAACAAATTGAGGGAGTTCGTCGCGACGATTCCTGGCGTGATCAACGCCGAGGACACCCGGCCCCTGCCCGGCATCGAGTGGCGCATGGAGGTTGATCGGGCGCAGGCCGCCAAGTTCGGCGCCGACGTGTCACTGGTGGGCAACATCATTCAGCTCGTGACGAACGGCATCAAGCTGGGCACCTACCGGCCGGACGATTCGGACGAGGAGATCGACATCCGCGTCCGCTTCCCGTCGGACGACCGCAGCCTCGACAAGCTGGCTTCCCTGCGCATCCCCACCAAGTCTGGCAACGTACCGATGGGCAGCTTCGTCTCGCGGAAGCCCGCCGAGGCGACGCGCACGATCATGCGCACCGACATGCGCCGCACAATGCTGGTGCAGGCGGACCTGGAGAAGGGTGTGCTGATCGAACCGGTGCTGGACCAGGTGCGGGCCGCCCTGCCCTCCCTGGGCCTGGATCCCGGCGTGCAACTGCGCTTCAAGGGTGGCGCGAAAGATCAGCAGGAGACCGCTGCCTTCCTGGGCAAGGCGTTCCTCGTGGGTCTCGGCCTCATCGCGCTGATTCTGGTCGCGGAGTTCAACAGCCTCTTTCAGCCGCTGCTGGTGCTGACGGCGGTGGTGTTTTCTACGGGCGGGGTGCTGCTCGGCCTGCTGGTGACCGGCCGGCCCTTCAGTCTGGTGAACTGCGGCATCGGCACAATCGCCCTGGCAGGCATCATCGTCAATAACAATATCGTGCTGATCGACACCTTCAACAAGCTGCGGGAAGCCGGCATGGCCGCCCGCGAAGCCGTCCTGCGCACCTGTGCGCAACGCATGCGGCCGGTGCTGCTGACCAAGGTGGTGATGATTCTCGGTTTGCTGCCGATGGCCCTGAAGCTCAACATCGACATCCTCGAGCGCCAGGTGTACTTCGGCGGCCCGAGCGGCCAGTGGTGGGCAGAAATGGCCACCGTGATTATCGGCGGCCTGATCTTCGCGTCGATTCTCACCCTGGTCCTCACCCCGAGCATCCTGATGATCGAGGCGCGGGTGGTCGACTGGTTTGCGGCCCGGCGTGCCGGAGCGTCCGTAGGAGCGCCGACCGGCGCGACCCCGATCGGACCCGCTGTAGGAGCGCCTTTAGGCGCGATCGATAAAGGTCGCGCCTGAAGGCGCTCCTACATCCATGGCATCGGTCATTACCCTCACCACGGACTTCGGCCTCAAGGGGCCTTTCGTCGGCGTGATGAAGGGTGCCATCCTGGCCCGCCTGTCCGGCGCACAGATCGTCGACCTGACCCACGAGATTCCCGTCCACTGGCCCATCGAAGCCGGGTTCTGGCTGGCGCGCTCCTACCGCTACTTTCCGGCGGGCACCGTGCACGTAGCCGTCGTGGACCCGGGCGTGGGCACGGCCCGCGGCATCATCGCGGGCGAGCACGATGGGCATCTGTTCCTGGGTCCGGATAATGGCCTGCTCCAGCCCGTGCTCGGGACCGTGCCCGCGCGCTGTTTCCGCCTGAGCGAAACCTGGCGCCAGCGGCAGGGCTGGCCAGGCCCGAGCCCCACATTTCACGGCCGGGACATCTTTGCGCCCCTCGCCGCCGAGCTGGCTGCCGGACGACTGACCATTGACGAGATCGGCCCGCCCGCCGGCGAGCTGATTCCCTCGCTGCAGGAGGAGCCCCACGCTGGGCCCCACGAGGTCCGCGGTACGGTGCTTGCCATCGACAATTTCGGCAACCTGATCACCAACATCGACGCCGCCCTCGTGGCGGGCTTCCGTAAACCGGAGGTGCTGGCCGCGGGCCACCGGCTGGCCCTGCGCCGGACCTACGGGGATGTCCAGCCGGGCGAGTTCCTGGCGCTGATCAACTCATTTGGCGTGCTGGAGATCGCCAGGGCGGAAGGCAGCGCTGCAGAGTCGCTCGGACTCGGCCGGGGCGCACCTGTGATTGTCCTGAACGCCACCAGGTAGGAAATGGGGACATGCCTCATTTCGCCAGGGCGAAATGAGGCATGTCCCCATTTCCTGAAGGCGCTCCTACTTCGAGCTTGGCCCAGGAGTCGCGCAACGTAACCACCCGGTTGAACACCGGGCGGTCTGGCCGCTGGTCCACCCGGTCGGCGACAAAGTAACCCAGACGCTCGAACTGCAGAACGGTGCCCGGCGCCGTGGCCGCCAGCGACGGTTCCAGCCGGGCGTCAGGCTCGACGCGCAGTGACTCGGGATTCAGGAAGGTCTTGAAGTCCGCTTCCTGGCCCTCTGGGCGCGCAACGCCGAAGAGTCGATCGTAGAGCCGGACTTCCGCCCACACCGCGTGCGCCGCACTGACCCAGTGAATCGTGCCCTTCACCTTGCGCTCGGCGCCGCTCATACCGCTGCGAGTCTCCGGGTCGTAAGTACAGTGCACTTCAGTCACGCGGCCGTCCGCGTCCTTGCACAGATCCACGCACTTGATGATGTAACCGTAGCGCAGCCGGACCTCACCTCCGGGCTGCAGCCGGAAGAACTTTTTCGGCGCGGTCTCCATGAAGTCGTCCTGCTCGATCCACAGCTCACGGCCGAAAGGCAGGTGCCGTTCGCCGAGGTCGGGACGGTCCGGGTGGTTCGCCGCCGGCAGCAGCTCGGTCCGGTCCGCAGGGTAGTTCGTCAGCACAACTTTTAGCGGGTTGAGCACCGCCATCGCCCGGGCGGAACGGACGTTGAGGTCTTCGCGTACACAGTTTTCCAGCAGACTCATCTGGATCACGTGCTCCTTCTTGGTGACCCCGACGCGGCTGACGAAGTCCCGCAGCGCCTCCGGCGGGTAACCACGCCGGCGCATGCCGGCGATGGTCGGCAGGCGCGGATCATCCCAGCCGGCCACGTGCTTCCGCTCGATCAGTTCCGCCAGCTTGCGCTTGCTGGTGATGGTGAAGGCCAGATTGAGCCGTGAAAACTCAATCTGGCGCGGGCGCGCCGGCAACTGCAGGTGGTCGAGGAACCACTCGTACAGCGGCCGGTGATCCTCGAATTCCAGGGTGCACAGCGAGTGCGTGATGCCCTCGAGCGCGTCAGAGACCGTGTGCGCGAAGTCGTACAGCGGATAAATGCACCAGACGTCGCCCGTGCGCTGGTGAGTGGCCCGCCGGATCCGGTACAGCACGGGATCGCGCAGGTTGATGTTGGGCGACGCCATGTCGATCTTTGCCCGCAGCACGTGCAGGCCATCGGCAAACTCGCCGGCCCGCATCCGGGCAAACAGGTCCAGATTCTCCCCGACACTGCGACTGCGATGGGGACTCTCCCGGCCGGGCGCCGTCAACGTGCCCCGATACTCCCGCATCTGCTCCGGGGTGAGGCTGTCCACGTAAGCCTTGCCGGCCTGGATCAGCTCCACGGCACAGGCGTGAATCCGCGGGAAGTAGTCGGAGGCGTGAGTCAGCCGATCCTCCCAGTCGAAGCCGAGCCAGCGGACCTGGTCGATGATCGCGTCGACGAAGGCCTGGTCTTCCTTCAGCGGATTGGTGTCATCGAGCCTCAAGAAGCACCGCCCGCCCGTTTCCGCCGCCACGCCAAAGTTCAGGCAGATGGACTTCGCATGACCCACGTGCAGGTAGCCATTCGGCTCCGGCGGAAAGCGCGTGACGATGAGGCTGTGCCGACGGGTGGCCAGATCGTCGGCGATAATCTGGCGGATGAAATCCCGGGTCTCGGGCGGCGCGTCAGTCATCGCGGTTGGTCCTTCCGTGAGGTCGCGACCTTAAAGGATCGCCGCCCGGGCTGTCCATTCTGCAGACACTGCTCGATATGCAGTCGCGAGCCCCTGTCGCGCCCGCGCCACGAATTGACTGTACTGGTTGAAACCTATAGTTTCGCCGCTTGACCTGCGCGCCACTTGGGGTTGGTCGCAGGCGCTGTCTCCGGGGTGAGGGGTGTTCTGATGTCCAACTCAATGACGTTCGCAACGACGCGCGCGGGCCTGCTGCTGGCCACCATGGCCACCACTTTGCTGGCGGGCCAACCCGCCATCGCCGCGGAAGAAATCACCGAAATCATCGTGACCGTCCGGCAGCGGGCGGAGTCGATCGAGGACGTTCCCGGATCCGTGACCGCGTTTTCCTCGGCCCAGATCGAGGCCACGGGTATCCAGCGGGCCGAGGACTTTATCTACCAGACCCCGGGCGTGTCGCTCGTCGCCAATACTGCTGAAGTCGGTGACACCCAGGTCAACATCCGGGGTATCAATGGCACGCGGGACGCCGAGACCAATTACGCGCTCATCATCGACGGGATCCTGCAGACCAACCCCGCGGCCCTGAACCGCGAATACATCAACCTGCAGCAGATCGAAATCTTCAAGGGCCCCCAGGGCGCCATCTACGGTCGCAATGCTGCGGCGGGCGCCATCATCATCACCACCGAGAAACCGGGTTATGAGTGGGGCGGCGAGCTCAAGGCCAGCTTCGCTGAGGATTCCACCGAAGTCTTCTCCGGAGTGTTCGACGGGCCGGTCGGCGACACTCTGGGCGTGAGCGTTTCCGGCAGTTTCCGGGACAGCGACGGCTACTACAACAATGCCTACTTCAGCTCGTCGCGATACCTGGGCGCTCCAGGTTCTGCCCCCGATGCTTCCAACGTCGACCAGTTCAAGAGCTGGGACCTGGGTACCCGGGCGATATGGGAGCCTTCCGACAACCTGACCGTCGACGCCAAGCTGCGCTTTGGCCAGGTTGATGCCAGTTCCATCAATTTTAATTCGATTTTCAATCTGCCGGGGCTGGCGACCGCGTTCGCCACTCCAGCCTTCAATGAAAACGTCAATGCCCACAGTTTTCAGTTCGACAACAACATCAAGCCCTTTAACAATCAGGATTCCTTCGAAGGGTCCGTGAAGGTGGACTACGACCTGGGCTGGGCCGACCTGACGGGCTGGGGCCTCTACAGCGATATCCAGAACAAGCTGGGCGCGGACGGGACCAGTGGCGCCTTCAACTTTTTCAACACGGATCAAACGTGCATCGACACCACCGCCGCACTGGCCGGCTACCCGATTGCGCCGCCCACCTACATCGGGGCTGTCCCCGGCTTCCCGAATTCGCTGCTGGGAGCCTACACGCCAACCTCCTGCGACGGGACCCAATACCAGGAGCGGAACCAGACGGACTACTCCTTCGAGGTTCGGCTGGCGTCCAAGGGTGACCAGCGCCTCCGTTGGCTGGGCGGCCTCTACTACCTGAACATTGACCGGGAAGTCGGCGTGAACACGGGCCTCGACACCGGCGCCGGCATCATCGCCTCGCTGTACACGGAAGATGCCCGGAACCCGACACAACAGCTCGCCCGGGACAAATTCACGACGGATGTCTATGCGGTCTTTGGCCAGCTGGCCTATGACCTGACAGACACCATTGAGACCTCGCTGGCCCTGCGCTACGACCTGGAAGACCGCAAGGTCCAAAACCAGGTGCCCGCGGGCGCCAGGACCCCGTTCATCAACACCTGCGATCCGACCGGCGGGCTTCCGGGGGGAGCCGGCGCCCCGATCAACGCCGGGTATTGCCCGCCAACTGCCGGGGACCCCTTTCTGACCAGCATTCCTGATCAGAGCGAGGACTTCGATGCACTCGAACCCAAGGTCGCGATCACCTGGGACGCCACGGACAGCATCACCGCCTATGCCACGGCCGGCGTCGGCTTCAAGAGCGGGGGCTTCAACAACTCGGGCTCCGCTCAGACGGTCAATCTCGGCATCAATGATCCCCTGATATTGGATCCCGGCGCGCCCTTTCCGACCTATGCGCCCGTCCTCATCAGTAACACTTACGAGAAAGAGACCTCCTGGGCCTACGAGGGCGGTGTCAAGACCCAGTGGCTCGACGACCGGCTCCGGGCGGAAGTGGCGGTCTATTACGTCGAGGTCGACGACATGCAGTTCTTCGAGTTCTTCGTCGGCGGCTTCGGCCTTCTCCGCGTGGTAGAGAACATCGACAAGGTGGACATCTGGGGCTCGGAGTTGGCGTTGAACTTCGCAGCCACGGACTGGCTGACGCTCTACGCCGGTGTGAATTTCATCAACAGCGAGATCAAGAAGAACGAGGTCCGGCCGGACAGCGTAGGCAACAAGTCGCCCTACACGCCGGATAACAGCTGGAGCACCGGCGCGCAGGTGCAATACCCACTGTCGGGCGACTACGACTTCGTCGGCAGTGTGGACATCTCCGGTGTCGGCAAGACCTGGTTCCACGTGATCCAGAACAACGACCGGCCAACGAACTTTGGTCTCTCCAACGGCGTGCTGAACCAGCGCGATGCCTACTCGCTGGTCAATCTGCGGGCCGGCATTTCCGGCGACCGCTGGTCCTTGGTGGGCTTCATGAATAACGCTTTCGACGAGGAATTTTTGAACGAAGTGATTCCCGCACCGGAGTTCGGCGGTTCCTTCATCAGCCCGGGCACGGAGCGGCGGGTTGGCGTGGAGGCCACGCTGAAGTTCTGATTCTGACCGTAGGAGCGGCTTCAGCCGCGACGTCTATCGATCTGACAGCAAAAAAACGCCGGCTCTCGCCGGCGTTTTTTTGTGGTCGCGCCTAAAGGCGCTCCTACGTTAGTGGCTACCTCGCCAGGAGGCCCGGCACGCGAGTGCTGGTGTCTACGCGGTTGAAGGCGGGGGTCCTGGCGACACCGCCGCTTTCAAGGCGCTCGCCGGTGCTCTTGACGCGCACCAGCTCGGCGAAGATGGCCAGGATGGACCGGGAAAAGCGTCCCGCTTCGGCCTGGGACATCTTGCGGACCGAAACCTGCACGGCCGTCTCCTTTTCGGTCGGCGGCACGGCAGTCATGGCCTTCCGAAGGGCTTCGAAGCGGGGCTGAATGGCCTGGGGCACATCTTCCTCCGCCAGTGCCTCCAGGTGCTCCACATAGGCGCAGATCAGCCGCTGTTTCACCGGCGCGTCAGTGGTGAGCGTCCGGACTGCGGCGTAGAACTTGTCGGCAACGTGACACATGGGACCCTCGCTTTGTTCTTGCTATGAGCGTCGTACGTCGGTCTTGTTCCGCACGTGCTACCCCGCATCCCGGGGTAAAAAAACAACGTGCAATCAAGATCTAAGACGCGAAACTACAGGTACCGCCGGGCCCCGGTCAAAGTCAGTAAGGGCGATTTGTGAAGCGAGTCACGGAGGGTCGCAGCATTGTGGTCATAACGCGACAATGGGTCCGGTAGGAGCGCCTTCAGGCGCGATCGATCGTGGTCGCGCCTGAAGGCGCTCCTACAAGGCGCTCCTACCGGCGTCGTGCACTGATCAGTACGGCCGCGACAGGTAGCGCCCGATGGCCTTGCCGACGATCTGCCCGCCGTCGTAGATTCGCTGGCCCCGGAGAAAAGTCGTCTTCACCCGGCCCGACAGCTCCAGGCCCTCAAAGGGCGTGTAGCCCTGCTGGGACTCGGAATCGGCGGCCCGCACCGTCCAGGTCTCGTCCGGGTCCAGCAGCGCCAGGTCGGCGTCCAGGCCTTCGACGATGTCGCCCTTGCTGTGCAGGCCGAAGCGACGGGCGGCGTTGTAGCTGGTCAGGGCGGCCATCTGGTTCCAGGTCAGGCCCCGCTTGCGGCCCTCGCTGACGAGGGCGGCCAGCAGGTATTCGGTGCCGCCGAAGCCGGACTTGGCCAGCCAGATGTTGCCGGGCTTGCGCTTGTCCACCTTCATCTCGTGCTTGCAGCAGGCGTGATCGCTGCACACCCAGTCCAGGTTGCCGGCCACCAACTGCTCCCAGAGGTAATCCACATCCTCCCGGGGGCGGATCGGCGGGTTCACCTTGGCGAGCGACGCCGCCCTGGAGTCCGTGTCCAGCATCAGGTGCCCGATGGTCACCTCACGGCGAAAATTGATGTGCGGGAACACGGCGGCCATCTGCAGCGCTGCCAGCACCGCCTTGCGGGAGGTCAGGTGCAGCAGGTTGATGTTCGGCAGGTCCGTCTCGTTGGCCAGGTAGGCCGCGATGAAGATGGCGAGGCCTTCCGAGTGGGGTGGCCGGGCGGCGCTGTAGGCCGCCAGGCCCTTGAGCGTACCCGCCTCCTCCACGATCCTGGTGTAGGCGGACATGATCTCGGCCGTCTCGCAATGCAGGCTGAGTGAGATGTCACCGGCCTTGTCCGGGTACTTGTCCATCGCCTTGCGGATGCCCCGCATCACGAACTCGAAGTGCGCGATGTCGTACTTCTCGTCCGCATTGATCATGAGGAACTCGTGCTGGTTAGTGGACCGGCCGTGCAGCCCGTGGCCGCCGTAGAACATGTAGATCTTGAAGGATGTCACGCCGTAGGTGTCCACCAGCTCCGGAATCTCCCGGATGTGGCGCTTGTCCATGGGCGCCAGGTGGTAGGCGTAGTCCACGTGAAAACGGCCCGCGGACAATTCCAGCACTTCCGGGAAGAATTTCTTGTAGGAGCCACCCTTGTTCAGGTAGTAGGCGCCGGTACGCGTGTAATTGAGGCTGCTCGTGACTCCGCCCTGGGCGGCGGCACGACTCTCCGTGACGGCGTCTTCCGCCAGCGGCGAGTAAATGCCCGTGTGCATATGGGGATCGACGAGGCCGGGGAAGGCAAGGCGATTCTTGCCGTCGAAAACCTCAGCGGCTGACTCCACCGGGATGACGGGCGCGATTTTCGCGAAGCGGCCGTTCCGGATGGCGATGTCTCCCTGCTCGACCAGGTTGGCGCCGGGCCGCACGACGCGGACGTTCTTGATGAGGAGGTCGTAGTGGGGCTTCGCGCCCTTAGAGGTCGCCTTCTTGTTCGCCATGTTGTCCTCTTCCGTCGTAATGATTTGAGCGAGTTGCAAGGATACCCCGAGGTGCGTCCCGCGGCCATCGGCTGGAAGCCCCGCCCGCTGACGTGAGTACACGTCTTTTCGCGGGCGAGGCACCAGCCACTGGCCGCTCGGTGTCCGCTGTAGGAGCGCCTTTAGGCGCGATATCGATCCGGGTCGCGCCTGAAGGCGCTCCTACAAAGCAGCGGCAGCGTGGGCGGGCGTCCCTTCCGCGCTCACCGGGTACTCCCGAGTAGCGGAAGGGATCCCGCCCGGGATGCCGCGGGCTACGCGTGGGTTGTCGCGGCTTAAGCCGCTCCTACAACGGGAGGCCGAGGGCGCCCGGGTTCAAGAGGCGGTCGGGATCGAGCAGGTGCTTCAGGCCCTCGACGAGCGCCCGGGTCTCGGGCTT
>CAYMKJ010000044.1:0-13800 GCA_964391025.1 uncultured Chromatiaceae bacterium
TGGACGCGATCCAGAAGAAGGAGATTGATCCGGACGATGCTTTCCGCTTCGCCAGCGACAAGTCCCTGTTCCAGCGTTTCGTCACCGATACTTCCGTGCTGCCAACATTCGAGGTCAGCGGGCCGTGAGCCAGATCGACGACTACCTGAAGCAGGTTGTCGCGCGGAGCGGCTCGGACCTGCACTTCATCGCCGGAGAACCGCCCCGGGCCCGAATCTACGGTGAACTGCAGATCCTCTCGCCCGAGACGCTGACGGCCAGCAAGGTGGAGGCGGCGCTGGTTGAGATCATGTCCCCCAAATCCCGCGAGGACTTTCAGCGACGGGACTCGACCGATTTCGCTTACTCACTGCAGGAGCTGGCCCGTTTTCGCGTCAACGTCTTCCGGCACGTAGCCGGGATGGGCGGCGTGTTCCGCGCGATTCCCTCCAAGGCCAAGACGCTGGAGGATCTCAAGATGCCCCCGGTGGTGGCCCAGCTGTGCAAGCAGCCCCAGGGGATGATCCTGGTCACCGGCAAGACCGGCTCCGGCAAGTCCACCACCCTGGCGGCCATGATCGACGAGATCAATCGCAAGATCAGCGGCCACATCCTGACCATCGAAGACCCCATCGAATTCGTCCACACGCGCAGGAAATGCCTGATCAGCCAGCGCGAGATCGGCGTCCACTGCCCAAGCTTCGCGGCAGCGCTGCACTCGGCCCTGCGGGAAGACCCGGACGTGATCCTCGTGGGCGAAATGCGGGACCTGGAAACCGTCAGCATTGCCGTCACCGCCGCCGAGATGGGCATTCTGGTAATGGGGACACTCCACACCAACGGCGCGGGGCAGACCGTGGACCGGATCATCAATGCATTCCCGACCGACAAGCAGTCCCACGTGCGCACCATGCTCTCGACGTCCCTGCGTGGCGTAATTTCCCAGCAGCTTGTGCCACGCAAGGGTGAGCCGGGGCTGGTTGCCGCGCTCGAGGTCATGGTGAACACACCGGCAGTTTCGAACCTGATACGGCAGGGCAAGCTTGAGCAGCTGGAAACTGCCATCCAGGGCGGCGCGCGTATCGGTATGCGGACCATGGATTCCGCCCTGAAGGATCTTCTGGACCAGGGCCGGATCACCGGCAAGACCGCCTACGACTCTGCGCTGGAGAAGCGCAGGTTCGAGGACGTGAAGGAACTCGTCTAAGCCCCTTATAATGCGGCGTGCCTGCCCCGTCCCGCAAAATCCTCGTGACCAGCGCGCTGCCCTACGCGAGCGGGCCAATCCACATCGGGCACCTGGTGGAGTACGTCCAGACCGACATCTGGGTGCGCTACCTGCGCCTGGCGGGTCATGAGGTCACCTACCTCTGTGCCAGCGACGCGCACGGCACCCCGATCATGCTCAAGGCACGGGATGCAGGGATCTCACCGGAGGCCCTTGTTGAGCGCTTTCGCGCCGAACACCAGCAGGCCTTTGGCGGGTTCCGGGTGGAATTCGACAACTACCACACGACCCATTCCGAGGAGAACCGGGTGCTGGTGGAGCAGTTCTATGCCCGCCTCAATGCGCAAGGGTTGATCACCCAGCGCGTAATCCAGCAGGCCTACGACGCGGAAGCGGGCATGTTCCTTCCGGACCGCTTCATCCGCGGCGATTGCCCCGTTTGCGGCACGCCGGACCAGTATGGCGACAGCTGCGAGAGCTGCGGCGCGACCTACTCGCCCTCGGAACTCAAGAACTCCCGTTCGGTGGTCTCGGGCACGGTACCGGTCGAGAAAGCCTCGGTGCACTACTTCTTCAGGCTGGCCGCCTTTGAAGAGAGCCTGAAGAACTGGCTCGCGGGCGGACATGTCCAGGAGAGCGTCGCACGCAAACTGCAGGAGTGGTTCACGGCAGGTCTGCGCGACTGGGATATTTCGCGGGACGCGCCCTACTTCGGCTTCCGCATCCCGGGCACGGACGACAAGTACTTTTACGTCTGGCTCGATGCGCCGGTCGGCTACATGGCCAGCCACCAGAACTGGCTGCAGAAGACGGGCCGGCCAGGCAGCGAGTTCGCCGCCGCCTGGGGCCCGGACAGCACTGCAGAGCTGCACCACTTCATCGGCAAGGACATCCTCTACTTCCACACGCTGTTCTGGCCAGCCCTGCTGGAGGGTGCGGGCTTCCGCAAGCCGACAGCAGTGCACGTGCACGGCTTCCTCACGGTGAACGGGCAGAAAATGTCCAAGTCGAGGGGAACGTTCATTGCAGCCAACACCTATCTGCAATACCTGGACCCGGAGTACCTGCGCTACTACTACGCGTTCAAGCTCGGCCCGGGCCTGGACGACATCGATCTGAACCTGACCGACTTCGTGGCCAGGGTGAACGCGGACCTGGTGGGCAAGGTCGTGAATCTGGCCAGCCGTTGCGCCGGCTTCATCAGTCAACGCTTCGATGGTCAGCTGGCCGACACGCTGGATGCGCCGGACCTGTACCGGGATTTCGTGACCGCCGGTGACAGCATCGGCCTGGCTTTCGAACAACGGGACTACGGCCGGGCCATGCGCGAGACCATGCTGCTCGCCGATGCGGCCAACAAGTACATTGACGAGCAAAAACCCTGGGTTCTCGCGCGGGATCCGGCCACCCTGCCCCGGGTGCAAGCCGTGTGTACGCAGGGCCTGAACCTGTTCCGGGTGCTGATGACCTATCTCGCGCCCGTGCTCCCGCGAGTCGCGGCGCAGGCTGCTGCATTCCTCCAGGCCGGGCCGATCAGCTGGCGCGGCCGGGCAACCCCCCTGCTCGGCTCGCGGATTTCAACGTATGAACCCCTCCTCGTCCGGGTTGACCCGGGCGCCGTCTCCCGTATGGTGGAAGCTTCCATGGAAACGACCGCGCCCAAGTCCCCGGCACCGGCCGCTGCTCCGCCAGCGGCGACTGCATTGCCCGTTCCGGAAATCGAGTTGGCCGACTTTCAGAAGGTGGACCTGCGGATTGCGACCGTGCTGCAGGCCGAGGCCGTGGAAGGCGCGGACAGGCTCGTGCGCCTCACCCTCGATATCGGCACGGAACAGCGCACGGTTCTTTCGGGGATCAAGCCCGCCTACGCTCCGGCCGACCTGGTGGGCCGGCAGGTTATCCTGGTCGCCAATCTCAAGCCGCTAAAAATGCGCTTCGGCATTTCCCAGGGCATGGTGCTTGCCGCGGGCGGTGACACGGGCCTTTTCCTGGTGGGCCCCGATGCCCCGGCGCCGGCAGGCACGCGCGTGACCTGATGACGGATCTCCTGCTCATTGCCGTCGCGGCTGCCACCGTCAACAACTTCGTCCTCGTGCGCCTGCTGGGGCTGTGCCCGGTGCTGGGTACAGGGACGCGCCTTGATGATGTCCAGGGCGCGTCACTGGCCACGACGGGCGTGCTGACGATTACTGCCGGCCTGAGCTACCTGCTGGACCGGTGGGTGTTGGTGCCTTACGAACTCCCATACCTGCGGATTATCACCTTCCTCGCGCTCACCGTGCTCACGGTGCAGGGAGCGAACCTTCTCCTCCGACGTCCCAGCCCTCAACTGCCGGTGATCACTACCAACTGCGCTGTCCTGGGCGTGGCGCTGCTGACAGCGGGCACGTCAAACAGCTTCGCAGGCGCCATCGCATTGGGCTTCGGCGCCGGCCTGGGCTTTAGCCTGGTCATCCTCCTGTTCGCCGGCCTTGGCCCGCGCCTCGAGCAGACTCCCGTGCCGGCGGCACTGCGCGGGCCGGCCATCACTCTCGTCACCCTCGGGATGATGTCGCTCGCGGTCCTGGGATTTTCCGGTTTCGGAACCTAGACCACTACGTCTGATCAGTCCCCGTCCGGCTCGGGCAGGATCTCGATGGGTTGCAGCTCCGGCGCCTCGCCCTGGAGCAACCGCGCCAGGTATTCCGGCGCAATCACGCTGCAATAGAGGTGACCCCGCACCTTGTTCGGCATGATGTACCAGCGCCAGTCGTCCCAGTCGGTGCGCATGTAGCGCGTGTGCACATGCAGGGCGCCGGATCCGTCCTTGCTGAGCAGCTCGAAAGGCGCCAGGTAACTGCTGCCCGTCCAGACCTTCTCTTCAGGATCGATGCGCAGGGCTGGCGCGCTGGCACCGGCGCGGGCGCGCTCCTGCGCCACTAGGCTGCGGGTGACCTGCTCGCAGGTGCCCTGCCGGCCAGCAGCCTGGGGGCCATAGGCCACCTGCAGGTGATCCACCGCCTTGACCTTGCAGGAGATCATCTTCGGCCGGCCCTTGGCATCCGGCGAGACGAATTGGTGGATCTCGACCGGCTCGATACCCGGCTTCGAGTGCCGGTAGTCCCAGGAGGTCTTGTGCACGGTGAGATTTGCCTCGACGCTCGTCTCGGCCGTCACCCGCTGGACGTCCGCGCAGAAGGTGTCGAGCGCCCAGTTGTCCGCGGCCAGCGCACTGCCGGACATCAGTGCAAGGAGGCACCCGAAGGAACGTCGCAATGCATGCATCACCGGAAAAGTTCCTGACGGCCGCTATGAACCGGACGGGGTTTGATTATGCGTTACCGGGGGCCGCGGCCCAACTGGCTTCACTGCAGGTTGCTCACCGACTGAGAACCAGCGCCAAGGCCGGCTCGACCCTGGCAATCAATAGAAAATCCCGATCCTCGTGCAACAGCGGTTGCCCGGCTTCGATCGCGCAACAGGCAATCAAACAGTCGTTGCCGCTACCCGGAGTGAAGCCAGCCCAGCGGCAGCGCGCATACAGGTGCGCGGCGTTACGCGCCAGTTGCCTGGGGTTGGAGGGTACGAACCGGGGCAAAGTCAAAAACGAGCGTTCTAGGCGCAGGAAGTCTCTAGCGTCCCTCGCGCCACGCAATACCTCCATCAGAACGATGTCGGGTAGCCGGATCGGCAGCCGTTCAGCCAAGGCAGACGCCAGCCGGCGTGCGGCGGCGGAGTCCGTGCCCCGCAAATGAGCAATCCACGCGGAGCTGTCGACGATCACCGGCGTACAGGCCGCTTCCGAATCGGCTTGCGAATGCGATAGGCAGCTGAGGCCTCGGCCACCTGCGCCGCCGGTCGGTCATCCGCCTTGGGGTCGTAGTCGGGATCTATGGTGCCGCTGCCACCCAACTTCAGGAGCGCGTCGTAGTCCGGCTTGCTGACGTACTCGCGCAATGCGATGTCGATGGTCTCCCGCATCGTGGCCGACCCCGCCTTTTTCATGGCGCGGGCAATTAACTTGGGATTGAGGACTATGTTGGTGCGCATGGGTAATACACCTGCGATGTGTATAGAAATTTTACGGCTTTTGGCGGGGCGTCGCAAGCCGTTGTACCCTGATTGGCGCCTGGTAAACGCCCGCCAGCGCGCACGGCGCCCAGGGAGTATGGGTCGAACAAAGGCCGCCCTGTTTTCGGGGATTCCCGGCATTCCGGCCGACGCCCTCTGCGGCCGCCATCGAGTCGGGCCAGCGGCTCGAAGATGACGTGGGTCGTCCGTCCCGGTGGGGTGTCTTTAAGGTGTAGTGCACCTTACCCTGCGGCGTCCGTGCCGGGCGCCCGGTCGACTTAAGCACACGAGGAGGTGGCTTCGGACGGTTCTTGACGTATCCTCGCCACTGCCCCCCGTTCCTGCAGACAGCCACGGGGCAACACCACAACCAATACGGGGAAACGCCATGAACGAATCCAGTCTGACTGCCGGCACCGCCAGCGCCGAGGAAAAGCAGTGGGCGATGTTTGCGCACCTGTCCGTGCTGCTCGGCGGCCTCGTGACCTCTGGCTGGGCCGGTAGCATCGGTTTCTTCATCGGGCCACTGGTCATCTGGCAGCTGAGGAAGGACACCATGCCCTTTGTCGGCGATCAGGCCAAGGAAGCATTGAATTTCGCCATCACCATTTCACTCGCCTGTGTGGCGCTGGTAATCCTGACCATTCTTTCCATGGGCATTGGCGCGTTGCTGACCATCCCGTTGATGATGATCATCGGTATCACCGCATTGGTGCTGGTCATCATCGCGGCGATGAAAGCCAATGAGGGCATTGCCTACCGTTATCCCTTCGCGCTGCGGCTGGTGAAGTAGCGTCACCTGCTCGGTGAAAACAGGGGCCAAATCATGGCCAGCCAGTTGACCGGGAATAATCAGAACCGGTATTGCAGTTCGATGCCCCAGTCGCGGCCGCGCTTGGGATTGATCCCGTACAACCGTGGATAGCGGCCGTTCAGCAGGTAACCCCTCCTCGTGATCAGGTCGTCGGCCTTGAGGTTTTCCATGCCGATGGAGCCGAAATTGAAGAAGTCCAGCACGGCGACGGGCGTGTCGTCGTCAGTGAGGTTGCGCACGTAGGCGGTTGCCGTCCAGCGATCCGACTGGATGCCGGTGCGCAGGTTAACCGTGGTCTCGGTGCCGATCCAGGCCAGGTTGCTCGCCGAGGTGTAGCGCTTGCTGTTCAGGATCAGGTCCGGGGCGAAGAAGAGCGTGTAGTCGGCCCCCACGAGACCGGTCAGGTTAGCCCCAAGTATCAAGGTGTTCTTCGGCACCCCTGGCACGTAGTTCCCGTGCAGGTTGCCATTGCCGGTTGAGGCGAACAGCGACGGGTCCTCGCCCTTCACGTAGGTTGACTCCGTGTAGCCGTAATTCGCGACCAGCGAAAGGTTGTCGTTGACCTGGAAAGACGTCTCCAGCTCCACGCCTTTTACCTCGGATTTCCCGACGTTGGTGATGATGGTCGTGGTGAGGTAGGTATCTGTGGTCTGCAGGATGTTCACCGTTGTGAACAGGCCCTGGTTCTGCCAGTCGATGTAGTAGACCGCGAGGTTGGTCGTGAGGCGGCCGTCCAGCCAGTTGGCCTTGGCCCCGAGTTCGTAGGTCCACTGCTCTTCCTCCTCGACAATGGCGAGGGGTTGGGGCAGGCAGGGAATGACCAGCAGGGGCAGGGAGGGGGTACAGCCGTTCAGGCCGGCGAGGACGGCTGCGGGGGCGATCCCGGAGCGAAAGAACTCCGCGTTGAAGTCGCCGGGCTTATTGCCCTTGGCGACCAGCAGGTAGGTGGTCAGATCGTCCGTTGGCTGGTAGCGGACAGTCACCCGCGGCGTCGTGTTGCTGAACTCCTCCTTGACGTCGTTCGGCGAGCAGACAGACCCGTCGCAGGTGCCCAGCGCCCCGCCACGCAGTGACTTGTCATCCGTGGCGTAGCGAGCCTCGAGGGCCACGGTCCACTGGTCATTGAGATCGACATCGAGGCTGCCGAATACCGCCGTGTTGGTCAGGTCGGTATGCACGGAGGGCGGGTAATCGGTCGTCACATTCACGCCAAAGAAGTTGCTCAGTGCAACCGTGGGACCCACGTAGCTGCGCTGCTTTGAGTCCCGGTTCTGGTCGTACAGGTAGCCACCGAAGCCGTAACGCACCGGGCGATCGGCGGGGGAATCGAGACGGATCTCGAACGACGTGTCCTCGATGTCGCGGTTGAGGTCGAAGTGGAAGAGGCCCCAGACCGCGCGGGTGGGGGTGTGGTCCAGGTCGAAGAGTTGCCTGAATTCATCCTTGTTCCAGGCGCCGCGGGTGGTGACCGTATAGCCGCGCACGTCCTGCACGTACTGGAGCAGGATGCGATTCTGCTCCCGGAAAGTGCCGGGCTCGGTGCCGGAGATGGAATAGTCCTCGGGCTGCGGATCCTCCTCGGTCGGCAGAATCGGGGCCAGGATGTACTCGACTCCCTGGCTGATGTCCGGCAGGTTGATCTTGTTTTTCCTGCCACCCTCCGTCCACTTGCCGCAGTAGTCGGCCTGGGTCGTAATCCACCAGGGCACCTGGTCCCGGTTTTCGGGTGTCGGGATGTTGCAGTTCAGGTCGGTAGCCAGCAGGGAGGGGAAGTGCGAGTCATCGCTCTTCGTGTAGCCGTACTTCACGCTGACCTCGGACCCCCCTGAGGGACGCCACACCAGCTTGCCGAGCACATCCCGGGTCTCTTCGGCGCCGAGGGCGGTCGAATCACCCTCCTGCGGCGGGTCGAGCAGGAATTCGTTGACGGGCTCACGGAAGTCCGCGTCGTAGCCAGCCTCGCCGGGCTGGAGGTCATTGTCCCACTGGCCGCCATACTCGGACCAGCTGCCGGAGATCAGGTAGCCGAACGTGCTGTCACCGATCGGGCCGCTGCTCCAGCCGCTGATGGCATAGTCGTCATGCGTACCGGTGCGCCCGTTCAGTTCGCCCTGGACAGTGTCCGTGGGTTCCTTCGTCACGTAGTTGACCGCACCCGAGAACGTCGCGCGCCCAAACTGCGCCGACTGCGGGCCGCGGAGCACCTCGACCCGGTCAACTGCGCCGGTGACAGCCGTCGAAATGCTGCCCGAGACATAAACCCCGTCGATGAAGTACGAGGCGTTCGCCTCGCCGCGGCTGGCCGGCGCGGACATGCCGCGGATCGTTGGCCGGTCGGTATCGCGCCCGGTTTGCTGCAACGTACGGAAGCCGATGGTCAGGTTGGCAATGTCGTAGTCGCTGTTGAGGCCATGGGCCTGAAGCTGTGCATTGCTGAACGCCGCGACGGACAGGGGAACATCCTGCAGGCCTTCCTCGCGCCGACGCGCGGTCACCAGGATTTCGGGAACATCCGCCAGCGGCGACCCGGGCGGCTCCCCGGCGGCCTCTGCGCTGGCTTCAACAGGCTCCGAAGCCGCCTCGACGGACTGGGCCAACAGCGGTGCCGCACCAAACCCCAGTGCCAACCCGGAGACCAGAAGCAGCGCGCAAAGGCGGAAGCCGGGTGGCCGGCCCAACGATGGAGTTGTCATGAAAGCCCCGGAGGTCAGGATTCGGCAATCGACCGGTCAGTCCGGCTCCCCCGCCAAAATGACCGCGGCAGGAATAGTAGCCGAATGTCTTGTAGACAAAAAGAGTCAAGGCGTCGGCAACCATCCTGTAGTGCGGGGGACTCCTCACGGGTCTGCTGCTACCCGATTGCGCTGCCGGGCCCGGGCCGCTACGCACTCCATTCCTGTGGACGACATCCGGTGACCGGCGGAGGCACGTCGAAGAGCCGCGACTTGAGTAATGTCTAAAATCGTAGCCGTTTGACCGCTACTATCTGCGGCGGGAAGTCACGGATCATTGAGCGCGCGACCATGCAGCAGACCACCTCTGTAGAGCTTCACTAGGCACCGGGACGGCTCACCCCGTGACCGACCCGATCGCTTACGACGCCCAGCCCCGCCGGCCGGCCTGGGGCGTCCGTACCCCGCTGCGGAAGTCACGCTCCACGCAGGTCCCCGTGCTGGTTGCCCCGCCGCCCGACCTGGTCTGCATTTCCCTCGCCCAGTGCCCCGGCGCGGCCGCGCGACCGAGCGTCGTCACGGGCAGGAGCGTGTTGTGCGGCGAACCCATCGCTGAGCCGGGCGAGGATGGCGGGCCCCGCGTCCACGCCTCCATCAGCGGCCAGGTGACGCACGTGGAGCTGCGCCTCGTCGCCGGACTGCGCGACCCCGTGCCCTGTGTCGTGATTCAGGGTAATGGTGCTGATGCGCGCTGGCCCGGCTACTCGCCGGACCCGATGGCCGCCAGCCGCCCCACCCGGGAACTCCAGGAGCGGATCGCCGCCGCGGGTCTCATTGGTCTCGGCGGGGCGCTGTTCCCCACAGCCCGGAAACTGAAGGCCGCAACGGGTGCACCGGTCCTGCTGCTCAACGGGGCCGAATGTGAGCCTTATATCAGCTGCGACGACCTGCTAATTCGCGAGCGGGCCGACCGGGTCGTCGCCGGCGGCCAGCTGCTGCTCGCCGCGCTGGGCGCACAGCGCTGTGTCATCGCGGTGAAGACGGACATGCCCGAAGCCCGCGTTGCGCTCTACAACGCAATCGAGGCCGCCGGTGATGCGCGCGTCGTAATGTCGGTGGTCACGGCCAAGTACCCGGCTGGTGGCGAACGCCAGTTGATCGAACTGGTGCTGGGCCGGGAAGTGCCGGCGGGCGGGCATCCCGCCGATGCGGGCGTGCTGTGCCAGAACGTGGCGACGGCGGTGGCAGTGGCTGACTTCTTCCAGCGGGGCCAACCGCTGATATCCCGCATCGTCACTGTGAGCGGCGGCGGAGTCAGCCAGCCGCGCAACATCGAAGCGCGCATCGGCACGCCCGTGGCTGAACTGATCGCCCTGGCTGGGGGTTACATGGCCGGCGGCTACCGTGACGAACCGCGGCAGCTGACCCATCGGCTGATCATGGGGGGCCCGATGATGGGCGTGGCGCTGGCCAGCGACGAACTGCCGATCACCGGCGCCACTAACTGCCTCATCGCCGCCACGGCGGCCGAACTGGGTGGTTATCACCCGGAGATGCCCTGTATCCGCTGCGGCGACTGCATCGAGGCCTGCCCCGCCAGCCTGCTGCCGCAGGAGCTGCTGGTCGCGGCCCGCGCGGGCAACCTGGCAGAGCTAAAGACGCTGGGCGTCACAGAGTGCATCGAGTGCGGCGCCTGCGACTATGTGTGCCCAAGCCACATTCCCCTGACCAGTCACTTCATCCGCGGCAAAGCTGCCGCGGCGGCCAACTGATGCACTTCGATACTGCAACGCCCCCCCAGTGGCGTTCGCCGGCCACAGTGGGCGGCATGATGCGGACAGTCCTTTATGCCCTCGTGCCCGCCCTGCTGGCACACGTGTGGTTTTACGGCGCAGGAATTCTTTTCAACTCAGGGATCGCACTCTTCGCGGCCCTGGCCACCGAAGCCGTGTGCCTCCGGCTGGTGGGGAAGCCGGGGGCAACTTTCCTGGCGGACGGCAGCGCGCTCGTCACGGCCATACTCTTCGCCTTCTGCCTGCCACCGCTGTGCCCCTGGTGGGTCACGGTCATCGGCATGGTGTTCGCCATCGCCGTGGCGAAGCATGCCTACGGCGGCCTCGGCTACAACGTGTTCAATCCCGCGATGGCGGGCTATGTGCTGGTGCTGGTTTCGTTCCCCGACGCCATGACGCTCTGGCCCGCACCGGATATCGGCGACCTGGACTACGTGCGGCCCGATATGGCCGCCACACTCCAGTACTGGCTGGCCGGCACCCTGCCCGATGGCCTTACGGTGGATGCCGTTGCCCGCGCGACTACCCTCGACAGCGCCAAGGAGGGTCTCGGGCTCATGCGGACGATGGATGAGATCCGCGCGAACCCGGTGTTCGGTGATTTCGGCGGCGCCGGCTGGGAATGGGTCAACAACTTCATCGCCATCGGCGGCTTCATGCTCCTGCTACGCGGGATCATCCGCTGGCACACGCCCGCGGCCGTGCTGGGCGGACTGCTGGGGATGGCAACCCTCGCCTGGCTGCTCGACCCCAACACCCACCCGTCACCCGGTTTTCACCTGTTCAGCGGCGGCGCGATGCTGGGCGCCTTCTTCATTGCCACCGACCCGGTCTCGTCGCCCGCGACGGGCCGCGGCCGGCTGATCTACGGCGCCGGGATCGGCGTACTCACCTTCTTCATCCGCACCTTCGGCAGCTACCCGGACGGGGTCGCCTTTGCCGTGCTACTGATGAACCTCGCCGTGCCGCTGATCGACCGCTGGACGCGACCGCGCGTCTATGGGCGGACTGCATGAGCAACGCGAGCGGTGAACGCCCGATGACGCGGCACGAACCCGCGAGCGCACGGACCCTCGCCGGTCTCGGCGTCATCCTGCTGGTGGCAACGGTCCTGGTTGGCGGCACCTGGCACTACACCCGGGAGCGGATTGCCGACAACACGGCGCGGCACTTGCTTGCAGAACTCTCCACCGTGCTGCCGGCGAGCCTCTACGACAACGAACCCCACAAGGATGTGGTCCTGCTCGACACCGGCGGCGGCCAGCCCCTGCCCGTCTACCGGGCGCGGCGCAACGGGAGTCCCGTCGCGGCGGTCCTGACGGTCATCGCCCCCGATGGCTATGTGGGGCCGATCCGGCTGCTGGTGGGCATTGCGGCCGACGGCCGGGTGCTGGGCGTGCAGGTCACGGCGCACACGGAGACGCCCGGGATCGGTGCTGTCATAGCAGCGGAGCCGTCCGCCTGGCTCGGTGGCTTTGCCGGCCGCTCGCTGACCGACCCGCTGGAACTCCGCTGGCAGCTGCGCGCCGACGGTGGCGACTTTGACGCGATTGCCGGCGCCACCGTCAGCAGCCGGGCTACAGTCGGCGGTGTCCGGAGGGCCGTGCAATACTTCACGACACACCGGGACGAGATCTTCGCCCCGCCGGCGATACCGACTGAGACGCCATGACTGAAGCCAGCGCCAAAGACAACTCCAGGGACATGACATCCGGCCGGATACTCGCCGAGGGTCTCTGGTGGGACACTCCAGGACTCGCCGCGCTGATCGGGCTCTGCCCGCTGCTGGCCGTCAGCCGGACCTTCGCCACGGGCCTCGCGCTCGGCCTCGCGTCGCTGGCAGTGCTCTGCTCGAGCAACGTACTGGTCTCTGCCCTGGCGCGCTGGATCGCGCCGCGCTTCCGGCTGGGGGCGTTCCTGTTGCTCATCGCCACCCTGGTCACGGCTGTGGACCTGCTGTTTGAGGCCGGGTGGTTCGATCTCTACGGCCAGGTGGGTCTGTTCGTCCCGTTGATAGTCACCAACTGCCTCATCCTGGCGCGGGCCGAGTCCTTCGCTGCGCATCACCGCCTGTGGCCCGCCTTCCTGGACGGGCTCGGCTACGGCATCGGCTTCACGGTGCTGCTCGCCGGCCTCGGCGCGCTCCGGGAACTGCTGGCTCCCGGCCTGCTGGTCGCCACCCTACCCGCCGGCGCGTTCTTCCTGCTGGCGGCCCTGATCGCGCTCCGCCAGGTCTGGTTCCGCCGGATCTGGTTTCGTTAGCGGGGCGCTGCATGACGCCCCGGCAATGCGCCGCGCTGTTTCGGCGCCTCCAGCAGGCGAATCCACAGCCGACCACCGAACTGATCTACCGCAATCCCTTCGAACTGCTGATCTCCGTGATCCTCTCGGCCCAGGCCACGGACGTGAGTGTGAACAAGGCGACGGCCGGGCTGTTCAAGGTGGCGAACACGCCCTCTGCAATCCTGGCCCTGGGCGAGGCAGGACTGAAACAGCACATCCGGACGATCGGGCTGTTCAACACCAAGGCCAGGAACATTCTCGGCACCTGCCGGGTGCTGCTCGATCAGCACGGTGGTGAAGTACCGCGGGACCGGGACGCACTCGAAGCACTGCCGGGCGTGGGCCGCAAGACTGCCAACGTGGTGCTCAACACCGCCTTCGGCAAACCGACCATCGCCGTGGACACCCACATCTTCCGGGTCGCGAACCGCACGGGCCTGGCGACCGGGAAGACACCGCGCGCCGTCGAGGACGGCCTGGTGGCCACCACCCCCGCCCGCTTCCGGCGGCACGCGCACCACTGGCTGATCCTCCACGGCCGCTACATCTGCAAGGCGCGCCAGCCGGATTGCCCGCACTGCCCGATCGCGAAGCAGTGCGAGTACCAGCACAAGACGGCTCGGTAGGAGCGGCGACCCCTTACCCCCATGCACAACTTCTACCTCGCCCTCGACCAGGGGGGCCACGCCAGCCGCGCCTTCGTCTTCGCTGCCGATGGCGCTGTGGTCACTTCCGCGTCCGTACCAATCGCCACCCGGCGGAACGACGCCGGCCACATCGAGCACGATCCGGAGGAACTCGTGCGCTCGCTGCAACAGGCCATCGATATCGCCTGCGGGAAACTGCCCGCCGGGGGCCGCATCCGGGCCGCCGGGCTGGCCACCCAGCGCTCCAGCCTGGTCTGCTGGAACCGGCACACGGGAGCCGCGCTCTCCCCGGTGATCTCCTGGCAGGACCGGCGCAACGCAGCCTGGCTCGAGG
>CAYMKJ010000045.1:0-2117 GCA_964391025.1 uncultured Chromatiaceae bacterium
CACCACGATGTAGTCCGGGCCGTCGTAACCGTAATGGGGATAGTAGGGATAGGGACTGCCGTAATAGAAGGAAGCGCCCGTCGATATGCCCGATCCGTGGTAGGGGTCGCTGTAGCTGTCGCTGGAGGAGCATCCAGCCAGCAGGGCCAACAGAAGAGTGGTTCCGGCGCAGGCCAGCGCAAGCCGTACAGTTTTCATGTTACTGCTCCTCTCCACGGTCTTCGTCCCATTCCAGCAGCCCGAGCGGCGCGCCGGTGGGATCCGCGATGACCGCGAGGCGCTCGTCGAGCACTTCAGGCCTGGGTTCCATCAGGACGCGGCCACCCAGTTCGCGCACCCGCGCCAGGCTGTCGCGCAGATTTCCGACCCGGACGAAATACAGCCAGTCCGGGCGCAAACCGGAACGCTCCGCGGGAATCTCCACCAGACTCGCCCGGGCGTAACCCCCGGCCACGAGCAGAAAGTGCGGCGCCTGGCCGAGCGGGTCGTCCTGCACGACCTCATAACCGCCCAGGTCCTGGTAGAAGGCGGCGGCGCTGGTCGCATCGGGGCTCTGGTAAATGGCCCAGATCCAGTCGCCCACAGCCGGCAGGGCATCGGGCGGATCGCCACTCGTTGAATTGATGAGCCCAAACGGCGCGCCATCCGGGTCCAGCACCACGGCCAACTCGCCCCGGGCCGGGACGTTACGCGGCGCAACGAACACGCGTCCGCTCTTGGCCACGACGGACTTCACGGCGGCCGCCACGTCGGCCACGGACATGAAGGCGATCCAGCGTGCTTTCCGTTTCTGCTCCGGCGGCGCCGCTTTCTCAGCAAGGCCGGCAACCGGGACGCCGTCCAGCGAGGCCAGCGAGTAAGCGTTACGGCCCTTGCTGCCGAGGTCGTCGAAGTCCGTGAAGGTCCAGCCGAAGAGCGCGCCATAGAAGCGCCGCGCTGCCGGGAGATCGACGGTCAGGAGATCGATCCAGACCAGCTTGCCGCGCTGGTAGGTGCTGGTCGGCGGGTCGGTGATCGGCGGCACGTCACCGGCCATCGCCCCCAGTGAAAAGACGGAGATCGCCGTGGCGATCACTGCGGCGACCAGGGCGGTGAAGCGACGCGGCGGTGGTCTTCGGTCAGTCATTGCCAGTATTCCTGCAGGGTGGCGGTCAGAACGTATAGCCAAGGCCGGTCACGATACCCCAGTCGTTCGAGTTGCCCTCTTCGGGCGGGTCACTGTCATAGGTCTCGTAGAGGCTCAGCTCCAGGAACAGGTCCGTAATCAGTTCCCGGCGCACACTGAAATCCAGGTTCAAGCGCACTCCCCCGTCGCCCGTCAGTCTGGGGAAGGCGACGAACGCGGTCTTGAGGGTGGTTTTCGGTGTGTCGTAGGTGAAGAACTCGAAGTCGGTGCCCAGGAACGCGTCCAGGTTGGTTTCACCCTGCGACACGCCGGCCAGTTGCTCGTTGACGACCACCAGGCCGCTCGTCACTGACCAGAGTGCCCGGCTCGACTGCACCAGAAAGCGACCGTAACCCCCGCCGCCGAAGGAACGCAGGTCGATGCCCAGTTCGTCGTTGCGTTCCAGGCCGCCCAGCCCGGCCCAGAACCAGCGTTCTTCCAGCAGGCCCCGGTAGACGCCGTTGAAGTTGGCCCGGAGGCTGTCCTCCACGCCGTCCTGGGAGCGGGAGTACACCGAGCCGTCGAAACTGAGCTGGAAGGTTTCTGCCCGCCGGCGGGCGTCGAAGCTGGCGCTGAGAGACGTGTCACTGTTCGCCTTGGTGGCATCGAAACCGGCGCTTATCGATCCGTCCCAGCGGTTGATGCGTTTGGCGTCGAGCTTCAGCGGGTCTATCCAGATCACATACTGCATGTCGAGGAGCTGCTCTTTAACGTCGCCAGGGACGTTGCCAGGGACGTTGCCCTGGGCATCAACCGCGCTTTCCTTGCGCAGGAGCAGCTGGGCCGGAGCATCGGTCGCGGCGAGGATGCCCTCGAAGCGGGTGCCATCCTCCAGTTCCACGATAAAGAGCTCGCTGCTGGTCACCCGCTCGATGTCATCCCACTCTATATATACGGTCCCCATGCCGTTGGTGCTCACCTCCAGGCGGCCCCGCTCCAGTCTCTTGATCTC
>CAYMKJ010000046.1:0-6087 GCA_964391025.1 uncultured Chromatiaceae bacterium
GCCCATACCGTACACGCCACCGATTGCCAGCACAGACCAGTCCAAAAGGGACATACGGCGAATAGCCCAGCTGTGGGCTACCGCCAGACAGACACAGCCCAGCGCCAGCAAGACCCCGGCGATAATTGCAAGGTCGGTCACAGCGCGGCGCCCCTGGTCACAAGCTGCAGCACCTACCCTGTCGGCAATCCGGCGCTCTCCGGGTGCGTGGCACGCCGACCGGCAGACTGGCGGAAGATGACCACGAGAGCCGCCGTCAGCACGCCCAGAACCACTGACAGTGCCACGATCAGGGTGCGGGGTGGCCATGACCGCAAGTGGGGTACCTGGGCGGAATCAATCACCCGAAACGCGAACTCCTCATTTCCGCGCGCCAGCATCAGCTTCTGCAATTCCGTCTCCAGCAAGCGACCAATCGCGTGCTGCAAAGTCACGACATTGCTCGCGGACAATTCACGCCGCAGATAGGCAACGTTGGCCTCTGCTTCCACGAGCGCACGCGTACGCATCGTATTGTTGACGCGCTTGACCAGCAGGTTGGCCCACCGGGCCGCGAGTTCCGGATTGCGCCACTCGATGCTTAAGGTCACTAACCCGGAAACCTTCTCCTCCTTGACGAAGCGCACGTTGTCATCGAAGTAGCGCACGCCCTCGCGCAGATCCGGCCAGTCCTCGGGGCTGGTCGCGCGCCACTTCTGCGCGTCTTGGTCCCATTTATCGGCAAACAGGACGGTCATCAGGCCCTGTTCCTGAATGAAGGCCTGGGTCAGCTCGCGCGACTAGAGCACAGCGATTGCTTCTGCGGTATTCCCGCCACCCACACTGATTCCGGCGAGCCCGACCAACCCGGCGAGACCACCCAATTGTCCGGAAAGGCCTTCTGCCGACTTTTCCCCGGCGGGCACCAACAGAACAGTGGCTCGATACCAGGATGGCGCTAGGAGAGCGTAGGCAATGCCACACAGGGCAAAGAGCGCAACGATCAGCACAACCCGAAGCCTGGCCCTCCACATCGCGCGCCAGAGGCTGGCAATACTCAGCGTCGCGCTCGCGAACGACTCGTCGGTTTCGTCCTTCACACACAATCCACTAAAACGAATTCACTGCCGCCACCGCGATGGCCAGGTTGTAAATAATGCTGGTGACCGAAGTCCACAGCAGCAACGGCGGCAGTGACGTCGTATCCACCGGCACCACAATGGTGTCTCCCGGGTAGATCCGTTTCTCATCATTCCCGAACCACTTGCTGCCGGACGAGGCCACCACCTGCCCATTGGCACGCACCACATAGATCCGGCCCCGGTCCGCCTTCTGGGTGGTCCCGCCGCTCAGGCCGATGTAATCGTTGCGGTCCAGGCTGGGCTGATACAGGTGGGACGTGAGGGTCTGTACCTCGCCCAGCACGGTCACCTCCTGGCTGCGCCGGGGCACCACCAGACGATCGTTATCCTTGAGGAGAATGTCAGCCGTGGAGCCGGCATCAGCCGCCAGAACTCTAGGCAGATCGATCGCCAGGCGACCGACGGGTTCGGCATTGCGCAGCTCCGCCAGCAACGCCTGCCCCACTACCAGCGATTGGGCCGCATTCTGCCCCGCCGCCGCTGACGACGACTGACTGGTCTGAACAGCGAGCTGGGCCAGGTCCCTCTCCAGTCGGTCCGTCAGCAGCGCGACTTGCTGTGCCTCCCGCTCCTGCAGGCTCTTGCGCGTGAACACCACGCCTTCCGCAAAGGCCAGGTCCGTGAGCCCGCCGGCCCGTCCCAACACGGAAACCAGGGTTTCACCCCGCTGGATCGCGTAACGCCCCGGGAAGCGGATCTCGCCTTCCAGGGTGATGGACTCCTGCTTGGTCCAGTCGGGCACACGCTTGATGGTCAGGAGGTCAAAGGGCTGGAGCACGACGTCCGCGCCCGCATCGCCTGCCACAGCTGCCGCCAGATCGATGGGCACCAGCGAGGTCCGCCGGGCCTCCCCGTTCACCACTACAAACCGCGCCAGCTCCGCCTGGCCGCCAAAGGCAGCCTCGTTGAGGCCGCCGCCGGCCCTGACCAGGTCCGACACGCGCATGCCGGCCTCCAGCGGGTAGGAACCGGGGATCCGGACGCTGCCGTCCACGTTGACGATTTGCGTGGGCTGCTCGCTGGTACCCTGCAGGCGGAGTTCGGCCAGCACGGGCTCCAGCTGGGCGGAGCGATCCGCCTCAATATCGAAAACGATGATCCGGTCCCGGGGGTTCAGCACGACGTTGGCATCCGACGCCGGGGCCCGCCAGGCCGCGGCGAGATCAGCCGACAGGGCGACGACCTGCCGATCCGGGGGCAACTCGCGGCGGATCAGGACGTAGTTGAGGTCGGCATTGGGTTTGACGTCATTAATCCCCGGGATCAGATCGGTCAGCCGCGACCCGGCGCGGAACTGGGTGGCGCCGGGCCGGTAGACGTGACCACTCAACACCACCGAGTCCGCCATAGTCGGCAGTACCGCTTCAATACGCAGGATGTCGCCGGAACGCAGCCGTGTGCCGCGTCCCACGTCGGTGGTCAGATCCACGTTGAGCAAAACGCGGCCCTGCTCGGCATCGATTCGCTCCAGCGTCGCCAACTGGGGCGCCGCCTCCGGCGTCAGCCCGCCACCCAGCGTCACCAGACTCCCCGCCGTCGCCTCGTCCTTGAACTCGTAGATTGCCGGGCGCCGAATCGCACCCACCACGCCGGCCGTGCGGCCCACCGGCGGGATGAACAGCACGTCTCCCGAGAGGATCCGCGCATCGTTGCGGGAATCGCCCCGCAGCAAGAGGTCGTACAGGTCGAGGGTGACAATAGTGCGGCCATCCCGCTTGAGCTGGACGTTGCGCAACGAGCCGATCGGCGTGGGGCCACCACTGGACAGCAAGGCGTTGGTCATCGTGGACAGCCCGCTGATGGTGTAAGAACCGGGGCGCTCAGCCTCGCCAGCGACCAGCACGCGGAGAGAGCGCAATTCCCCCAGGCTGACGACGGCCCGGGTGCCGATCATCTGCGCGGCAACGGTCTCCTCAAGCAGCTTCCGCAGCTCGTCGAACGGCATGCCTGCCACGGTAATCGGACCGAGATCGGGGAACCGGATCTCCCCATCGCGCCCCACCACGAGGGTGTAGTTCGCCTTCACGTTGCCGAACAACTGCACCTTCACGCTGTCGCCGGGCCCCACGGTGTATTCCGGTGGCACCGGTATGTCGGTGGCCGGCGCGAAGGTGGTGGGCACGTTGGCAAAGAGGTCATAACCAAAGGGTTTTAGCGCGGCAACCCCGATGCGCTCCAGCTCCAGCAAGGTCAGGCGGACCTTCAGAGGCGCCAGCCCGGGTTCGAACTGCAGGCGGGCCGTGGCCATCTCCGCCGTCAGGCCAGCGAGGGGGATCGGCTGGGGAAGGCCGGGGATGCGGAGTTGACCGTCCTTGTCCAGGCGATAGGGATTGGCGGCCATTACCCGGTCGCGCAGTTGCTCGGTGGCGATTTCCGCCTCAGTACGAGCCGTCCCGGGACGAGCCGGCCGGGCACGAGCCGGCTGGGCAGAGTCCGGCTGGGCACGAGCCGGCGTGCCGGTTTCGGGAATCCTCAGGTCCAGCAGGACCGTGTCGCCGCCGCGTATGCGCAGCGGCGCGCCCATCAGCAATGCCGCTTCGGAACTCGCGTCGACAGTCTTCAGGCGTTCCGTGACGGGTTGCGCCAAGGGCTGATCAGCCTGCACGCCGTCGCCCGCCCCCATTTGCTCCAGCAGCGCACGCTGCTGCTCGGGAGGTAGGGACTGGAGCATGCGAAGTTGCTCGGGACTGGGGGTTTGGCTCAACGCCGGCACGCTAGCGGCCATTAATGCCAGGAGCAGGAGCGTGTGGATCCGGAGGGTCGCGCCTAAAGGCGCTCCTACACGAGCCTTGCATGCCCCCTGCGCCATCGACTCTGTAGCCCCGCACCAAACCCGGGGAAAGCTTACAGAAATCTCCCTCAACTGTCCTTAGCCCACTCGCGCATCACGTGCCCGATCGGCGGAAGGCCGTCACCTGCTGGCGACTGGAGTGCCCTGTGCATGCCCACAGCCAGCCCCTTGCCGAGCTCCACACCCCACTGGTCGAAGGGATTGATGCCCCAGATGCAGGCCTGCACGAACACCTTCTGCTCGTAGAGCGCGATCAGGAACCCGAGGCTGTGGGGATCCAGCCGGCGCAGCAGCAGGATGTTGCTGGGGTGATTGCCGGGGTGGACCTTGTGGGGCGCGAGGCGAGCCACGTCGGCCGGGGTCGTGCCCCTGGCGGTGAGCTCGGCCTGCGCAGCTTCCAGCGTGTAGCCCCGCGCAAAGGCTTCTGCCTGGGCCAGCAGGTTGGCGAGGCCTACCAGATGCTGATCAGCGTAAGGGCTCGAGCCCTCCACCGGGGCAATGAAGTCGGCCGCAAAACTCGCTGTGCCCTGGTGCAGGAGCTGAAAGAAGGAGTGCTGGGCGTTGTTGCCCGGTTCACCCCAGAGCACCGTGCCGGTGCTCCACTGCACCGGCTGGCCGTCCCGGGTCACGCCCTTGCCGTTGCTCTCCATCTCGAGCTGCTGCAGGTAGGCGGGAAAGCGCTGCAACCGGCCGTCGTAGGGGAGGATGGCCTGGCTCGTGGTGCCCTGCAGGTTCTGGTTCCAGACGGCGATCAGCGCCAGCAGCACCGGCAGGTTGTCCGCCAGCGGCGCCGTCCGAAAATGCTCATCCAGCTCGCGGCCACCGGCCAGGAGCGCCCGGAAGTGGTCGCTGCCGACGGCGATGGCAATGGCCAGCCCGATGGATGACCAGAGGGAATACCGGCCGCCGACCCAGTCCCAGAGCCGGAAACGGTGCTCCCGGGCAATGCCGAACTGGTCCATGGCCGGGGCATTCACGGAGACCGCCACGAAGTGCCGGGCCACGGCCGCCTCCCCGAGCTGACCAATGAACCAGGTGCGGGCCGCGTTGGCATTCAGCGCCGTCTCCCAGGTGACGAAAGTCTTGGAGCAGACGATGAACAACGTTTCAGCCGCCGGGGTCCTGGCCAGCACGTCGGCGAGCTGGGTCCCGTCGACGTTGGAGACGAAGTGGATCTGCACGTCGGGTGTGCGGTACTCGTGGAGCGCCTCGATGGCCACGACGAGCCCGAGATCCGAACCGCCAATGCCAATGTTGACGACGTGGCGGATCCGCGCACCGGTCGCACCCCGGAACTCACCCGAACGGATCGCCTCGGCGAGGTCCAGCATGCGCTCGCGCTCCGCCTCGATCTCGAGACGGATATCCGCACCGTTCACCAGCAGGGCTGGGCTGCCTGGCCCGCGCAGTGCCATGTGCTGGGCGGGCCGGCTCTCCGTGGCATTCACCACCTCGCCGGCGAAGAGCGCCTGGATCCGCCGGGGCACCTCACGCTCGCTGGCGAGCGCAATCAGCAGCTTGAGAGTGTCGGTGGTGAGCCGGTTGCGGGAGAAATCCAGGAGGCAGTGGTCCTGCTGCCGGGAGAACGCGTCGAAGCGACCGGGCTGATCGAGCAGGTCCCGGAGGTGGGTTGCAGCCAGAGAGCTTGAATGCCGCTGCAGGGCCTTCCAGGCGAGTGCCTGGAGCAGATCGTCCGCCATCGGATCACTCCTAGAGGGTGATCTTATGGTAGTCCAGATACCAGTCCACGAAGCGGCTGACGCCCACTTCCACCGGCGTGGCGGGCCGGTAGCCCACGTCGGTGACGAGATCTTCCACGTCCGCCCAGGTGTCGGGCACATCACCCGGCTGCAGCGGCAGCAGGTTCTTCTCGGCGGTGCGCCCCAGCCGCTTTTCCAGGACTGCGATGTAGTGCATCAGGTCGACCGGCTGGGCGTTACCGATGTTGTACAGGCGGTAGGGCACCCGGCTGGTGCCGGGATCGGGCCGGTCCGAATCCCAGGCTGCGTTCCCCGTGGCCACACGGTCGACGGCCGCCACGACGCCGCCCACGATGTCATCCACGTAGGTGAAGTCCCGCCGGTGCTTGCCGTAGTTGAAGACCTCGATGGGCTTGCCCTCGAGGATGTTCTTCGTGAAGAGGAACAGGGCCATGTCCGGGCGGCCCCAGGGCCC
>CAYMKJ010000047.1:0-2858 GCA_964391025.1 uncultured Chromatiaceae bacterium
GCCAAAGGTGGCCCAAACGTGGGCCAACCTTGGTTTACAGGTCGCATGGAGTCAAGCACCCGCACATCGAGGTCAGCATGCAATTCCAGGTGAAAACTGGTTCCGCGAGCCAGCAGCGGACAGCCTGCGCCATCGTTCCGATCTACAGCAGCGGGGAACTTTCGGCCACAGCCAGGAGCCTCGACACCGCCGGCGGTGGCCTGATCACCCGGGCAATCCGGAATCGCGATATCAAGGGAGAGGTCGGCGACCTGCTGCTGCTCCTGACCGACACCGGGCACACCGGGAGCCTTCCCTGCCAGCGCATTCTGCTGGTGGGCCTCGGCCTTAGGGCCAAACTCAATCGCCGGGCCTGGCGGAAAGCCACGCGCAGTGCCCTCGCCGCGGTGGCGCGCGGTAAGTACAGCGAGGCCACCCTGTACCTTACCGCTGAGGCCATCGGTGACGCCGACGCCTACCGCCGGGCACGACTGGCGGTGGAGATCTGGCAGGAGGTGAGCTACCGGTTTACCGCCATGAAGTCGGAGCCGGGCGATAGCGCACCGACCCTCAAGCGACTTGGCATCGCCACCGGTGCCCGTGCGGAACGTCAGACACGGCGGGGTATCGCCCATGGCGAGGCCATCGGCCGGGCCGTGACCCTGGCCAAGGATCTGGGCAATCTCCCGCCGAATGTCTGCACCCCGAGCTATCTCGTGGAGCGGGCGCGTGGCATCGCGAAAAAGGGGAAAAAGCTGACACTCAAGGCGCTGGGCAGCACGGAGATCCGCAAACTGCGCATGGGCGCCTTCCTCGCTGTCACGCAGGGCTCGGTGGAGCCCCCCCGCTTCATCGTGCTCCAGTACCGGGGTGGACGCGCCGCTGCCAGGCCCGTCGTCCTCGTCGGCAAGGGCATCACATTCGATTCCGGTGGCATTTCCATCAAGCCGGCGGGCGCAATGGACGAAATGAAATACGACATGTGCGGAGCGGCCACCGTCCTTGGCGTGCTGCAGGCCGTGGCGGAACTCCAACTGCCCATCAACCTGGTCGGCGTGGTGCCGACTTGCGAAAACCTGCCCAGCGGGACGGCCACGAGGCCCGGCGACATCGTGCGAACGATGTCGGGACAGACGGTAGAGATCCTCAATACCGATGCGGAAGGTCGCCTGATCCTCTGCGACGCCATGACCTACGCCCTGCGCTTCAAGCCGGCGGCACTCATCGACATCGCCACGCTCACGGGTGCCTGCCTGGTTGCTCTCGGCCGGGTGCGGTCCGGTCTGCTGGGCAATTCGGACCGACTGGCCGACGACCTGCTCGCGGCCGGCCAGGCGGCCGACGACCGGGCCTGGCGGCTCCCGCTCGATGACGATTACGCCGAACTGATCAAGAGTCCCTTCGCCGACGTGGCCAACGTGGGCGGCCGGGACGCCGGGACCATAACCGCCGCGAGCTTCCTGTCACGCTTCGTGGGCAAGACGGACTGGGCACATCTCGACATCGCCGGCACCGCGTGGAGCCAGGGCAGCAGCAAGGGCGGCACCGGACGGCCTATCCCACTGCTAATGGAGTTCCTGCTCCATAGAAAGTAGCCCCGGCGCCAGTGAACTGGCGACAACGAGTCAAGCGAATGAGTGCAACGCGAGTGTCCTTTTACGTGCTGAGCGGTGCGGAACCCACCACCCGCCTCGGCTATGCCTGCCGGCTGGCCGAGAAGGCCTACAAGCTGCAGAACCGGATCCACGCCCATGCGGGCGATAGCGCCATGGCGAAAAAACTGGACGAGTTGCTGTGGACATTTCGTCAGGGCAGCTTCGTGCCCCACGAATTGCTGCCCCCCATCGGCCAGCCGACGGCGCCGATCACTATCGGCTCGGCAGACGCGGATGGACCCAACGAACCGCCTGCCGCGGACCTGCTGATCAATCTCGCCGACGAGGTGCCAGCCTTCTTCAACCGCTACTCGCGCATCGCTGAAATCATTGATGGCAGTCCGGCCAGCCGCGAGGCCGGCCGGGTGCGGCACCGCTTCTATCGCGACCAGGGCCTGGACCCTGAAACCCACGAGGTCACCTGAATATGGACCGCTCACGCATTCCGGTACTCACCGATGCCGTGGCCCACCCCCGGCGCAGCGCCGTGGACGAGATGGTGCGCCCTGCCCTCACCGAATCGGAGCTGGCCGAGCTGCAGGTCCGGATCGCCACCGGCAGCTTCATGCTGGTCGAGAAACTGCTGCATCAGGCTTACAAGGAGATGGAAGCCACGCTCTTCGACGAGGTGGTCGGGCGACTCCGTCATGAACTTCCCGAACTGATCGACCAGGTACTTCGGGAGCATTTCGAAGCAGCCCTCAAGGATGACTGAGTGACAGACGAAGCAGCCGGCGGCCCCGCCGCCCCGCTCGACAAGGCCTATCAGCCCGCCGGCATCGAGCAGCGCTGGTACACCCACTGGGAAGCCGCCGGATACTTCGCGCCAGCCGGCCGCGGGGCACCCTACTGCATCATGATTCCACCGCCCAACGTGACCGGCACCCTGCACATGGGCCACGCGTTCCAGCACACGCCGCAAGACGCGCTGATCCGCTATCACCGGATGCGCGGCGACAACACGCTCTGGCAGCCGGGCACCGATCATGCGGGCATCGCCACGCAGATGGTCGTGGAAAGACAACTCAACGCCGAGGGCAAGAGCCGGCAGGATCTCGGCCGAGAAGCCTTCGTGGCTCGCGTCTGGCAGTGGAAGCAGGAATCCGGCGGGACGATCACCCGGCAGATGCGCCGCCTCGGCAATTCGGTCGACTGGTCGCGGGACCGGTTCACGATGGACGAAGGCCTGTCCCAGGCAGTCACGGAAGTCTTCGTCCGCCTGCA
>CAYMKJ010000048.1:0-3367 GCA_964391025.1 uncultured Chromatiaceae bacterium
ACTGCCTCCGCACGCCCTCCATGGCCAGTGCAACGGGAATTCCGGCGAGAAACGACGGGAGAAACGCCAACAATACCGTCACCATGAGCCGCTGGGCGTGCGGGAGAAACATGAGGCTCTTGAGCAATGACGGCAAAAGGAGGTAGGCAGCACCGAGAGTCGCAAAGAGACTCAATCCCACATAGAGGAAGGTCCGGGGTTTGCGCGACAGCCACCCCGCCTGATAGGAGCCGAGGGCATAGCCGGTGAGTACCGACACGAGGACGAACGCCAGTGAGTAGGTCGGCCCGCCAACAAAGATGCCAAATACCTGGATGAGTCCGGTCTCGAAGATCATGAACGCAAACCCGCACAATCCGAAGTACCAGGCGAGACCCAGGATGGGCTGCGTCAGCTCCTTGCGGGAGAGCCTCACGAAGGGCAGGAAGATGAGGATCAGGGAGGCTATCGAGGCGCCCAGGATCAGCCAGACGATCGCGGGATCAAGTGAGACGATCTCGTGGGAGCCGAATATTCCCTGGTAGAAGTAGGGCTTGTCGTCCACGACCGGCCGCGAATTACCACCGTAGCTTGCCAGAACCCGTTCCTGCTCGGCCTCGTTCATGTA
Organism: uncultured Chromatiaceae bacterium; assembly: GCA_964391025.1. GTDB lineage: Bacteria > Pseudomonadota > Gammaproteobacteria > Steroidobacterales > SHZI01. The sequence goes on from CAYMKJ010000048.1 coordinate 608, forward strand.
GCCGATATCGAAGTAGTCTTCCCCCCACATGGTGTAGCCAATGTGGCGTTGGCTACCGCTCGTGGGCACGAACAACAGACTCATGCCGTTGGACTCCACCCATTCGGTAAGCCGCAAAACATCGGCCTCGGTGAACGGCGTCTTCTTGAGGATGACATCCGTCCAGCTCGGGTCGCTGCTGCCCACGATAACCAGATGGAGCCACGGTTTCTCGATGCCCTTGGCCTTGAGGACATCGAGGTACGTGCGGAACATGCGGAGGGACAGCGTTGGCGGCGGCGTGCGCCAGTGGGAAAGGGAGAGAACACCGTCTGGCTTGAGAACCCGCCAGTACTCCTCCACGGCGTTGGTCGTGTAGAGATAGTTCTCGGCGAGGGACATGCCGCCGGTGGAGATCGCAGTGAGGGTGTCAACTCCGCTGGCCTGAATGACGTCGTAGGTTTCGTCAGGACGCGTGGTGGAGAAGTGCCTGCCCTCGCGGTTGAAGTAGTTCACGCGGGTCGCGTCGGAAATGAGCCAGGGCTGGTACAGCTGGCTTTCGGGCTCACCGAGCGTGCCGGTCAACAGTTTGTACGTTGCCGGGTTGAGTTCGACGACATCCACCTCGGGAACGTCAAAATACTTGGCGATGAGGACGTCGATCCCGCCACCGCCGCCAATCACGAGGGATCGGTAGTTGCCGCTGGGTGGGTGGGCAATGTACGGAGAGGCCCAGAGAGAGTCCCTGAAGTACGCATGGTCCTTGATGTTGCCCAATGCCTGAAGCTGGCGCGTATTCGCGCCTCCGTCGACAAGCACGTAGCGCCCGGGGATTTTCCCGATGTCAACGTAGGGTGCGAATCCGAACCGATACATCGGGGAGGTGGAATTCCCGGTTTTCGAGATGTCGATCCGGGCAATGGCGTTCCAGTAGGTCGCATTTATCCCGCCAAAATCCGCGGTGAAAACCGACCGGTGGGCGACGTCCTTCGTGGACCGGATGTCGAATCCGTAGTTTTCCTGCGCCCACCTTGGATAGGCCAGAAACAGCCCTGTGGCTGCGATAAACAGCACGAAGGCCGTCAGAGCCGGCCTGACGCCGGCGAGCACTGCGTAGATGAGCGCCGCAGAAAATCCCAGGCCTGCCGCAAAAATAATGGAGCCGTACCCGCCGAGGAAAGACAACAAGGCAATCGAGGCGAGGGCGCCGACCGCGGCGGCAAGAATGTCCCAGAAATACAGAACGTTGATGGAGCGCCGACTGATAATGAGAGTGAGGCAGATCGAGAGCCCCGCGAGGAAAAATGGCACGAAGAAAATAAGCATGTAGAGCGGCAGGCAAAGCGCCCTGAGCCAGGCAGGCAGCGCCGGGTCAAGGGGGTCGATCGGCATCCAGCAGAACAAGGCGACCGCCCCGAGCAGCGACAGGGCATAGGCCACCATGATCCGGTAGAGAAACCTCCAGCCCCGGCTCGCCTCGCCCGAGTACGTGTTCGGAAACAGATACAGGAATGTTCCCGCAACGCCGAAACCGAAGATCACGGTAGCCAGAATTGCATAGGTGTAGTGGTGGTAAACCTTGTAGCTCAGGAACTTCGTCAGGCAGATCTCAACAATCAAAGTGGACATCGAGACCGCGGCAAGGGCCACGATCACGAGAGGGCTCTCGCGAAGTGTCTTCATGATTTCATTTTCTGCTGGTGAGCGGGTGGCGGCAGGGTAGCAAGCTACCGCGCCATCGCCAAACGCAGACGCACCTTGCTATGGTTCGGGGCCCAAAGACATGGCGGGGGCGTCGCGGCGGTCCAGGATTTCGCAGCCCTCCGAGAGCAGCCCCTGAAAGCCCCGGGCATAATCCATGGAGCCGGTGCCAGTGATGATGTCGCGCCGCTGGTAGCGCCTGCTGATTTCCTGCAGGATCTCCGGCCCGTACCAGGTCAGGTTCAGATAGATCCGGTCGTAGTATGCGTGCCGGAGACGGGACAACGTGCCCGCCCGGTCTCCCAGGCCCGCCACGTTTAATTCGACTACCGAGTAGGCGCGATCGAGCGGTACTTCCGTGTAGCCCGAGCGCAGCAGCGCCGAGGTGCCGTGCGCGAGAAGGACCCGGCGCCCCGCTGCCCGGTCGGCCCGGAGCAAGGTCTCGATCCGGGTCGCGACCGCATAGTCGGACGGCGCAGGCGGGACGTGTTGCGTGACGAGGGTGAGTACCAGGGCAAGCGCGGCGGCGCGGCTCAACCAATGCACCGCAGGCGATGACCGCCCCGGGACCCTCGCCAGGACATACAGGACCGGCCACACGGCCAGGGCCATCCAGAAATCCAGAATGCCGAGGTTGTTCCAGGCTCCCATGGCCTTGAAGTACGCCGAGAGGTTTGGCAGGCCCGAGAACACGAGCGTGGCCAGCCCGAGCACGACATACCGGCGCCCCGCCGGGGATGCGGCGCACAGGTACCGCAGGGCCGGCACCGTCAGCAAGATCAGCAGGGCCCGATGGGGCACGGCCAGGTCCTGGGCAAGGTCGACGATTTTCGCCAGGGAGCGTGGGTGCAGCAGCAAAATATCGAGCGTGTAGGTGCGGGCATCAGGTGGCCACCAGAGGACTGCGAGAGAAATGCCACTCGACAACAACCCGACGAGCGGCAGCAGCAACCGCTCTCGCAACGTCCAGGGACCGCACCAGAAAAATGCCACGCCCAGTCCAAGAAAGGCCAGCGCCTCGGTCTGCTTGGTCAGCACGCCGAGTCCGGCCCAGGCCATGGCCACAACCGCCCACCGGAG
>CAYMKJ010000049.1:0-3444 GCA_964391025.1 uncultured Chromatiaceae bacterium
TACCAGGCTGTCGAGAGTCTGCGCGTCGCATCGGAAGGCACCTTCGGCGGCGACGACCACCGGGATGGCGACGGCCGCAACCTGCTACGCGACATCGGCGACCTGGAGCGCATCCTCTCGCGCATCGCGCTCGGCTCGGCACGCCCCCGTGATCTCGCCCAGCTGCGGACTGCCACGAGCCTCGTGCCTTCGATCAACGTTCAACTGGCCGCGCTCGATTCCCCGCTGCTCTCCGCGCTGCGCGGCCGCCTCGGCGATCACGGGGCAACCCACGAACTGCTCCAGCGGGCGCTGATCGAGCTGCCACCCCAGCTCATCCGGGACGGTGGCGTACTCGCCACCGGCTACGACGCAGCCCTCGACGAGCTGCGCGACATCAGCGAGAACGCGGACCGGTACCTCACCGACCTGGAGGCCCGTGAACGGGCGCGGACGGGGCTGCCCTCACTCAAAGTGGGCTACAACCGGGTGCACGGCTATTACATCGAACTCAGCCGCGGCCAGGCGGCCCAGGCGCCGGACGATTACCAGCGCCGCCAGACGCTGAAAGGTGCCGAGCGCTACGTCACGCCCGAGCTGAAGGACTTCGAGGGCAAGGTGCTGTCCGCCCGGGACCGGGCGCTGGCCCGGGAGAAGGAGTTGTACACCGAGTTGCTGGCGACGCTCGGCACCCGTCTCCCGGAGTTGCGGGAACTGGCGGCGGCGGTTGCTGAGCTCGACGTGCTCGCGAATCTGGCGGAGCGCTCCGGGGCGCTCAATTACTGTCGGCCGGAGCTCAACGACGAGCCGGGGCTGCGGATCCGCGGCGGCCGGCATCCCGTGGTCGAGCAGCGGCTGGACGCGCCGTTCGTCGCGAACGACCTGGATCTCCACGAGGACCGGCGCCTGCTGGTGATCACCGGCCCGAACATGGGCGGCAAGTCCACCTACATGCGGCAGGCCGCGCTGATCGCGTTGCTGGCCCACATCGGGTCCTACGTGCCGGCGGAGAGCGCGACCTTCGGGCCGCTGGACCGGATTTTCACGCGCATCGGCGCCGCCGACGACCTGGCCGGTGGGCGCTCGACCTTCATGGTGGAGATGACCGAGACCGCCAACATCCTGCACAACGCGACGGCCCAGAGCCTCGTGCTGATGGACGAGATCGGCCGGGGTACGAGCACCTTCGATGGCCTGTCGCTCGCCTGGGCGGCGGCGCACCACATCGCTGAACAGGTGCGGGCCTTCACGCTGTTTGCCACGCACTACTTCGAGCTGACGGCGCTGCCTGCCGAACTGCCCGCTTGTGCAAACGTGCATCTGGATGCGACCGAGCACGGTGACCGGCTTGTGTTCCTGCACGCGGTGAAGGACGGACCGGCGAGTCGCAGCTACGGTTTGCAGGTTGCCGCGCTCGCCGGCGTCCCGGCGCAGGTCATCCAGCGGGCCCGGCGCTACCTGCAGCGCCTGGAAAACGAGTCCGCGGCGCATCAGGGCAACCGGGCGGGAGCCCGCACGCCCCAGCAGGAACTCGCCCTCGGTCCGCCACCCCAGCCCGACGCCGTCCACGAACTCCTCGACGCACTCGACCCCGACACGCTGACACCGAAGCAGGCCCTGGAAGCGCTCTACGCGCTGAAGAGAAAAGGTACCGGACCTTAGTTTTGTTAGTTGTTTAGTTGTTTGGTGGCAGTGCCCCAAACAACTAAACAACTAACAAAACTAAGGTCCGGTACCTTTTTTCTCGAAGATGCCGTGACGGAGGAAGAACGCCGTCTGGTTCGCCACTTCCGGCGACACGAGGAATCCGGCGTGCGTTACGGGGTAGGTTATGTGGTCCTTGAGCCAGGGCATCTGCGTCTCGAGCACCGCGATCGTGCCGTCATTCGGTTCAGGCAAGCTACCGAGAAGCATTCCGGCACCCACGCTCATGCTGCCGGCGATGGCGCCGATCTCCCGGTCCGCCTTGTAGTCCTTCAGCACCGGCACCAGGAGCCCCTCGCGCCCGGTCTGGCCGAGCAGGGCCGCGCCAAACGCGCCAAACCGGGCCAGCCGCTCGGCGGACATGCTGCCCTTCAGGGCCGCTCCCAGGCACACCACGCGACCCGGTTTCGCGAAGGGCCGGACTTGCAGCGCCGCCAGCGCCATCGCGCCGCCCGTGCTGTGGCCCACGAGATGCACGCGGGGGGAATTAATTGTGTCGAGCGTGTCCCGCAGCCGGTCCGCGTTGGCGCTGAAGCCCGCCTCGAAGGTGCCGTAGTGGAAGAGGACGGTCGGGTAACCGTGCTCATCGGACAGTCGGCGGCGGAGCAGGCCCGTCTCGACGCCGTTCATCCACAGGCCGTGGATGACGACAACGGTTTCAGGAGGAATGTTCATGGGAGTACCTGGCGGGAGCAGAGTGTAGGAGCGCCTTTAGGCGCGATTCCAAAGTTTGTGTCGCGCCTAAAGGCGCTCCTACGATGCCGCTCCTGCCAGCCGCTTCTAGGGCTTTGCCGGCTCGCGGATGCGGATGCCGGTTTCCCGAAGCTGCTGCTCTGACACCGGCCCCGGTGCCTCCGTGAGCAGGCAGCTGGCCGTCTGCGTTTTCGGGAAGGCGATGACGTCGCGGATGTTGTCCGTACCCGCCAGCAGCATCACGAGGCGATCGAGGCCGAAGGCGAGACCGCCATGGGGCGGCGCGCCGAACTTCAGGGCGCGGAGCAGGAAACCGAACTTGCTCTCTGCCTCTTCCGGCGTAATGCCGAGTATGCGGAACACCGTCGACTGCATCGCCGAAGAATGAATGCGGATTGAGCCGCCGCCGATCTCGTTGCCATTCAACACCATGTCGTAGGCCCGGGACAGCGCCTTGCCGGGATCTTTCTCCAGCGCCTCGAGATCATCGATCGACGGCGCGGTGAACGGGTGATGCAATGCGGCCCAGCGCTTCTCCTTTGGGTCCCACTCGAACATGGGGAAGTCCACGACCCACAGCGGGTGCCAGCCGGGCTTGACCATCGACCGGTCGCGACCGACCTTCACCCGCAGCGCTGCCAGCGAATCGTTGACGACCTTCTTCTTGTCGGCCCCGAAGAACACCAGGTCGCCGTCCTTCAACTCGAGCCGAGAGATCAGACCCTCCACAGTCGCATCAGGCAGGAACTTCATGATCGGCGACTGCAGGCCGTCGCGCCCCTTCGCGACCTCGTTGACCTTGATGTAGGCCAGGCCCTTCGCGCCGTAGTTGGCCACGAAGGCGGTGTAGTCGTCGATCTCCTTGCGGGTGAGCGTGCCGCCGTTCGGAATCTTCAGCGCCGTGACGCGGCCGTCCGGGTCTGCGGCGGGCCCGGCGAAGACCTTGAACTCGGCCCCCGTCATCAGATCCGCCACCTCGACCAGCTCCAGTGGAATGCTGAGGTCGGGCCGATCGATGCCGAAGCGTGTAATGGCTTCCGCGTAGGTCATGCGCGGCAGCGGCGGCAG
>CAYMKJ010000050.1:0-33647 GCA_964391025.1 uncultured Chromatiaceae bacterium
CACCGTCATGCTGCCGAACCTGTCGCGCCACCATGCCGCGCGGGCGGCGGACGACTTTGGCAAGACGCTGGACTGGGCGCTGCGTCTCGTGGTGCTGATTGTGACGCCGGCGACGCTTGGCCTGATGTTGCTGTCCGGTCCCCTGCTGACGACCCTCTTCTATGGCGGCGAGTTCAGCGCCCGTGACGTGGAGCAGTCTTCGTTCAGCCTGATCGCCTACTCGGCGGGCCTGATGGGGTTCACGATGGTAAAAGTTCTGGCGCCTGGCTACTTCGCCCGACAGGACACCCGGACGCCCGTGCGCGTTGGCCTGATTGCGCTAGGCTCCACGATGGCCCTCAATGTATTGCTGGTGGTGCCCTGGGCACTCGCTGGCTGGCAGGCACCGCACGCGGGGCTGGCGATTACCACGTCCCTGGGTTCATTTCTCAATTCGGGACTGCTGTATCGGGGTCTCCTGCGGAACGGCGTGCTGACGCCTGGGCCCGACTGGCGGCAATTTCTGCTGCGCGTAGCGGTGGCGGCCGGTGTCATGGTCGTGTTGCTGCTGTCATTTGCCCCGCCAGACGCTGCCTGGCTGGCGGCCGACTCCGTCACCCGCTGCCTCTGGCTGGCGGCGGCGGTCGGTGGTGCGTCGCTCGCCTACTTCGCGGCGCTCCTGGCAGTGGGTTTGCGACCAGCCCATCTCCGGATGCGAAACTTATAGTTGGGCGACCTTATAATCGCTTCCTTTTGGCGTCACCGTTTCCATGCATCTTTTCCGCCGGCCCCGGCCGGGAGTTCAAGCGGTGCCGTCCGGGTGCGTGGCGACCATTGGCGTTTTTGATGGGGTGCACCTCGGACACCAGCAGATTCTCGAACGGGTGCACGGGTCGGCAGCGCAACTCGGCTTGCCATCGCTGGTCTTCAGCTTCGAGCCCACGCCCCAGGAGGTCATGAGTCCGCAGCAACCTCCGGCGCGCCTGATGAGCCTGCGGGAAAAGTTCCTGGTGTTGCGGTCGTCGGACATCGACCATCTGTATTGTCCGCCCTTCGAGCGGACGCTGCAGGACCTGGCCCCGGAGGAATTTATCGAGCAGTTGCTGGTGCGCACGCTCGGCGTCAGGCACCTCGTGGTGGGTGACGACTTCCGGTTTGGTCAGGGCCGGGCAGGGACGTTTCTCCACCTGGAAGCGGGAGGCCGGCGGCACGGTTTTGGCGTGGAGCAGGTCAGGAGTGTCACGGTGGGTGGACTGCGGGTGTCGAGCACGGCGATTCGCAACGCCCTGGCCTCGGGTGATCTGGCCACGGCCCGGCAACTGCTGGGCCGTCCCTACCGGATGGTTGGCCGGGTCAGTCGCGGGCGGCAATTGGGCCGACAGCTGGGATTTCCGACGGCCAACATGCGCCTGCAGCGGCGCGTGAGTCCGGTGAGGGGGATCTTCGCGGTGCGCGTGCACGGGGTTGAGGAGGTGGTGCGGGATGCGGTCGCCAGTATCGGCACGCGGCCCACCGTGGCTGGCATCGAGCCACTGCTGGAAGTGCATGTCTTCGACTTCGACGGCGATTTGTACGGCCGCCAGATCGGCGTGGACTTTGTGGCCCGCCTGCGGGACGAGACGCGCTTTGACGATCTCGAGGCGCTGCGCCGGCAGATGGAACTGGATGCGGCCGAGGCCCGCCGCTTGCTTGCTGATAAAGGGATACAAGGGTGACGGACTACAAGGACACGGTGAACCTTCCGCGCACGGATTTCCCGATGAAGGGCGACCTGGCGAAACGGGAGCCGCAGATGCTGGCGGAGTGGACCGAGCGGGACCTCTACGGCCAGATCCGGAAGGTCGCGGCCGGCAGGCCGCGCTTTCTCCTCGTCGACGGCCCCCCCTATGCCAACGGCGATATTCACATTGGCCATGCCGTCAACAAGGTCCTCAAGGACATCATCATCAAGTCGAAGACCCTGGCGGGCTTCGATGCGCCTTACATTCCGGGCTGGGACTGCCACGGCCTCCCCATCGAGCACCAGGTGGAGAAGAAGCTCGGCAAGGTGGGCGAGAAACTGAGTGCTGCAGAATTCCGCAAGGCCTGCCGTCAGTACGCCTTGCAGCAGGTGGACAGCCAGCGCCGTGATTTTCGCCGCCTGGGCGTTCTCGGCGACTGGGATCACCCGTACCTGACGCTGGATCCCCGCTTCGAGGCCGAGCAGATTCGGGGCTTCGCCCGCATCATCGACAACGGGCATTTGCTCCGCGGCTACAAGCCTGTGCACTGGTGTCTCGACTGCCGGTCGGCACTGGCCGAGGCGGAGGTCGAGTATCTCGACAAGACGTCGACGGCCCTGGACGCCCGCTTCCCAGTGGTAGACCCCCGGTCGTTCTACCAGCGTGTTGGCCTGCCGCCCGGCGCCCCCGTCTCGATCCCCATCTGGACCACCACGCCCTGGACGCTGCCAGCCAACCAGGCGGTGGCGTTGGGTGGCGAACTGCCCTATGTGCTCGTCAGGCTGGCGCTCGAGGCAGGTCCGGTTGTGCTGGTGCTGGCCGAAGGCCTTGCAGAGGCCGCACTCCGCCGCTACGGAGCTCGCGATTCAATGACCCTCGCCCGCTTCAACGGTGCGGTGCTCGAGGGGCTTGCGCTGCGGCACCCGTTCTATCCCCGCGAGGTGCCCGTCATCCTGGCGGACTACGTAACCCTGGACGCGGGCACCGGCGCGGTGCACACAGCGCCTGCCCATGGCCAGGACGACTACCAGTCCGGTCTCCGCTACAAGCTGCCCGTAGACAATCCGGTGGACGCGCGCGGGGTGTACGTGGCTGGCACGCCGCTGCTGGCGGGCGTGCACATCAACGAGGCCAACAGTCGGCTTGTCGAGCTGTTGCGGGAGAACGGCCACCTGCTCCACGCGGAGAAGTTCCAGCACAGTTACCCGCATTGCTGGCGACACAAGACGCCGCTCATCTTTCGCGCCACGCCCCAGTGGTTCATCAGCCTCGATCAGAATCACCTGCGCGAAGCGAGCCTCATGGCCATTGCGGGCGTGCGCTGGTTCCCCGACTGGGGGCAGGAGCGCATCGAAGGCATGGTTGCGGGGCGGCCGGACTGGTGCATCTCGCGCCAGCGGACCTGGGGCGTGCCGATTCCCCTGTTCATCCATCGCGAAACGGGCGAGCTGCACCCCGACACACTGGGCCTGATCGAGGCCGTCGCCCTGCGGATGGAGCAGCAGGGCATCGACGGCTGGTTCGAACTCGACCCGGCCGAGCTGCTCGGCGCAGCGGTGGGCGACTACGACAAGGTCACGGACACGATGGACGTCTGGATGGACTCTGGCATGGTCCATCACTGTCTGGCGCGCAGCCGGCCGGAGATTGGTTTTCCTGCCGACCTGTATCTGGAAGGCTCCGACCAGCACCGGGGCTGGTTCCAGAGTTCACTGCTCACCGCGGTGGCTACGGACGGTGCGGCGCCGTACCGGGCCGTGCTCACGCACGGCTTCACCGTGGATGAGAAGGGCCGCAAGATGTCCAAGTCGCTGGGCAACGTGGTCGCGCCCCAGTCCGTGATGAACTCCCTGGGTGCGGACATCCTGCGTCTGTGGGTCGCGTCGAGCGACTACAGCAGCGAGATGAACGTGTCGCAGGAAATCCTGAAGCGCATGGCGGATTCCTACCGCCGGATGCGGAACACAGCGCGCTTTCTGCTTGGCAATCTTGAGGGTTTCGATCCGGCCCGGGACTCACTGCCAGCCGGTTCGCTGGTGGCCGTGGACCGCTGGGCCCTGGCGCGGACCGCTGAACTGCAGCGGGAAATTGTCGCGGCTTACGGCGACTACGAATTTCACCGGGTGTACCAGCAGCTGCATAACTTTTGCGTCGTCGACCTCGGCGCCTTCTACCTGGACGTGATCAAGGACCGCCTCTACACCACGCCGCGGGTCGGTGCACCGCGCCGTTCTGCACAGACGGCGATCTGGCACATCCTTGAAGCCATGGTCCGCTGGCTGGCACCGATTCTCAGTTTCACCGCCGAGGAGATCTGGCGGTTTCTGCCGGGCAAGCGGGCAGAATCGGTGCTGCTGACCACCTGGCACGAGGTGCCCGATCCGCCGCCGGGTAATGTGCAGTGGGCGAGCCTGCTCGGCGTACGGGAGGTCGCGGCCCGCGCGCTTGAGGCGCAGCGCGAAGCCGCCGCTATCGGCTCCGGTCTGGATGCGCGGCTCACGATCTATGCGGATGGCGCGTTGCGCACGCAGCTTGAGTTGCTTGGAGAAGAGCTGCGCTTCCTGTTCATTACGTCGGGCGCCGACGTGCGTCCCGCGGCCGATCACCCTGCCGATGCACTCGATGGGCTCTGGGCGGGCTCAGGGCCGGGCTCGGGGGCCGGCTCGGGGGCCGGGGAGCGCTACTGGGTCCAGGCCGAACCGGTCGCTGATGCCAAGTGCGTGCGCTGCTGGCAGCACCGTCCCGATATCGGGACGGTGGCGGCACACCCGGCGCTGTGCGGCCGGTGCGTCAGCAATCTGGACAGCACCGGCCTGGATGGCGGCGGCGAAACGCGGCGCTTCGTATGAGCCATCGACCGAATTGGAGCTGGCTGCTGGTGACCGTCGCCGTCATCGCCATCGATCAGTACAGCAAGCGGCTGATCACGGCGAGCTTCGAGCTCTTCGAGCGCCTGCCCGTGGTGCCTTACTTCGATCTGGTTCGCCTGCACAACACCGGGGCTGCCTTCAGCTTCCTGGCAAATGCTTCCGGCTGGCAGAACTGGTTCTTCACGGGCGTAGCGGTCGCCGTTAGCGCACTCATTTTCTGGTGGTTCTACCGGCAGCCAGCGGATCGCATCGTGGTGCCCCTGGGCCTGGTGCTGGTCCTTGGGGGTGCGATCGGGAATCTCATCGATCGCCTGCAGCAGGGCTACGTCGTGGATTTCCTCCTGTTCCACTACGGCCGGTGGTCATTCCCCGCCTTCAACGTGGCCGATGCTGCGATTACTGTCGGCGTCATCCTGCTGCTATTCGATGGTTTCTTCCTGGAAGCCAGACGCGCAGTGGCTGCCGGGGATGGGGTTACCGCCAGCAACGGACAATAATCTCGGCGCTCTCGGTGCCCGCAGAGTCCCTGGCGCCGCGCTTGCCGCTCTGGTCGATGCTGAAGACCTGGCAGTCGTCGTCATCGCGCTGGGAGCCGCTGCTGACGGCCGTGGCGGTTACCGTGTAGCCGGTTGTGGCGCCGCCGGCGTCGGCGTCGGCTGGCGCCACGGCCAGGTCGTACAGCCCGAGGCCGGTCTCTGCAGTGCCCAGGCCATTGGGTGGCGGATCACTCAGTTCATCAGCGGTGGTCGCGTACCGGTTGTTCTGCAGGTAGAAGCGCTCCTGGGCGGCTGAGACGCGGAGTAGGGCACTGGTGGCGTCCACCCGGTTTGCGCGCCGGATGTACTGCCGGTAGCCCGCCACGCTGGCGCTCGCCAGGATCGCCATGATCACCAAGACGATCATGAGCTCGACCAGCGTGAAGCCGACCTGAGCCGGCTTTGGCTTGATCAACTTTGGACTAATTCGCCTGGCCCTCACGCTGGAACCAGTAGGTACGTTTCAGCGGGCTCTGGCGGAGCCGCAGGCGCTCCATTTCCTCTTCCGTCAGGCACTCCGTGCCGGCGCAGATCCTCATACCCGATTCCAGCTGGAAGCGATTCACGTCCGTCACGGGGATACCCGTATTCAGAGTGCGCGCGCGGTCAGCCACGGTCAGGGGCTCATCGACGGGGCTGTCGGAGTTCGTCCGGGCGAAGTTCGTGAGGGGCCGGCCGTCCAGGACACTGATGGCGTAGAGACGGTTGACGCCGGCGCCGCCGGTGCATTCGCTGGCGGTCTCGCCCGGCGTAAAGGACGTGAAAAACGTGGTGTTGAAAAAGGTAAGGGACTCGCCCAGGACCTTCTCCCCGGCGCCCCGTACAAGGCGTAGTTGCCAACCGGCCGAGGAACACGGCACGTTAGCTTCGGCATCGTCAGTGATGTCGACCAGTTGGCCCACGGACACGGGTGAATCGGGGTAGTCCCCGCTGTCGACCACGCCGAACACGTTGACGTCCCGGATGGAAAAGAAGGCCTCTGCCGTGTCCGTGTCCAGGGGGTGGCCCCGATAGCCGGATCCTATGTTGATGGCGAGGACAAGTTTGCGTTCCAACCTCACCGGGTTCGCGTTAGGCACTTCGCAATTCAGGATGACAGGGACCACGTCGGGCGCCTCGTAGAAGCGGCGCAAATCGTTGGGTGTCGGGGTGTCGAGTGCGGCGCCGCCGAGCGAGGCGAGAACCCCGCCCTCGACCAGGGTGCTGGCGTTCTCGCCGTTGACGATGTCGAAGCGCCACAGCTGGCCCCCCATGTCGCCCACGTAGAAGCGCTCCGCCAGCCCGTCCCCGTCCAGGTCGAGCGGTTTCACTGGGGCGGGAATGGAGTAGTCCATGGCGGGCATTTCGAGGTCGTGGGGACCCACGGCGGTGTCGCTGCCCACGCTCCACAGGCGGCGGCCATCCTCCAGGTCAACCATGTAAATTGCATTGCCGAGCGTGTCCTGGCGGAAGGTGCGGTTGTCCTGACCCGGGTCGTACCCGCCGCCGAAGATAGCGACGTCCTTGATGTCGCCGTCGATATTCACCCGTGCGGCGATCGGTGGCGACCAGGTCTGGCCGAGATCGGTAAAGTCGCCCTCCGTGCTGCTTCTCTCCCAAAGCAATTCGGGCGCATTGCGGTCCGTCACGTTCACGGCGAACACGGCATCCCCGCCGCGACCCATGCCGAACAGCAGGATGGCTCGCTCGTCGCCGGAGAGTCCGGGCCGGCCATCGTCGCCCTGGATTACCAGATTGATCTCGCCGTCCAGCCCGTAGGTCTTGGAGGCGGCGGCCTCATCCCGATACAGCGGGTAGAGCTTGTTCAGCAGTCGCCCCGGAATGAAGGCCCAGAGCTCCACGCCGGTGTCCGCGTCGAAGGCGTGCAGGAAACCGTCGTTGGTGGCCAGGAACACGGAGGCCACGGGGCTATCGACAGTGCCTGAGTAAAGAACTGTCAGTGGCTGAACATGGAAGGAATCGCCCATGTCGCGTCGGGCCTCCGTACGGTTGCCATCCTGATCGGCGTCCTGCACGTCGCGGCCGAGAGCCCAGTCGATGACGGTTGCTCGCTCGGCCGCGGGAACGTCGGAGAGGGCGTCGAGTATTGCTTGCGTGCCGGGGTCAACCCGGGAGAGGTCATTACCTGACAGGTTGGTGAACACCCGCCGGGCCGACGGGACGGGGAGGCGGCTCGCGGCACCGCCCTCGTTCACCCGGTCACCGTCCGGCTGCGCGGACCAGAAGCTGAAGGCGTCCCGGGCGAAGAGACCAGAAACGGGATCGATGACGGGACGGCCGTCCTGCCCGACCAGTACACCTTCCTCCAGCCGATACTTTTTCAGGTTGCCGACCCAGCGCGCCGTGTCCGTGGGCTGAAACACCGAGATAAAGACATCGCTCAGGTTTTGTGTGCGGTTGAACGAATTCACCGGTACGGCAGGCGCGGCAAACGTACCGGCATTGTCAAAGATCGACAACACGATCCCGCTCAGGGCAGTGGATAGTGACGCTGTGTCGTCAGCCAGGTGGTACTCGCCGCCGCCCCGCGCGGCCGTTGTGACCAGCAGGGGAAAATCCACTTCGAACCCGATCGTGTGCGTGACCACGTTCTGTACGCCGGGCAGCGTGTCATCCAGGTCCTGGCCGAGCAGCCAGGCCGCCAGGTCGTCCAGGCACTGGCCTTCGCCGCTGCCATCGCAGGCGGGGCCAACGATCGTGGTGAAGTCGGGTAGCGCGGTGATCTTGCTAACGGCAGAGGCGTCATCGGACGGTTCGCCATCCGTCAACAGGATAATGAAGTTCTTGCCGCAGGACTCGGTGATGGGCGAGCGGTAGAGGGGCGCATCGATGGTGTTGCCCACCCGGGACCCGGCCACGCTGAAAATGGGCCCACTGTTGCCGAAGTCCACATCGGCGCCTCGGAACATCTGGGCGGCCTCGTAGAGGGTTTCGGATAGCGGCGTGGGGCCGCCGGTGCTCAGCGCATTGACGATGGCGGTCACGGACGCCCTGGAGGTCTCGATGTTGTCCACAGCCGCGACGACCGATCCGCCTTCGTCGCCATTGAAGCGCATGATGCCAACGTTGACGTCTCTAAGGCCCGCCATCAGGCCATTGACCGCTTCCTTGACGATATCGAGGCGGGACTTCTCAACGGTGGGCGGGTTGCTGCGCCAGTTGAGCCAGTTGCCGTCGTAGACGGTGTATTGGGTCGTCCAGGCCGGTTCACTGGCGTCCGTAGCCGCCCATGGGCCCTCGCTGCCATTGGCGGCAAAGTTCTGACTGCCCGGGCCGTCGCCGTCCACACCACGATCACTCTCGCACTCGACCTCGCCATCGGGGCGGTCGGGCGAGAGGCCGTCCCAGCGCTCGCGGCTCCTGTCCCAGCCCAGCAGGACGTCTGCGTAGTACCCGACCTGCTCGAGCTGCTGGCGGGAAGCGGCGCAGCGATTCACCGCCTTCGGCAACTGGTTCGGGTTGTCGCAGGCCGGTGTGGCGGCGTTGGTGGAGAAATACAGCGCGTTGCTATCGTAGCAACCGCTGAAGGTCTGGCCGCTGTTGAAGGTCGCCTGGGTAGCAACCAGCGTGTCCATGCTGCCGGAGGTGTCGATAACGAAAAGCACGTTGGTCCGGGTCGCGTTGGCAGCTGCGTCGCTGAGGAACAGTTCAGCGTCGTCCGCGCGGGCAGACGACGCCAGCAGCAAGCACAGGGCGGCGGTTAAGCGCGGGACGTTGCTCATCACCGCACCACCGGGGCCGGCGCATCCAGCACGATGCGTTTCACGCGCCGGGTCTGGGGTTCGTAGTAGACGTAAACCAGCGTCTTCGGGTCGGCGGCCGCGGCGCGAAACGCCGCGAGGACCGCGGCCTGTCCCACGGGCTGTCGCGTCCCTGGACCGTTGAACCAGGCTGTTTCGGTAGTGACCTGCAGGATGACCGGACGGCAGGTCGGGCACGGGCGCACTGTCAGTCCGCCTTCAGGCGTCCCCGGCAGCTGAACCTGGCTGCGGGTGAGTTCATAGGCCTGCTCGATGGTGCGCAGGGTGGCGAACGCCGGCAGGGAGACGCCAAGCACCAGGAGCGCGCAGAGCATTCCACCGCGGATTCTGGCGAGGGTTGTCGTCATCGACCCGACGCTCCCATTAGCGCGTACCCCTGGACCAGACGGGCCCGCGCATCGCGCTGATCGGTTGTGCCGGTGGAGGCCACCTCGTAGTTGTAAGTGGGAATCCGTGGAAAGCTGTTGCCGGGGGTGATGGATTTGCCGCGGTAACAAATCGTCGTGGCGTAGCGCCCCCCGAGGTCTGGCAACGCCACGGCGGGCCCTGCTGCCGGCGCCGTGCAATCGTCGCGTACGCCCGGGTCCCCCTGCTGCACAACCGCGTCGATACCGCTCTGGGCCAGTCGGAAGGCGCTTTCCCGATACTGGGCGTTGCCCGCCATGAGCAGTTGCAGACTGGCCGTGCGCATGGTGGAGATCGCGAGCACTGTCAGCACCATCAGCAGGATCAGGCTGACGATCAGGGCCGCGCCAGACTGCCGTTGGCGAGAGGGATTGGTTGCGTGGGCCATCATCTAGGCGCCCTCGTTATTCAGGAATATGGTCTTGGAGATCTGCAGGCGGCGGGACGTCGCCGGATAGTCTGCCGAACCTGCCACCAGCTCGCCCAGGTCGGCATCCGGCGTGGTGTAGCGCCGCTCGTCGACCCACGCGGGGTCGTCGGCGGAGTTGCCGACGAGCATCCAGACGCGCACGGCGATGACCTGACTGTCCGGGGCGAAGCCCACGGCGCCCGGGGTCACCAGCGGGTGATTACCGTCCACGTACCGGTCCACGTCCCCATCCCGGTCGGTGTCCACGCCGAGCTGTACCTGCAGGTTCTCGACACCGGGAATGACTTCCTGGTCGTCGAATTTCCCATTGAGCCCGAGAGTCAGGCGGCGCAGTGAGGGCAGCGACGCATCGAAACTTGATTCATTGCTGACGTAGTAAACATTGATTGCCACGTTGTTGGTGCTGGCCGCTACGCCAGGCGGGGTGCCGAGTGGTTTGATGCCATTGTTGAACAACCTGCCTTGGGCGAGAGTCGTCTGGACCTGCAGGCGCTGAGCCTCAGCGGCCGGTTCAATGCCGGCCCGCCAGGGTTCCGCATGCCGCAGGATAAGGACGTCACTCCCCGCTCTTGGCACGTCTTGGAACGACGGACAATTCAGCTCGTAGGTGTCGTCCTTCACCTGGACAGCCGCGGCGAGATCCAGCGGGTCCCAGTCCGGGGCGACACCATCACAGGTGACGGTAATGCCAGCCGGCACATTGATCCGGGCCGGTTCAGAGTTCAGGCCCCAGTAACGTGCCAGGCGGATGTCCGGCTCGAGCGTGTCGAGGGCGAACCGGGCGCTTTCCTGCAGGCGGGCCAGGCTGTCGCCGGCCCGGTAGCTGTTCTTGCTCTGACTGTAGACATACAGGGCGCCACCAATGAGGAACAGGCCGATGGCCATTGCCACTGTCAGTTCGACCAGTGTCATGCCGCCCTGTTCTGATCGCTTCACAGCTGCACGCTCATTGTGTAAGTCGCCGGAACAGCCTGTCCGATTTCCGGCCAAGCGACGGTAATGGTGTAGGTGGCTGGCGCGGCGCCTGCGATCGAGACCTCGCCGCCGGCACCCTCTGGCAGCTGGGCGTCCAGCTGATTGTTCCAGTCAAACCAGTCGTCGTCGGCGAGCTGCTCTGCCGTGCAGTCAACGGGCCCGTTGACGCAGGTGCCGTCGGCACCGGGGCCGTTGCCCGCATAGGCGATGCCGGCGTTGCGGTTGGCACGAATCCGGTCCGCCATGTCGGCCGCGAGGTTGACCGCCGTCGTCCGGTACAGGGCGGTGCGGCCTGCCCGCAGGCCCTCGAGGTACAGGGCAGCGATGCCCAGCATGCCCACGGACATGACCACGAGGGCCACGAGCACCTCGACGAGCGTGAAGCCCTGGTGTTTAGTAGCCACTCCTCTAACACCCATTCACTGACAACCACCCACTAACAACCACCCACTAACAACCACGAAGGGGATTCCGGTCGGACTGGAGGTCCGCACGGGTGCGCACCAGTTGCTGCCGTCCCAGCTGGCTGATCTGAATCCAGCGCCCTGCGGCGATGCCCGCTCCGGTATCGGTGTCGCCCCGGTGGTCGCAGAGCTGAATATGAAAGTCCGTAAGAGGGGCATCGAGCGCGAGGGTGCCGGCGTCGGTGTACATCAGGTCGGCGGGCGTGGCGGTGACGCCGTTCTGAAGGTCTCCGTCGAGTGCGGCATGCCGCTGCAGGATCACGTCGTCGGCACTGATCGCCGCATCGGCATTGCGATCCACGAACACGGTCCAGCCCGAGCCCAGATTGCCGCCGGCGACGCAGGCGCCGGCGGCATCCGGCGTGGGGCACAGCGTGACGGTGACTCGCCGCTTGAGCGCTTCGCTGCGGGCAGCGTGCAGACTGGTGACCAGGTCGTTGGTTGCGCCGCTCATGCGGTTGTTGGCGGCCAGGGTGGCGAAGACGGGCACGCCGATGCCGAGGGCAATGGCCACGACGCCCAGGACCACCATGAGTTCAATGAGGCTGAAGCCTTTTTCTCGTTCTTCTTGTTGTTTTGAGATACGCACCGCAGCCGCCGGTCACACGTCACGTCAACGGTGCTTATCGTGCCGCGATCCAGTGCGCGGGATTGCCTAAGCCGACCACCGGCCGAATACCGGTGACGATCAGTAATTAGGTATGACATTCAGGAATTTACGCGGGACACTTCAGTGCACCGTTAGCTTCGGCGGCGGAGGTGGCGCGGGGCCTGCCGGTGTAGCTCACCACCACCGCCCTGGCCCGCCCGGCGCCCCGCCGGTCGCAGAACGTGAGGGTGCCGTTGACGGAGCGGCCCCAGGGCCGGAAGACGAAGGCACTGCGATTGGCCAGGATGGTGTCGACAGGCATCCCGCCTTCCACCTGGAGTATGGGTTCGCCGGTATCCACGCGGGGCGGGTCGTCCCGGTCCCGGTTGACGAACACGATGAAGCCGGTTTCCCAGCGTCCCATCGGGGTGCATTGCTTGCCGCCGGGGCTCCGGCACAGCGCCACGTCCGCCCCGGACTTCAGGGCCTCGTGCCGGGCGACGTACATGCCGTGCACGAAGCGGTTCACTGCGGTGGTCATCCGCGAGTCCAGCACGAGGTTGGTGAAGGCCGGGATGGCCAGCGTCAGTAGCACCGCGCCGGCGGCGAGTGTGATGAGGAGTTCGAGGAGGGTGTATCCGGAGGAGCGGAGCATGGCGGCTACGGTAGCCAAGCCCGCGGGATGCGGCCAGCGCACAAACTGGGCGCACCGTCCAGTTTCGGCACTTGCGCTAGTATTCGGTCATGGCCTTAAAAGCCGACGTCGAAGCCACGCTGCGTGCCCACGGAGTCAAGCCCACGCCTCAGCGGGTTGAGGTGGGCATGCTGCTCCTGGCCGGACCTTGCCACGTCTCGGCAGACCAGTTGCTCCAGTCCCTGCGCCAGTCGGGCAGCCGCATTTCCAAGGCGACTGTGTACAACACGCTCAACCTGCTGTCCCGGGCAGGCATTATTCGGGAAGTCGCGGTGCACCCCAGCCGGCTCGTGTACGACTCCACCACGACAGCCCACCACCACTTCCTCAACGAAGACACTGGCGAACTCGTCGACATCGATCCCGCCGATGTCGAACTGCGCCGCCTGCCGCGCTTGCCGGCTGGCACGCAGGCCACGAGCGTGGAGGTGATCATCCGGGTGCGCCGCCAGTAGGAGCGCCTTCAGGCGCGACCCTCTCCTTCCAGTATTAGAGAATGGTCGCGCCTAAAGGCGCTCCTACACCGTTTGATGGGCGGGGGCTGATTCCCTATACTTCCGCGCGGTCGCCGGGGTAGCTCAGTTGGCAGAGCACCGCATTCGTAATGCGGGGGTCGGAGGTTCGACTCCTCTCTCCGGCACCAATCACAAGACGATGGGCAGTTCCGGCGTCCGCTGGTCATGCTGGCTGCGTGGCGTCTGACGTAGGTAGTTCCCACGTGGATTTTTCCTGTTCGACGGCAGAGAGTCTGTCGTCAGGAACAGTGGCGCCAGGCCTGTTCTGATCCCCCCTCGTTTCCGTAAGACAGGAGACTTGCCCATGAACAGGCTCTCTATCCTCGGATTAGCCGTCATGCTGCTCGCAGCATTACCCACGATGTCAGCGCAGCAGGAACTGTCTGCGCCAGTCAGTGGCCAGCCGGCGCCTCCGCCGGATGCCGCCCAGTACGAGAAGCAGTTGGCGCAGATGCAGGAGAATATGCAGAAGATGCAGGCGGAGATGGACAAGATCCGCCAGTCAAAGGATCCGGCGGAGCGCCAGCGACTTATGCAGGAACACATGGCCACCATGCAGAGCGCGATGGGCACGATGCGCGGGATGATGGGCCCCGGCATGATGGGTGGGCAAATGATGGGCCCCGGGATGATGGGCCCCGGGATGATGGGCCAGGGTCGCATGATGGGCAGCGGGCCGCCACTTACGCCGGTGCAGATGCAACTGCGTCACCGCATGCTGGAAGAGATGATGGTGATGCAGCAGATGATGATGGAGAACATGCTGCTGCATCAGCAGATGATGGAAAAAAAGTAAGCGCGTTGTGGGGAGGGGCCAGGCCTGCGCGTCGTAATGCGGGGGGCCGGGGTTCGATGCCACTACTAGCGCTGCGGTTCCTGCTTCTTGAAGTGCGCGGCCAGCCACTCGGCTGCCGAGGGCGCACCGGCAGGATCCGGGTCTTCGCCGCCCGACCAGGCACCCGTCTCCAGTTCCGGCCAGCTGCGTGCCAGCGGGTGGCGCAGGTCCTTCGTCAGGCGCAGGGCATCCTCGCGACCGCTGTAGTACCGGGCCACACGCCCGGTTTCCTCAAAGCCCAGCTCCCGATAAAACTGCAGGGCTACCGGGTTGCGCGCCCGCACCTCGAGGCACAGGGAGAAGGTGCCAGCCGTGATGGCCGACTGTTCCAGCCATTCCACGAGGCGGCGGCCGAGCCCGCGTCGCTGCCATCGGCTGTCCACGGCCAGCAGGTTTAGGTGGGCGATGTCGTCACCGAAATGCGTGATAGCGAAGCCGACGAGCGTCGGGTTGCTGGTGCCATTGGTGCGAATGGCCAGGACGAGTGATTCCGGGTGGTGCAGATGCCGGGCCACCCGGGCGGGTGTCCAGGTCCAGGGCAGTCCGACTTCGACGAGCCGCCGGGACATCTCGGCGATGACCTGGGCGTCGGCAGCTTGTGCGAGGGCGATTTGCAGGGTGATGGGCATCCGGCTCTCCGTCCGTTGTCAGCACACTAGCCCAGTTTGCCCCTCAGCGTCTGTATGGATTTGTCAGAAGCTGTTCTTCTCGGCTTCGCTGGCTTTCTGGGCGACGGGCACCGCCTGTTGCCTGCCGGCGCAGTAATTCACGCCACCACCCGCTTTTGTTGAACCGTCAGCGCCCGCCTTGACGAACACCCGGTAGGGACCGTAGTCATCGAGAATGCCGTACTCGCCCGTGTACTGGTAGCAAAAGAAGTTCTCGAAGAGGAACACCTTGGGCGGAAAGTAGGAGAACGTGGCGAACACTGCGGTGAGCGTGGCAAGGGCCCCCATGGTGTAGCGGCGGGTGGCAAACTGCAGCGGGGGCCGTGTGAGCAGGTACCAGCTCGTGGCCTGACCGGCGCTGATGCCGAAGACCATGATGGAGAGCATGGTCGGCAGGGAGGCCTTGCCCCCCGAGGACACCACCCAGCTCATGTAAGTGAAGTACGTCAGCCAGATCAGGAATGGGGTGAGGGCCAGCGCTGCGACCTTGCCCAGCCAGTAATTGTTGGCCACATCCCGTGTGTAGGTGTACTGCACCAGGGCGGCGAACAACCCTGGCCAGAAATACATCTTGGTGTGCTCCCAGGCGCTCTCGTTCACCGCAGCGAACAGGGCCATCGGCCGCCAGTACTCGCTGAGTTCAAAGGCGAAGTGCAGGGTGGAGCCGACAATGCACACCCAAAGCACGATGCCAATCTCCCACAGGGCGAGTTTCAGCTTCCCTGGCGAACCTGGTCTGGTCGAGTGTGTGGTCCCTGACATTCTCAATCTCCCTAACTGGCAAGCCCGACGAGGAACCAGGTGCCGGCGCTGGCGATGGCCGCCCCGGCGACACGCAGCAGGAGCTTGCCCCGCGCGTAGTGCTGGGAAATGTCCCCGACCACCAGGCCGGTAATGTGCAGCAGGGCGGTGCCGGTCATGAAGCCCAGCGCGTAGCGGACCGGGTTGGCGACGTTGGGCATTTCAGCCCCGTGGGCGTAGCCGTGGAAGACGGCGAAAATGCCCACAGCCCCCATGGCCACCAGCACCGGCAGCTTGCGATCTGCCGCGATGGCGATACCGAGAGTCAGCACGGAGAAGGCAATCCCGAACTCGATTGAGGTCAGCCCCACGTTGAGCCAGCCGAGCAGTCCGCCGATGGCCATCACCGAGACGAAGGTGGCCGGCACAGTCCAGATGGCCCGTCCCCCAATCTGCGCACTCAGGATGCCGACGCTGACCATTGCCAGGAAATGGTCCACGCCGAGCACGGGGTGGGCGAGGCCGGCGATGAAGGAGCCGTAAGGCAGGCTGGAACCCTCGTGCGCGACGGCGCTGAGGGGTGCTATGAGGAGCAGGAGGAGGAGCCGGATCACGCTCGAAGAAAGTCGGTGACCATGGGGTCCACGACTTCCGGCCGGTCGTAGATGGCCGCGTGGCCCGCACCGGGGACAACCTCGACGCGAATGTCTCCCATGAGCCTCTTTGCCTTCCGGCCGACAGCATGGGGATCGTAAAGCACCTCGTGCTCGCCAAAGACCAGCAGCCCCGGCACCGCGAACTGGCGTAGCACAGCGTCCGGCTCCGGCAGGAAGAACTTGCGCAGGACCCGCAGGCCATCCCAGAGGTTCACCTTGCCGGTGGCCTCGTTGTAGATGCCGAGCGAGCGGTCAACGCGGTAGTGGCGGGTGCAGAGCGCCATGGCCCGGGCCAGCTGGCGGTCGAAGGTGCCGAAGGTACCGCCGGGGCTCTTCGACGTGACCGACCGGGCGGTCAGATCATCCTGCAGCACATCCGCGTTCTTCCACTTCTGCGCGACGCGACCCAGCCAGATCTTTACCGGCAGGCGGGCGCCGGAGATGCCGGTTGGGCCGAGCATCACGACCTTGCGGGTCCGCTGAGGGTGCAGACTGGCGAAGCGCATGGCAATCCACGCTCCGGCGCTGATGCCGGCAAAGTGCGCTCGCTCAATATCGAGATCGTCCAGCACATCCACCAGCCAGTTGCAGTAGTCGTCGTTCAGGAAGGACGGGGGATTCGGATCGCTGCGACCCGGCTGGCCGGGAATGTCAAGTGCATAGACGCGGAAGTGGGGGCTCAGGGATTCCAGTTGCCGGCGCCACAGCGGGGCGCAGCCCGCCACGCCGGAAATCAGGAACAGGGGAGGCGCGTCTTTCGTCCCGGTTGCCAGCAGGTGGGTCCGCCCGAAGCGCGTGTTCACGTAGAGGGATTCGAAGGGCACCGTGATCTTTTCCTCCAGGGACTCGTACCACTCCATGATGGCCTTGTAGCCATCCACGGACTTGTAGAGCTTGAGGGGGTCGGCGGTCGGGGCGACAACAGTGATCGGCTGAGCACTGGTTCGCGTGCCACCCAATACAATCCCGGTATCCGTTTGTTGGTGCATTGCTCGACCGCTCTGTTCTGTAAGGGTTAGGGTCGGTTTCGCAGCCGTGTCTTGATCGGATTCAGGTCGGCCGCTGCGGAACCCGTCGTACTACCTTGCCCCCGGCCCGGGGCTTGGCCCCACGCATGCCTCCACCACGTTGACCAACGGAAGCCGGCTGCCAGGCCGGCACCAGGTGGTGCTTGCCATTGCCGATGAGGTCTGCCCGGCCCATGCGCTTCAGGGCCTCCCGGAGCACCGGCCAGTTCTCCGCATCATGGTAGCGGAGAAACGCCTTGTGCAGGCGGCGAATCTTTATGCCCTTGGGCACATCGACGGTTTCGCTCGTCCGGGTGACCCGGCGCAGCGGGTTCTTGCCCGTGTGGTACATCGCCGTGGCCGTCGCCATTGGGGATGGCAGGAAGTTCTGGACCTGGTCCACCCGCAGCTCATTGCTCTTCAGCCACAGCGCGAGATTCAGCATGTCCCGATCCGTCGTACCCGGGTGGGCCGCGATGAAGTAAGGGATCAGGTACTGCTCCTTGCCGGCCTCCTTTGAGTACTTCTCAAAGAGTTCCTTGAAGCGGTGATAGGTGCCAATGCCGGGCTTCATCATCTTGTTCAGCGGCCCGTCCTCGGTGTGTTCCGGGGCAATCTTCAGGTAGCCGCCGACGTGATGTGTGACGAGCTCCTTGATGTACTCCGGCGACTCCACTGCCAGGTCGTAGCGCACGCCGGATGCCACGAGCACTTTCTTCACGCCGGGCAGCGTACGTGCCCGCCGGTAAAGTCCGATCAGAGCGGAGTGATCCGTGTTGAGATTCGGGCAGACGCCAGGGAATACGCAGGACGGGCGGCGGCACGCGGACTCGATTTCCGGGCTCTTGCAGGCCAGCCGGTACATGTTGGCCGTGGGCCCGCCCAGGTCGGAGATCACGCCGGTGAAGCCGGGAGTGCGATCCCGGATGGACTCGATCTCCCGGATGATGGAGTCTTCCGAGCGGTTCTGGATGATGCGCCCCTCGTGCTCGGTGATGGAGCAGAAGGTGCAGCCGCCGAAGCAGCCCCGCTGGATGATCACCGAGAAACGGATCATCTCCCAGGCGGGGATCTTCGCCTCGCCGTAGGCGGGATGCGGCTGGCGCGTGTAGGGTAGCTCGTAGACCGCGTCGAACTCCTTCGTGCGCAGCGGGATCGGTGGCGGGTTCAGCCAGAGGTCCCGGTCGCCGTGGCGTTGCACGAGCGCCCGCGCGTTGCCTGGATTCGTCTCCAGATGCAGGACCCGGGATGCGTGGGCGTAGAGTACTGGATCGCTCTTCACCGCCTCGAACGACGGCAGGCGGACTACGGTGCGGGACCGGTCGAGTTTCGGCGCGCGATGCAGGAACTGGATGACCTTTTCACCAGCGTTCGCGGCTGGTGTCGCGGTCGCGGACCCGGAGGCGCACGCTGCACCGGTGGCCGCCGGAGGCGCCTGGTCGGCGTAGGGATCTTTCGGTGGCTCGATGCGGCCGGGCTCGTCCACGCTGGTGGAGTCCACTTCGGCCCAGCCCTCCGGCAGGCCGTGGCGGGTGAAGGCGGTGCCGCGGATGTCGGTGAGGTCTTTGATCACCTCGCCCTTTGCGAGACGGTGCGCGATCTCGACGATCTGGCGCTCACCATTGCCGTAGACGAGGAGATCGGCCTTGCTGTCGAGCAGGACGGAGCGCCGCACAGTGTCCGACCAGTAGTCGAAGTGCGCCACGCGGCGCAGGCTCGCCTCGATGCCGCCGATCACCAGCGGGACACCCTTGAAGGCCTCCCGCAGGCGCTGCGCGTAGACCACCACGGAGTGATCCGGCCGCCGGCCGGCCTCGCCATACGGCGTGTAGGCATCGTTCGACCGGATGCGGCGATCCGCCGTGTAGCGGTTCACCATCGAGTCCATGTTTCCCGCGGTAACGCCAAAAAAAAGCGTCGGTGCGCCGAGTGCCTTGAACGCCTCAGTGGAGCTCCAGTCCGGCTGGGAGATGATCCCTACGCGAAAGCCCTGGGCTTCCAGCAGGCGGCCGACCACGGCCATGCCAAAGCTCGCGTGATCCACATAGGCATCGCCGGTAACAATGATGACGTCGCAGGCGTCCCACCCCAGTGCGTCCATCTCGGCGCGGGACATGGGCAGCACGGGTGCCGGCGTGAGCCGGCTGGCCCAGTGCTTGCGGTAGGAGAAGAGCTCGCGGGCGATGTCCATCAGTTTAGCGCGCCGACCTCTTCCGCAAGCGAATGTTGAGCATCTCCACGATCACGGAGAAGGCCATCGCAAAGTAAATATAACCCTTCGGCACATGGGTGCCGAAGCCATCAGCGATCAGTGCGACGCCGACCACGAGCAGGAAGGCGAGGGCCAGCATCTTGATGGTCGGGTGATCGGACACGAAGTGCCCGATGGCCGAAGCAAACAACATCATCAGGGCCACCGACACGATGACCGCCGCGATCATGATCGCGACCTCATCGACCATGCCGACGGCGGTGATGATGGAGTCCAGGGAGAACACAATGTCGATGAGGATAATCTGGAAGATGATGGCGCCGAACGTGGCTGCGACGGCCGACGTGCCGCCATCTTCCTCGCCTGTGACCAGATGGTGGATTTCCTTCGTGCTCTTCCAGAGCAGGAACAGGCCACCCGTGATCAGGATGATGTCCCGCCAGGAGATATCCAGAGACAGGACGGTGAACAGCGGTGCCCTCGCACCAACGATCCAGGACAGCGCCAGCAGCAGCGCGATGCGCATGAACATGGCCAGGAACAGGCCGAGGCGGCGGGCCAGTTCGCGTTGCTCCCGGGGAAGCCGGTCTACCAGGATGGAGATGAAGATGACGTTGTCGATGCCGAGGACCAACTCAAGGGCCGTCAGCGTCAGGAAGGCAATCCAGGCCTCTGGTTGGGTAAGAATATCAAGCATTATCAATTGTTTATGTTGAGGAGTTAAGGTGTTTACCGGCGCGCGTTGGAGAGGGCCGGCAGGGTAGCACGTGGCCCTGGGACGCCGTTACTGAGGAGCATTTCGAGCCGCACGAGCTCCAGTGGGTCGGCCAGCGGATCGCCGTCAACAATCAGCAGGTCCGCCAGCATGCCGGGCGCGATACGGCCCAGCTGGTCGCCGGCACCGATGGCGTCTGCCGCGTCCGAGGTCGCAGCGCGCAACACGGCATCTCCGGGCAGGCCTGCATCCCGGAACGCGCGCAGCTCGGCGAGCAGCGACAGGCCGTAGGGAAAGATGGGCGCGTCAGTGCCGGCGATCACCCGGGCGCCGGCGGCGGCGAGATCGCGCAGGGCCTGGCGGGAGTTCGCGAGACCCGCGTCGAACAGTGTCCGTTTGCGGCTGCCAAGTCCCGCCAGGGCGCGCAGCGCCCGGCGGTCGGCTTCTGAATAGAAGGCGGCGTACTGGGGCAGGGCATCGAGCTCCGGATAACGGAGCAGCAGGTCGAGGAAGCCACCGCCCACCACCAGCGTGGGAACGATCGTCGCCCCGGAGGCTCCCACGATCTGCGCCGCATCGTTGTACATGTGCAGGCCGTCGCTCTGTTTCGCTGACCAGCCGAGGCGGCTCGTGCCGCGCAGGTGTTCGACCCGATCGCCGCCGAGCGCGAAGGCCGGGTAAATCTCGTGGGACGACACGGGCAGGCCAAGCCGGTGGGCCGCACGAATGGTCCGCGCCTCGCGGGTGACCGGCATCCGGGTGTAGGTCTTTAGCAGGGAGTAGTCGAGCACCTTCGCCCGGTCCAGTTCCAGTGCGAGCCGCCGGTCCGTCGTGATGTGGCTCGCGAAGGGAAAGAAGCGCTGCTGGCCGTCGAGCTGCGGACCCGCGTAAAAGAGCCGCGGTCCGGATCGCCGGCCCGATGCCCAGGCTTCGTAGTTTTCCCGGGATTCATAGGGGAGCCCGCCGGGCTCCACGACCGACGTCACCCCGAAGGCCAGCCACGCCCTTCCGACCCACTCGCCGTCCTGGGCCTGATGATGCGCGTGGTTGTCGATCAGCCCCGGCAGCACCGTGGCGTGTTGTGCATCGATAACGCGCGCGCCGGCCGGTGCGGTGAGGCCGGGACCGACCGCAACGATGCGGTGGCCCTCGATGAGAATATCCACGTTCCGCCGGTACTCCGGGCCCGTGCCGTCGAACAGCCGCCCGGCGCGAATCAGGACACTGCCCAGGCCTGCTGCCGGGGTCCAGGTGAGGGGCACGGGTAGGGCGCGCGGCCGGCCCCGTCCCGCGTCAATCTGCCGAAGTCCACCAGTGGCCAGGTACGTCAGGGTGCGGCCATCGGCGCTGAACGACGGGTAGTCCGCCAGCCCGGCGACACGACGCTGGGGCGGCCCCGTGGCCGCGCCGTCCGCTCCCAGTGGCAGCAACCAGAGCTCGCCGTCGATGAGCAGTGCCGCCGTCCTGCCGTTGGTTGCCAGCACCGGGCCCGTGTCGGTGGTCAGGCCGGGCGGCAGGTCAACGGTGGTCGCCACACCCGTCTCAAGGTCGATGGCCTGCAGCTCGTTGCGGCCTTCGCGATAGCGCGCCGACTTGCTCGTGAGTACGGCCACCAGCAGGCGCTGGCCGTCCGCACTGAAGCCCATGCGCCCGGGCCAGAGCGGCGGTAACCTGATGGCGGTGACGGCGCCGTTCGACAGCTCGATCCGGTGCAGCGTGAAATCCTGATTGCCGCGGGGTCCCGACTGCTGAAACGCGAGCGACTGGCCATCGGGCGCAAAGGTCGGGTAGCGCACGCCGCGCAGCATCTGGGTGACTATCCGGTCGATGCCGGTCCCGAACTCCCGCAACCACACCTGCATGCTGCCACCCCGGTCGCTGATGAACGCGAGTGACCGGCCGTCGGGGGAAAAGGCGGGGTCCCGCTCCACGAAAGCGTCGTCCGTCAGCTGGCGAAGTTCCCCCGAGGTGGTGAGCCACCAGAGATCGCCGAGCGCGGTGAAGACCACGCCGCCGTCCGGCGCGGTTACCGGCTCGACGATGCCGAGGGCAGTTTGCTGCTTCTCGGCCGGCTCGTAACGCTTCTGCCGGTAGACCGGCGTCGTCACCGGCAGCGATACGGAGAAGGGTTGCAACCCCCTCGTACCGTCGGGCTGCCAGCGCTGTATGCCCCCGTTCGCGGTCCAGGCGAGCCCGCCGTCCGGAAGCCACGCCGGCGCAAACGGAAACACATCGTCCCCCGGTGCCGAGAGCACCCGCGTCGTTCGCGTCGGCAGGTCGAGCAGCGTCACTTCATACCGGGCGATCGCGGGAAAGCCAATCTGCTCGACGGCGCGGATGAAGGCCAGGGTACGGCCATCGGCCGACCAGGCCGGCGCGACGGGGCGTCCGTCCTTGCCGCCAGCCACCAATTCCAGCGGTGTGCCGGCCGGATCCAGCGCCTGCACGTACAACCCCGCCTGGCCACCCCGGTCCGACACAAACGCGAGAAGCGTGCCGTCCGGGGACACCGCGGGCCAGAAGTCATCTGCCGGATCCGCGGTGAGCGTCGCGAGTTCGCCAGTCCGGGTGTCGAGCTGCCAGATATCCAGGTTGCCGTTGCGGTCCGAAGTGAAGGCAATGCGCTGGCCATCCGGGAACCAGACGGGCTCCCGGTCGTCCGCAGGTCCCGTCGTCAGCGCTTGCGCCTTGCCGCCGGCGGCCGGGATCTGCCAGATGTCAAAGTCGCCCGTCCGGAACGACTGGAAGACGAGTTGCCGGCCGCCCGGACTGAAGCGGGGGAGGCGGTCGTCACCGCGGCCGTCAGTCAGTGGCGTCCCCGGTAACTTCCACAGCGCACCCTGCAGGTCCATGACCGTCGTGCCATTTGACCCGACGGTCACTGCGAAGTTGGTACCCTCGGTGATCGTCAGCGTCCGCTCCACCCCGGTGGCGATGTCGGGGTCGAGGAGCTGACACAGCAGGAAGGCGGTAACGACAGAGCAACGCATGGCAAGGTAAAGGGTGACATCCAACAGCTTCGCGGCACAATATAGGGGCATCGAGTCCTGCTCACCACGGTTACCCCATGCCAGGCCCACTGATCGACCGCCACGGTACCGTCCTCGGCATCGCCCGCCGCGACGTGAAGCGCGGCCCCATGCTCTTGCTCGAACAGGTGGAGATCTCGACGTCCACGGGCGTCACCGGCGACACGCGGGGCAAGCCCGGTCCCCGCCAGGTCACCGTACTCTCCGCCAGCGCCTGGCTCGAGGCCTGCGCTATTGCCGCGACGGATCTGCCCTGGCTGGCTCGCCGTGCGAACCTGCTGATTGACGGCCTCGATCTGCGCGCTGCGGAGGGCGCGGTGCTCCATCTCGGTGACCATATCGAGCTGCTCGTCACCGGTGAGCTGGACCCCTGCGAGCGGATGGACGAGGCAGCACCCGGTTTAAGGCTCGCGCTGACGGACGAGTGGCGGGGTGGGGTGAGGTGCCGAGTGCAGCGCGGCGGGTTGCTCACGGTCGGTGCACCGGCACGGCTGCAGAAAGCCGACTGACTTCAGCTACCGCGCCTGGCCGCAGGCCCAGCACAAATCGAAACCGGCGGGATTTTCTTCCCGGCAGGCCGCGCATTGCCAGGCGACATCGCTGGGGGCACCCTGCGGCGAAGCAGCGGCCTGATACTCCGCAATCAGGTGGGCGCACCGGTTCGCCAGGTCGTCGTCCAGCACCCAGACTTCCGCGTCCACCGTCATGCCGGCATTGAACGGCAGGACACCCGGCAGTCCGGCCATGTTCTCGTTAAGTAAGGCCGCGGGGATGCGTTGCTGCTGGAGCAGGGCGAGAATTTCGCGGGCTTCCCACAGGGAGGCCGAGGAGTAGACGCGCTTCAACTGGTGCCCCCTGAGTCTGGCCAGTATCATGTAAGTATCATGCCACTGACCTAAATCTCCGGGAGTTGCCATGCGGCTCATCGTCGCGATTACCGGCGCCAGCGGCGCCATCTACGGCATACGCCTCCTGGAAGCGCTGCGTGAGGAACCGGACGCCGAGGTCCATCTCGTCATCAGCAACGGTGGCAAGCTGAATATCTCCCTCGAGACCGACTGGGCACTGAAAGACGTGGAGGCTCTCGCCCACGAAGTACACAGCGACCAGAACCTGGCCGCGACGATTGCGAGCGGCTCCTTCCGGACCGGCGGCATGATTGTCGCGCCCTGCTCGATGAAGACCCTGTCGGGCATCGTGACCTCCTACGCGGACACCCTGATCGTCCGCGCTGCCGACGTGATCCTGAAAGAGCAGCGCAAGCTGGTGCTTCTGCCGCGGGAAACGCCGCTGCACGTGGGCCACTGCCGCCTGCTGCTCCAGGCTGCCGAAATGGGCGCCATCATCGCGCCGCCGATGCCGGGCTTCTACAACGATCCGCAGACCATCGACGATCTCCTGAATCACAACGTCGGCCGCGTCCTGGATCTCTTCGACATCGAGAGTGGCCTGGTGAAGCGCTGGAAGGGTGGGCGCGCATCCCCCCGCAAGCCTCGAAAGCCGAAGCCCTGAGGCCAGCCACCGTGCCTGAAGCGCATCTGGACCGGGTTCGTGAATTGCTGGCGGGGCACAGCACGATCACCCTCGCGACCGCTGGGGATGGCCGCTCCTGGGCGGCCACCGTGTTCTACGCCAGCGACGCGGATCTCAATCTCTACTTCGTCTCCGACCTGAAGACGCGGCACGGCCGGGAGATGCATCACGACGCCCACGTCACCGGAGCGATCAATCACGACGTGTCCACCTGGGGCGAGGTGATCGGCCTGCAGATCGAAGGCCGTGCCCTGGTCCTTGAAGGGGAAGAGCGGCTGAAGGCGCTGGATATCTACCTCAACCGGTTCCCCGACGTGCGCCGCCTGTTCGACCGGCCCAGGGATGACAACGAGAAGGTGATTGCGGGACGGTTGCAGAAAGCGCCGTTCTGGCGCCTCACGCCCACCTGGATCCGGCTGATTGACAGCACCAGGGGATTTGGCTGGAAGTGGGAAACCACGCTCCCGCTGTAGGAGCGCCGTAAGGCGCGACCCCGCCAGCGTTAGCGCACCGCCAATGTTGGCGGCAGGTCTCCTCACCTCCCGTAAACAATTAGCAGCACGCACCCCGCCGCACTCCGGAATTCCATGTCCCTGGTGCCGACCGCGGCCACACAGGACCAGCCCGCCTTCAAGGTCTGGCCATTCTGGATAATTTCACCATCGATCAGGAAGATGAACTCAGGACCCGTGTGGACGTGGGGTGGAAATGCAGCCCCCGGCTCGAACCGCACGAGTTGCATGGCGAGTCCGTCCGTGGTCCCCAGGTCCTTGACGTCGACACCTTTCGCGAAGGTCGAGGGGCGCCAGGGGATCGACCCGGTGTCCTTAACGTTGAAGCCATCAACCACGCAGAATCTCCCTGCTAGCGGCGTGCTCTTTTCCTGGCAGCCCGTCGCTTGGTTCGCACGTCGCTCTCCGACGTCTCGGGTAGCGGAAACTGGATATTGATGGCGACGATGCTCTGGCCGAACCGGGCAGCGAGGCGGCCCAGGAAGGCATGGAGGAGCTTCCATTCGTCGCCGGGCTTGCGCGGGCTCAGCACTTCGCAGGTGATCACGCCGTCCGAAACGGACCAATTCATCCAGCCCGGGTACTTTGCATGCGAAACCTTGCGCCCGCGCTTCGTCGTGGAGAACGTCTGCAGTGCGCCGGATCGCATGGCGTCCAGTAGCGTGCGATGGAGGTGGGCGCCTGAGCGTTCAACAATTTGAAAGCGGATCACTATGAGACTCCCCTGGGGTCGCGGCGGTCGCCGCTCCTACACGTTTAGTTAGTACGCGTCGCCGCTGGAGTAGTTCGGCAGCGTGCCGATGTGAATGCCGCTGTCCACGATGAGCGTCTCGCCAGTGATCAGGTGCGCGGACTCCAGGAACCAGACCAGCACGGCCGCGATGTCTTCCGCCGTCGCCACTTTCTTCAGCGGCAGCAGCGCGCCCTGGGTCCTGATCATCGCCTCGTACTGCTCGTCACCCATGCCGCCCTTCAGCCAGCGGGTCTGGATCATGCCCGGCGCGACCGTGTTGATGTTGATTTCCGGTGCCAGCACGTGGGCCAGGGATTTCGTCATCAGGTTCAGTGCTGCCTTTGATGCCGCATAGGGGATCGAGGAGCCAATGCCGGTGACGCCACCGATGGAGGAGTCATTCACGATGGAGCCCTGGCCCTGCTTCTTCATCCAGGGCGTCACCGCCCGCACCATCTGGTAGGCGCCGACCACGTTCACGGCATAGATATCAAGGAAGTCCTGCTTGCTGACGCCGTCCAGCTTCTTGTAGGGGTTGAACTTGGTGCGTGCGGCGTTATTGATCAGGTAGTCGATGCGGCCCCACTGGTCGCCCGCGGCCTTGACCATGGCCTGGCAGGCGTCATCGTCCGACACGTCCGCCTGGAAGACGATCGTCTCGGCCCCCTTGGCGCGACAGGTTGCCGCCGTCTCCTCGGCCTCGGTCTTGCTGCGGGTGTAGTTGATCACCACGTTGCAGCCGTGCTCGGCCAGCAGGATGGCCGCCGCGGCGCCGACGCCCGTGGCAGAACCGGTGACGATGGCAACTTTCTTCTTCGATACGGGCATGGCGCGTCTTCCTGATCAACGACGGTTTCCGGGGCAGCTAGCCTACTGCAAAGTCCGGGAAAATGGGGACATGCCTCATTTCCAAGGCCTCTCCTGCGCAGCGCGAACTTCCCCTTGGTCACGACTCTGGAAATGAGGCATGTCCCCATTTCCCCATGTTATGGTTTGCAGCGTTTCAAACCAGCCGCACGCACACGGGAGCAGGACTCGATGGCCTTCAAGGATATGCGCGAGTTTCTCGCGAAGCTCGACGAGATGGGGCAGCTGAAGCGGATCAAGGCGCCGATCAACGTGGCACAGGGCACCAACGAGCTGCAGACGCTCATGCGCCTTCTCGCCGAGACCAATGGGCCGGGCCTGATGCTGGAGAACCTGGAGGGCTACAACACGCCCGGCGTCCCCGTGATCTTCAACCCCTTCGGCACCCGGGAACGCACCGGTCTCACGATCGGCGTGAAAGATCCGATCGAGTCCAAGGTCAAGCACGCCGCGATCCTTGCGGACCGGGGTACCTGGCACAA
Source organism: uncultured Chromatiaceae bacterium (assembly GCA_964391025.1). Taxonomy (GTDB): domain Bacteria; phylum Pseudomonadota; class Gammaproteobacteria; order Steroidobacterales; genus SHZI01. The sequence continues at coordinate 26,930 of CAYMKJ010000050.1, forward strand.
GCCGAAAATGGTCGATCGCAAGGCGGCCCCCTGCAAGGACGTGGTGATTCCCCGGGAGAAGATCTCCCTCGACAAGCAGATTCCCCACGTGTGGCTCGGCAAGGAGGGCGCGTCCTACATCTGTGGTGGCGTCGTCGTCACCAAGGACCCGGAGACCGGTGTGCGCAATGTGGGCTGGTATCGCCTCACCAGCCTCTGGAACTGCAAGCATCCCCAGGGTGGCGCCTACAGCGAGCATGAGCAGAAGAAGCAGCTGTCGATCTTTGCCTTCTGGAACCCGCCGATGAATCACGTTGGCCTGCATCTCGCGAAGGCGCAACGCATGGGCAAGCCGCTCGAGATTGCCATTGCCTGCCAGTGTGATCCGGCGATTCACATGGCCGCGGCCACCGGCATTCCCTACGGCCTGGATGAGTACGACTATGCAGGCGGCCTGCGCGGCTCACCGGTCGAGTTGGTGAAGTGCGAGACGGTGGACCTCGAAGTACCGGCCACGGCGGAGTACGTCATTGAAGGGGTCTTCCAGCCGGACGTGCCCCAGCAGATCATCGGTTGGCACTCCAATTCCGTGGGCTACTACGACAAGCACCAGGTCTTTCCGCTGTTCGACGTCACCACGATTACGCACCGGAAGAATCCACTCTGGTACGCGACCATCGAGATGATGCCGCCCTTCGACCACAACTACCTGGGGCTGATTCCGATCGAAGGTGAGATGCTCTCCGACCTGCAGCGCAAGATTCCGGAAGTGAAGGATTGCGTGGTCACGCCGAACATGACCTACGTCGTGCAGCTCAATGTGGATGGTGCCAGCAAGCCCCATCCCGAATTTGGCAAGTACGTGCTGCACGCCCTGTGGGGCGCCGCCGGCCGGTGGCCGCGCACGGCAAAGATAGCGGTGGTCGTCGGCCCCGACGTGAATCCCTACGACATCTCGTCCATCGAATGGGCCATCCAGACCCGGGTGCAGCCGTACAGCGACATCATCATCAACCGCTCGGGCCAGGCCTTCGTGCTCGACCCCTCGGCGCCGAAGGGGCCCCAGGGTTTCCCGACAGTGGGCGAGCAGATGGGCATCGACGCGACCATCAAGATCCCGGAGCGGTTTACCGAGTACGCGGACGTGAGCCAGGCGGACCCGGCCGAGGTCGCTAAACTGGCGGAGAAGCTGAAGGGCCTCTGGTAGGGGAAATTAGGCATGTCCCCATTTCCCCTACGGGACGAATTCTCCCGGCTGGGTGTCGGGTACGAGCTGGGCATCCGCCGCCCGATGAGCCCCGGAGGACATGGGCAGCTTGCGCATGTTGCGGATGATGGGCTGCCGCCAGGCCACCATGGCGAACAGGAGCGCCATGACACCAGCGAATACCAGGGCGTAGCGCAGGCCCACGTGTTCTCCGAGCCAACCGCCCAGTAGCGCACCCGGACCGGCGGGCAGCAGAATCAGCCAGCGCATCGTGCTCGTCATCCGCCCGAGCAGGGGCGCGGGCGTTGCCGCCTGGCGCAGGGCGAGGAAGGTGATGAACACCAGCGTGGCACCGCTGCCGAAGGCCGTCAGCATCAGGGCAAAGACCCACGCGCCCAGAGTGCTGGCAGGGGCCACCGCGCCCAGCAGCCAGCCGCCACCGCAGATTGCCAGCCCCAGCACCAGGGTTGGTCCGGGACCGATGCGGCTCGCGAGCCGGTGGCCGAGCGTGCTGGCGATAACGGTGCCGACGCCCAGAGCGATGTAGCACAGGCCCACGCCGCCGGCGGACAGGCCAAGCTCCCGGGTGGCAAACAGGATCTGCACCACGAGGGCCGCGTTGTGACACAGCTGCCAGCCGCCGACGATGCAGGCCATGGTCACGAGCAGCCGGTTTTGAGCAACGAAGGCGAGGCCCGCGCGCAGCGCCTCGTGAAAGCGCTGGGTGGAGGGGTGCAGTACCTCGTTCAGCCGCATGCCGCGGAGAATCAGCGCAGAGATGGTCAGCATCACGGCATCCGCCACCAGCGCCACCGGTGGGCTCGTGAGACTGATCAGCACGCCGGCCGCGCCCGGCCCGGCGACCTCTGCCGTGGAATTGGCCAGCGCGTTCTTGGCGTGAGCTTCCACCAGCCGCTCCCGGGGCACGATCTGCGTCAGCACGATCTGCGCGGCGCTGCCGGCCACCGTGTGGACGGCCCCGAAGGCGAAGCCGACCACGTAGAGCCACTCCATGGACAGCCAGCCCAGCCACCAGGCCAGCGGCACGCTCGCGACAGCCACCGCGAGCAGTGACTCGCCGATGATGTACACGGGCAGCTTGTAGACCCGGTCCAGCCAGACGCCCACCGGCAGGGAGAGCAGGACGAAAGCGCTGATTTCGATGGCGGTGAGCCGGGCCATCTGGGTCGGCGTGGCGTGCAGCAGCACCGCAGCGGTCAGCGGGACCGCCAGCAGGGTGAGTTGGCCCCCAAAGGAGCTGATAAGGATGGAGGTCCAGAGCCTGCTGTACGTGGCATCCCGGAGCAGGTCGTCCGGGGGCAGAAGCCTCTTGATGATGTCGGCCATTACAGCAGTCTAGAACGACAGCCGTTCGCGGGTTCATACTAGTCTCGTCGACCGCTCTCCTGGAGTGACCCGGTGTTCATCAACAACTGGTACGCGGCCTGTATCGCCAGCGAACTCACGCAGGTGCCCCGGAAGGTCCGCATGCTCGACTGCGATTTCGTCCTGTTCCGTGACAGTGCGGGCGTGGCCCATTGCCTGAGCGATGCCTGCTGTCACCGGGGCGCGTCCCTGTCCGCCGGCAAGCGGCGCGACGACCTCCTGATCTGTCCCCAGCACGGCTGGGAATACGATGGCAGCGGCAGGTGCGTCCGGGTGCCGGCTGGCATCAAGGATCCGGCGGCCCCGCCCCGCAAGGCGCGCGTGCCCTCCTACCCGGTGGAGGAGCGCTATGGGCTGGTGTTCGCCTTCCTCGGCGACCTGGACGAGGCGCATCGGCCGACCCTGCGCCACATCCTGCCGGAGTACGACGACCCGAACGGCTGGCATGTGGGCATCCTGTCCCGCAAGAAAGACGTCAACTACGTGCGCATGGCCGAGAACTACAACGACCCCTGCCACGTGCACTACGTGCACGAGTTTGCCAGGTGGCTGCCCAAGGGCGTCACCATCGAGACCATCGAACAGACGGCGACCTACGTGAAGGCGTTTCACGCCGCCTGGGATGCCAAGGGCGCGATCAGTCCCGACCGGGGCCTGATGATGGAATTCGACGTGGTGGGCATGGTGTCGCGGAACACGAACAAGCAGCCGGGTTATCCCGCGACCGTCGTGGTCGCTACAGTCACCCCGATTGACGAAGGCAACACGCAGATCTTCATGTTGCTGCTCCAGCCGAAGCCCGGCGCCGACGGCAAGGGCGGCCTTTCCGCGGCGGATCATCAGCAGCTGGTCACCATGACCCGGGACCAGGTGATGAACGAGGACTACGCCATATTGAAGGGCACGCGGCCGCGCCAGGCGGCATCGCCGGCCGAGGAGTTGCTGGTGGAGACCGACGTGACGCTCGCCCAGGCCCGGAAGATGACCCGGGACTACGCGGCGAAATACGGTGAAGTGGACGCGCAGGCACTGGCTGCGTTGCGCGACACGCACATCCGCGTGTTGCCGTGCCCGGGCCACCGAAGTGAGCCGGGCCAGTGGGTGCACAAGACCGTGCCGCTCAAGACCCTGACCGACGAGATGGCCCAGGACATCGCCCAGGGCATGACCCGCGTGGCTTAAGAACGGCAATGTCCTTCCAGCCCTTCGTCCAGCCGGAGCCCCGGCCAAGGCACGGCTTCCGGGACGACTGGCTGGTGCGGAGTTTTGTCCGCCATCGGCTCCCGCCCGAGGTGGCAGGGGCGATCGAACCGGAACTGGACGAGCTCGGCACACGGGCCTCCGGTCCGCTCTGGGACTTCCAGCGCGCGGATCGCCTGAATGAGCCCCGGCTGACATCCTTCGATGCCTGGGGCAAGCGGATTGACCACATTGAACTGACACCTCTGTGGCGTGAGGCCGAGCCCCTTGCCGTGAACTACGGACTCACCGCGCATCCGCAGGAACGCCGGTATGGCTCCTGGTCGCGATTGCACCAGTTCCTGCTTGTGCATCTCTTTCATCCGGTCACCGACGTATACACCTGCCCGCTGGCCATGACTGACGGTGCCGCGCGGACACTGCTCGCCGCTGGCAACCAGGTATTGATCGACCGGGCGGTGCCGCGCCTCACCAGCCGCGACCCGGCCCGGTTCTGGACCAGCGGCCAGTGGATGACCGAGGCTACCGGCGGCTCTGACGTGGGCTTGTCCCTGACCCGTGCTGAATTCCGCGACGGTGTGTGGCACCTCCATGGCAAGAAGTGGTTCACGTCAGCGGCCACGTCACAGATGGCCCTGACCCTGGCCCGGCCGGAGGGCAATGGACCCGGTGGTACTGGCCTCGCCTTGTTCTATCTGGAAACCCGCGACGCGGACGGTCAGCTAAACGGCATCCGTGTGGAACGGCTCAAGGACAAGCTGGGAACGAGGAAGGTGCCCACAGCCGAGCTGACCCTGGATGGCACGGTGGCGCAGCTCGTGGCCGGGACCACCCACGGCACGCGCAGCATCGAGCCGATGTTGCGCGTCACGCGCACCTGGAACAGCGTGTGTGCTGCCTCGTTTCTGCGCCATGGCCTGGGTCTCGCCGAGGACTACGCGGCCCGGCGCGTGGCGTTCGGTGCAACGCTGGCCGCGCAGCCGCTGCACCGGGCTACGCTCGACGACGTGGACGCGGAATCGGCGGGCGCCTTCCTGCTGGCGTTTCTGCTAGTTGAACTACTGGGACGGGACGAGGATGGCGAGCTCGACGCTTCGGAGGCCGCCCTCCTGCGTCTGTTGACGCCGATCGCCAAGGCCACGACCGGCAAGCAGGCAGCTGCCGGCACCAGCGAACTTATCGAAGCCTTCGGCGGCGCCGGTTACGTGGAAGACACGGGCATTCCGGTGTTGCTCCGGGACGGGCAGGTACTGCCGATCTGGGAGGGGACTACGAACGTGTTGGCCCTGGACCTGCTGCTGCGCGCGGATCTGGACCCGGGCCTTGCGGCGCTCCGGCAGCGGATCGTCCAGGCCTGCAGTTCCGTGACCGATGCGGAGCTGCGGTTGTCAGCGGCGGCCAGTCTCGCCGCAGTCGATCACGCCATCGGCTGGCACCGCGCTACGGGCGACCCGGCGGCGCGCCAGCGCGGGGCTCGGCAATTCACACTCACTCTCGGGCGGGCCCTGGAACTGGCCCTGCTGGTGGAGCACGCCGGCGCACTGGCCAGGACGGAGGATAGTCACGCCGCCCGGCAGGCGTGCCGCCGGTACCGGCGCCTCGGCGCGGACCTGTTGCGCGACTGACGGCGAAGTGGACAGCATGCGAGACAACGTGATCGTCGTTACCGGGGCGTCCAGGGGCATCGGTGCGGAGCTTGCCCGTCAGTTCGCGACTCTGGGCGCCAAGCTTGCGCTGGCAGCGCGCGACACGCTGGCCCTAGAAGCGGTGGCGAAGCAGTGTCGGCAGCTCGGCGCGACTGTGGAGACGATTCCAACCGATGTGGCCGTTGAAGTTGACTGTCAGCGCCTTGTTGAGCAAACCGTCGCCCGCTACGGCCGTCTTGATACCCTGATCAACAATGCGGGCGCAACCATGTGGGCCCGAGTCGATGAAATTCGTGACCTGGGCATGCTCGCCCGGATCATGCAGGTCAACTACATGGGCGCTGTCTATTGCACGGCTTATGCGTTGCCCTACCTGAAGGTCACCCGGGGCCGGATCGTGGGCGTCGCGAGCCTCACCGGCCTCACCGGTGTGCCGACGCGCTCTGGCTACGCCGCGTCCAAGCATGCCATGCGCGGCTTCTTCGATTCGCTGCGTATCGAGCTCAGGGGTTCCGGCGTTACCGTCACCATGATCTATCCCGGCTTCGTGGCCACCGGCATCCGGGAGAACGCGACGGGTCCGGATGGCAAGCCGATTCGCATCAACCCGCTCGACCCCGACCGGGTGATGAGTGTTGCTGAGTGCGCGCGGCAGATTGTTGTGGCCACCCGGCGTCGGTCCCGGGAACTCGTCATGACCCCAACGGGCAAGCTTGCGCAAGTCCTCAAGTTAGTCGCCCCCGGCTTCGTGGACCGGCTGGCACGGCGCGCCATCGAAAGGGTCCGCTGAAATGTCCAGGACGTTGACTGAAAAGATCCTTGCCCGGGCCTCCGGTCAGCCGCGCGTCAGCTCAGGCGAGATCGTCACCTGCCGGGTGGACCTGGCCCTGCTGCTCGACTCCGGCGGTCCACGGCGCATCTGGCCCCGACTGAAGGAGCTCGGTGTCGGTGTCTGGGATCCGGACCGGATCGTGCTCTGCTCTGATCACTTCACTCCGGCGGTGGATGCAGAATCGGCTGCGATCCTGCAACTGACGCGGGAGTTCGCTCAGTATTTCGGCATAAAGCGGTTCTTCGACATGCGCGGCATCGGTCACGTGCTGCTGGCAGAGCAGGGGTTGCTCCTGCCTGGCATGTTCGCCGTCGGTGGCGACTCCCACTCCAGCATGGGCGGGGCCTTTGGCTGTTTCATGGCGGGCTTCGGCGCCATCGAGATGACGGGCGTCCTGGTGACTGGTGAGATCTGGATCCAGGTGCCCGAGACCCTGCGCGTGAACTGGTCGGGCCGCTTTGCGCGCGG